>JAJRAK010000042.1 GCA_028682895.1 Methanomassiliicoccales archaeon
ATAATAAAATGGGGCGTGAGCCCCTTTCTCACTTGTTCTCGCTGAACTTCGACCACATCTCGTGCCGGTACAACGTCTTCCCTTCCTGAGAGTTGATGTTGAACAGGCAGAAGGGGATCAGCTTTCCGTCCGGTGTGACCGTATGGATGCAGCAGTTGCGGAACCTTTCCGTCTCGGATGTCCAGGCGTCCTGGAAGGCCATGGTGGAAACGGTGAGATAGTTAGTCTTCGCCCTGTCGACGAAGTCGCCCCATTCGTTCACGCCCTCGTCCTCGCCCTCGACCTTTAACGATTCCTCGATGAAGCGCCACAGGTCGGATATCTCCTTCCGGGTCTTGTTCGCCACCGTTGCCGTCTCCTTCGGCGGGCCCAGGGCGCGGCTGGTCAACGGGAACAAGGAACCGTCCTCCATGACCACCGACATGGACTTGGCGTCGCAGTGGACGTTCGAGCAGGAGGTCGGTATGAAGTTGTCCATCCTCAGCTCGCCGTTGGTCTGCTCCTCGATCGCCTTCAGCAGATCGGGTATGGTCACGCGGTCATGGTCCTTTGGAGTGATGGGGAAACGACCGAAGTACGATATAGGCTGGAAGTGCACGCCCTTGACGGTCGGCACCTTGGACTTGGCGAAGTTGATGACCTCCCCGACGCGGTCCAGGTTGATGTTCGGTGAGACCACGCAGACCAGAGTGACGCCCATTCCGACCTTCTCGCAGTTCTCGATGCACTTGAGCTTCTGTTCCAGTATGTCGCGACCGCAGGTCTGTTTGTAGATGTCGCCGTGCAGACCGTCGAACGAGAAGTATAACGAGTCGACACCGGCGTCCTTCATCTTCTGCAGGAACCCGATGTCCTCTGCCAACCGTACACCGTTGGTGTTCACCTCGATATGATCAATGCCCATCTCCTTGCCCAGACGGACGATGTCTGGCAGATCGTCGCGGATGGTCGGCTCACCGCCGCTGATCTGGATGCAGATGGGATGGTTCACGTGGTCGAGCATGGTCTGGTACATCCCCTTGATCACTTCGATGGAGGGGCTGAACTTGTACCGCTCGTTGGCGGAAGCGAAGCACACTGGGCACTTCAGATTGCAGCCGTTGGTTATCTCCATCACGACCAGGCAGGTGTGCTGCGCATGGTCCGGACAAAGTCCGCATATCTGTGGGCAGTTGTCCTTCTCCGCTACGGCCAGCTTCAGGGGCTTGGATTGCACCGCGGCGTACCTGTTCATGTCGATGTAATCGTCCACGCCCCTCCAGATGAGCACCTTTTCCGTGCCGTGCTCCGGGCATTCCTTGATCAGGTAGACCTTGTCATCCTCCGCCACCTTGGTTACGGGGATGGTCCGCAGGCATTTGGGACATAGACCGTTAGTGTGACCAATGACCTTGCTCATTCAATTCACCACAATGTTCATCGTGCATGGGCTGGAACATTATTCTATTTTTGCCCAGCGCGAGACGGAGCTTTCGCAATACGATAAAAAATGAAAAACGGAAAGGCCGCGTTTAGCGGCCTGAAATGTGTTTATGCGCGCTTCTTCTCGAAGAGACCTTCCGCAGCAGCCAGGGTCTTGGTGGCGAGGTACTCCTCGACATAGGCCTCGTTGCTTGCGACGTCGACGAGCGCTGGGCCGTTCCTCTTGACGGTCATGTACTCGATCTCGACGTGGCCCTGAGCGACCGCCTTTCCATCGGCGGTCTTCCACTCGGTCTCGCTCATCACGTTGACGATCTTGCCGAGCTTCATCTTGTGGGCGTAGGCGGTCTTGACCACGGCGGTGCCGGATCCAGACAGGTCAGACATGACGTAGACAGTCAGGTCTCCGATGACCTTCTTGGCCAATCCCATGTTGCCCTTCTTGATGTACTTCTTGGAGGCGGCGGCGTCGTTAACGACTGCTAAGACGTCAGCTTCCTTCAGGCCCCTCTTCGCGATAAGCTCCTTCACATCGGCCGGTATAGTTACTTGTACCATTTGAATCACCTCACCAAGTTCCGTAGGTACCAAAGTCCCTAGCCGCCTTGACCAAGGCCAACATCTGTCCGGGTATGGTGTACGGAGGAGTCTCGCAGGAGGTACCAAGGATGTAGCCCTTCTTGGAGTCGCGTCCCTGGAGCAACTGCTCCTTCGCCTGGTTGTATACCTTGTTCGGGTTGTTGTCGATCATCAGCTTGGTGTCGACGGAACCCATGCAGGTCGCCTTGTCCTCGAAGGTCTCCTTCAGGAGCTTGGACGGGAACGGGTTCCTGCCCTGGTAACCGGCGTGTATCACAGTGAACGGGGACCACATCAAACCATCCTTGAACATCTTGTAGTCGGTCTGGTGGTTACCGCACAGGTGATAGAATATCTGAGGTCCGGCGCCGTGCTTGAAGCAACCGTCCACATACCTGTACATGTTCTTCACAGAGTAATCATTGACAGCTTCATCGCTGAAGATATCGTTGTTGCCCAAGACGGACCCAACGATCAGCATGGCCATTCCGTACTTGTCGGCCAAGGCCTCAGCGCCGTTGATGGCGGTGTCGGTGTAGTTCTGCACCAACTTCTGAGCTGCTTCCGGCTCGGTGAACGTCCACATGATGAAGTTCTCAACACCGATCAGTTCGGCCGCCGCACCTACAAGGTCGAAACCGTAGGAGATCGGAACCAAGGTCATCGGCAGGTTCTTCGCCACGTAGTCGTACAAGTTGTAGAAGAGAGGCACGGTAGCGTGCTGACCCTGCTTCTTGATCAACTCGTCCTTGCTGGGTATGTGCATCTTGTCGACGTCCTCTGGGGTCGAATAGATCGGCCCGGTCGAGATCGGCGGCAAGGTCTCTTTGTAGACCAGCTTTAACCCTAGCTCGGTGACCCACGGCAATGAGAAGAACCAGTGCGTGACCGGTAGCAGGTCAAAGAGATGGGATATATAACCGACGCAGTGAATTCCCAACGTCGGGTGTTCATAGAAGTCCCTTATGGTGTAACCGCAGGACACAGCGGCGTTGGACAGGATGATCGGGTCAACGTCGATGCGGTCGTGAGGCTTATCCACGAAGGGGCTTGCGAAGCGCTTGGTGGCATTTCCATGCCACCTGCTATCCATAGGCGGAAACATATCTTCGTAGCCCATTTTTAATCCCCGCCACTAACTGCGCTTGACCCTATATAATGGTTATTGAATTCACAATGCAACATTGTTTCATTCAGCATAGGCTCGAATAGTAGAAATAAAAAAAATTTCAATGATTAGAAGGTATAATGGAACAAAGTTGCAAAAAGCGTGCAATTAATAATCATTCATCTACCTATGCCCTGGAACGCATGCTGGAACGGAAATATCATCCTAGCCGTTGGAAAAAGGCGACGAACAGGAAGATGCCAGCTGCCGTAAAGACGATCACTCCGCTCGTGGCCACGTCAAAGATCGTCGAGAGCATCACGCCGAGCACCGCGGCAAGCGTGCCGAACACCGTGGACGCTATGAGCGTCGACTTGAACGACCGTTTGAGCTGCAGAGCCGTGAGCCCGGGCAGAACCATCATGGCCACCACCAATATGATGCCTATGACCTGTATAGATAAGGCGATGGTCAGCGCCACCAGCAGGTTGAAGGCCATGGTGAGGGCGTTCACCGGGATTCCTTGCAGTCTGGCGCCGTCCTCATCGAACGTCACTGCTAGCATTTCCTTGTAAAAGAACACCATGAAGCTGATTATGATCACGGCCAACGATACCAGCACCAAGATGTCCCCTTGGTCGATGGTAAGTATCGAACCGAAGAGATAGGAGAGAAGGTCGGTGTTATATCCACCAGCCATCGAAATGATTATGAGACCGAGGGAGAAGCCCATGGCCATCATGACCGCTATCGCTGAGTCCGATTGTGCCAGACCTTTCCGCCTCATGTAGGTGATGCCGAAGACCGAGACCGTGGAGACCGCCAGTGCGCCGAGCATGGGGTCGATGCCTATGAAAAGACCTAATGCTACGCCACCGAAGGCCGTATGCGCCACACCGTCCACGAGCATGGACTCCTTCCTCAGGATGAGGAAAAGACCTATCCAGGCGGACACTATCGCCGCCAGAGCACCGCCCACGAGGGCGAATACGAAGAACTGGTACTGGAACAGGCTGGGAAGATCGAGGAGGCTAAAGCTGCTCATCGATGAACACCCCCTGGCATCTGTGGTCGTGGAAGGCGAAGTGGAAGTGTTCCCCATACCCTTTCTTGAGCAGGTCGTCCGGCACCTTACCGTCGGTGATGGCGCTGCCGTGCACCTCACGGTTGACACATAGGACGCGCGACATGCGGCAGAACACCGCCGCCAGGTCGTGAGAGACGATGAGGACCGTTATCCCTTTTTTCTGGTTCAGGTTGGCGAGCTGCATGAAGAACTTTTCCTGGGTTATCGGATCGAAGCCGGTGACAGGCTCGTCCAGCACCAACAGCTCGGGCTTGCTCACCAGAGATTTAGCTACAAAGGCCCTCTGTCGCTGACCACCGGAAAGTTGCCCGATGCGCTTCTCCTTGAGATCGGATATGCCCATCATCGTCAGCGCCTCGTCCACCGCATTCCAGTCGTCCTTGTTGCGGAAGCGCCCTAGGTTCTTCTGGTTCACACGGCCCAGGCCGACCAGCTCCTTCACGGTCAGAGGAAATTGGGAATCGAAGTTGATGGCATACTGGGAAACATAACCGACCTTGTCCCACTGCTTGAACCCCTCGATCTCCTGGCCCAATATCCGGATGCTACCAGACGTCTTGGGCAGGAGCCCCAGGAGCGCCAGGACCAATGTGGTCTTGCCACCGCCGTTAGGACCTACGACGCCAACATAGTCCCCCTTCCCTATCTCGAAGGAGGCATTGGTGATGGCCTCGGTGGTGCCGCGCCTGACCGTCAGTCCCTGGACCTCGATTATGTTCTCCATCTGTATTTCCTCAGGCAACGCCAAGACCAATTTTCAGGTTTATTAAGTTCTGCGACATCTGCTCGATGTAGTCCATGTCGTCCACTGGGCCCGTCATCAGGTACAGTTCGAGCAGCTGGACATCGTGACCGGTCTGGCTCTCGACGGTGCTCTCGATGGTGTTGGCGTAGCTGTCAGCGAAGCCAGGCTCGGTGAACACCGTGTATATGCTCTGATTGGTCATCAGGTCCACCAACGCAGTGATCGTGGCCACCGACGGTTCCTCATCAGCGCTCAGTCCGATGGCGCCTTCCTGCGTGAAGTTGTAATCATATGCCACGTATCCAAAGGCGGAGTGAGAGACGATTATGGTGGATACGTTACCCTCAGTGAGGTCCTGATAGTCCTCGTTCAGCTGGGTGAGCGTTTCGTTCAACGCTTCATAGTTCTCTAGGAAGTAATCGGCCCCATCGGGGTCGGCCTCGCAGAGCGCCTCATAGACGTTCTTCGCCTGGACCAGCGCCTCCTTGGGGCTCAGCCAGGTGTGGGGATCGATCTCCAGACCCTCACCGCCCTCGCCCTCCTCCGGCTCGCCCCATATGTACTCGACGCCCTCGGTGGTGTTCACGACCAGAGTGCCATCGACATTGATCGCCGGTATCACGTCATCGACCAGCCATGAATCGCCCGGTCCTCCGTTGTATATTAGTAAATCTGCGGAGTCGGCGTCGATGATGTTCTGGGCCGTCGGCGAGAAGGAGTGGATCTCGGTGTTGTAGGGGATCAGGCACGACACCGTGACCCGCTCCCCGCCGATGGTATCGGCCATATAGGCCAATGGATAGAACGTCGCCACGACCTTCGTGGTGTCATCATCGTCGTCCGAAGTATCGCTCATGAACATCGAGGCAGCGATCAACAACAACGCGATCGAAAAGGAGACAATGACAAGGATTAGCTGTTTCTGATTCATGATATCTAGACCTCGGAACACCTAGCTAGTTAATAACATTTTCTACTTTTATTATTAACATTATTCTTCCTGATCCTGATGGAAATACTATGATATGTTATAATGTGTGAATATCTGGTACATATAAAGATATAGTTCGGACCACGTCCTTTCCTATTAATAAAGAATAATCACAACTTTAAATAGCAGTTAATAACATTCCCTTTCAGATGCCGATCATAAGCGTTTCACTGACCGAGAAGAACGTCGAGGACCTCGAAGCATTGCAGAAGGACCTGGGGTTCACCGGACGGTCCGAGGCCATCCGCGCAGCCATGCGCACCCTGGTGGCCGAGAACAGCGAGAGGCGCACCATGATCGGACAGGTGGACGGTGTGCTGATAATGGTCAATGACGCCTGTGCCTCCGGGCCCATCCACGACATCTATCATGACAATCATCCGCTGATAAAGACCCATATCCACAATCACCTGGGCAACCATAAATGCATGAACATGATGGTGCTCAGCGGCGATGCCGCCGATATAAACGTGCTCTTGGACCAGGTGTACCGGCTGGAAGGGATCGCATATCTGAAGTTCATACGTTCCTGAACTTCTCCACCGGATAGCCGTTCTTGGACCAGGCGGTGAATCCGCCCAGCATTATCGCCACGTTCTTCATGCCGCTGTTCCTGAGCATGCTGGCGGCGATCGCCCCCCTGGTGCCGGACCGGCAGAAAAGGACCAGTTCCTTGTCCGCCGGCAGTTCGGAGGATCGCTCGATGATGTTTCCCAGGTGTATCAGGGACGACCCGGGCATCAGACCGGCCTCCAGCTCGGGGGTGTCGCGCAGGTCGATCAGCATCATGCCTTTCCCAGAAAGTTGTGCCGCATGGACGTCATGCACGGAATAGGCAGGGAAGCTGGACAGAACGTTACCGCTCATCGCCCAGGCGTTCATGCCATCGCGAAGATACCCGCAGATGTCCTCGTAACCCATGCGGACCAGGTAGCGCACGGCGGTATCGACGTCCTCCTGGCGGTCCAGTACCAGCAGTAGCGGCCTTCCGTAAGGTATGGCGTACCCACCGTACGCAGGCAACCGATCAAGCCAGACGTTCAACGAACGGGGGATGTGCCCGTTGGCATAGCATTGCGGCTCCCTCAGATCGAGCACCAGCGCACCGTCCTCCTGCGCCCCCTTGACCTGCCCGGGGCCCAAGGCCGGCGGGGACGGCATAGCGCCCAGTATGATCGGCCCGTGCAGGTTGAGCGCCTCCATCCTCTTGAAGTAAGGCGGCCTCTCCATGCGGTCGGCCATCTTCGCCATGATGAAGTCCATGCGCGGCAGGGACAGTGCCTTGTTATCCCGGACCTCAAGACCGATGGTGGTCGGGGACCGTTCGCCGATGGCGTGCCCGCAGTGACTGCCCGGGCCGTGCGCCGGCATGATGACGGTCCCTTCGCCCAGTGGAAGCACCTTGTCGTGCAATGAATCGTAAAGCTTTTCCGTCATATCCCTTAGTCGCTCCGGACCCAGCAGGTCGGTGCGGCCCACCTCGCCGCTGAATAGCGTGTCGCCGGTGAAGAGCAGGAACGGCCCCCTTCCGTCGGCCAGAAGGAAGCAGTGACTTTCATCGGTATGACCTGGCGTGTGCATGGCCGTTATGCGCAGATCGCCGATGGAGAATTCCTGACCATCCTCCAGCGAGTTACCGTAATCGAAATCCAGCTGCCCGCCGTGATAGATGGCCGCGCCAGTAGCATTGGCCAGTTCCAAAGCCCCCGATACCAGGTCCTCGTTGCGGTGCGTCTCCAGTACCAGCATGATCCTGGCGCCCTTTTTCCGTGCAATGTCCAGATATTCGTCCACGTCCCGCCGGGGATCTATGACGGCCGCCTGACCGTTGGACCCCACGAGATAGGAGATGTGCGCCAACCCTTCGGACCTGACCTTCTCCAGGAACATGATGTTACCATGATGGCGTTCGTGGCGATATTAACTGTCGCGTCAGGCCTTCCTGCTGAACCCGGCCGACTGCAGGGCGTCCACGGCCTTGTCCTCAAGCTCCCTCGGGATGAGGATATGGTCATAGCGGTAGGTGGAGATGACGAATATGGGGACCTCGGCCTTGGCCAGGGCGCATGAGAGCTTGGCCAAAATGCCTATGAGGGTCAGGTCGAAAGGTCCGGTGGTTATGCGTGAGAACGGGCCTTCAGCGCCGGTACCTCTCGTGGAAGAAATGACCGTGCGCTCATCGCCCTCGTCGATGGTAGCGAACACGGGACCGACGAACGACTCGTCGCCGTGAAGCCGGTGTATGTACAATGGTGTATCGCCAAGCCAGAAGGATGTCACGAACTTCCATGGACGTGCGAGCTTTTAATTCCAGCGATGCCCGCCCGCGATGTCCAATCTCCTGACCGGCCTCTTACGCCGGTGCATGGGGCTGTCGCCAACGATGTGGCCTTTCCCGGGACCGCTGATGGTATGACGTTCCGTGGTGCCGTAGGATGATACAGTGGTGATGCCGAACGTTTGCTGGTCCATGCACCGAACATGGAGGGAGTAGTATTTAGGGGATGGCTGGAGCATGTTGAAAGTGGTATGAACGGTGCTGGAGCTAGAGGAGGACTGGCACTTGGGAAGCGGCAGAGTATAGAATCAAATATCATGAAGCGTCATCCGTTCGACGTGGAACGGCCATAGGAAGGTGGGGCGATGGCTAACGAAGGGATGATGCAGGGACTTAGCAGGTTGAGGATGAGGAACATCATCAACTGGTCGATGGAAGGTGACGTCAGAAGACGCATACTGACCATCATCGCCGTCGGCCTCGTCCTCTACGGTTCGTGCATCGCCTTTGACGATCTGGTCCTCAGACCTTGCTTCGGGGGATCCCTCTCCGAGCCGAGCGACCTGAACTTCTACCAGTTCCGCGCCTGTTCCATACTGGACGGGATGATACCTTACGTCGATTTCGATTCCGAATCGCCGCCGCTCATCATGTACATGTTCGTGGTGCCGCAGGTGCTGGGCGGTTCCACTTTCTGCTACCAGGCATACTTCGCCTTTTTCGCCGTCTTGACCGCGCTGGTCCTGTACCTTGGGCTGCGCTCCCATGATGAGAGGAAGGCGATGATGGCCGGACTGCTGTACCTAATTTATCCACTGGGACTGCTGGAATTCAGCCTGGGAGTTCAGGACGAGGCGATCACCATGTTCCTGTTCGTCCTGCCCCTGATACTTCTGTACCTAGGTCGGGCCGGATCCTCCGGGTTCGTCTCGTTGCTCGGCGTGCTCACGA
>JAJRAK010000043.1 GCA_028682895.1 Methanomassiliicoccales archaeon
GGGCGTTACGGTTTCAGGGACGTGCTGCAGAAGCCGTACACCATCCTGGACCTGAGCGCGAAGATCAGGACGATTTTAAACAATTGATATGCGCCTGCATCATCTATTGATTGAGGATGAATCCGATTCCAACGTTCGGTCGAAACGGCCAGATCGATGCAAATCGGTCAATTCTGGGTAATCGCGCTTTCAGATAGATCCGACTCCAATTATTCAATCATCGAGGCTCAAATCAATGAGTAACACGAATACATAATTTTTATTACTAAGATTACGTTCTCGGGAAAAACGGGGGGCGGAAACATAAAAAACAATCTGATGGCGGTCATAGCTATACTCGTCGCTGCTCTACTGATATCGGTATCTATCACAGCATTTTATGTCGTGAACGATGGTGCAGATGAGAACGACGACGGAACGGGCGCGGTGGAGGAACTGATCGTTGGTACGACCAACATTGTTTCCAACATCAACATTGCTGATTATTACTTCGGGGTCATGGCGGGGCAATTGACACACCAAAGCCTGATCAAAATGAACTCCACGACAGGCAGTTTCGAAGGATGTCTGGCCGATAGCTGGTACACTCTGGATAGCAAGGTATGGGTTTTCAACATCACGTCCGATGCCGAATGGAGCGATGGCTACCCGGTCACAGCTGAGGATGTCGAGTTCTCGTTTGAATATAGGTCAGAGCACATTCCAGGATACTCGACCTCATATTCGATGGTTGAGAACGTGGACGTCCAGAACGGAAATCAAGTCGTGATTACCCTCAACATCGTGGACAGTAATTTCCTGACCACTCTGTTGGTGCTCCGGGCCATCCCGCAGCACATCTTCGAGAACGTGACCGACCCTGCTACGTATAATGATAAAAACGCTACCATTGGATGCGGCCCTTACATATTCGATTATTTCGATTCCTCTTCCGGTGAAGTAAGCTTCGTGGCCAATGAGAACTATCGTGATGGGGCTCCCAACGTTGGACGGATCACATATGTGATGTACAAGAACCAGGACGCAATGGTCATGGCGCTTAAGATCGGTGAGATCGATGCCACATACATCTATGCTAGCGGCATCAGTTATTACTATGTGGCCGGGCTTGTAAACTACGACGACATCGAGGTCGAGACCTTTGATTATATCGGTGTGCCCATGGTGTTATGGTTCAACGAGGAGATCACACCATATAACAACCAGAGCTTCAGGGAGGCCGTTAGCTACTGCATCAACTACAACGAGGTCCTAAACCTGATGGCGGCGGGATACGGCTCTGTTCCGAACGCTGGATTCGTCCCGACAGGGACCTACGGATACATCGATACTCGAACATTATCTCAGAACTTGACCCTGGCCGCTCAGATTTTAGACGAAGCAGGATTCCTGGACGTTGATAATGATGGTTACCGGGAGAACGTGGACGGGAGCGAGCTGACCATCGAGCTGTTGACGCGTACGGACCTTTCAACATACTCCCAACTGGCACAGCTAGTGAAAGGGTACATGGGAAAGATCGGTCTGAACGTCGAGGTATCCGTGATCGACAGGACAACGTTCGGGACCATCATGGACGAGACCAAGGAGTTCGAGATGGCCATCACTGGAACGACCCCCTGGGGGATGATGAGCTATGCGGGCTACGGATCAACGTACATAGACGACAGGTCGTACGGATGGACCGGGACCGCCGATGAGAACTACACGAACCTCGTGGACCAACTGATGGCGGCGACGACGAGCACCGAGATGCTGGACCTCGCTGCTCAAATCCAGGAATATTATGCAAGCGAGCTTCCGGTCATCGCCCTGTACTGGGGTTGCATCATTCAGCCCCATAACGTCGACTACACCGGGTTCAGCGTGGATGCGTTGTATGGCATAATGTCATATGAGACGTTCTACAACCTTGCGGACTCAGGGTAAACACTTTCCTTCCCTCTTTTTAGGTGATGAAATGAACTGGAACGATATGTGGGTCGAAGCACATGAGAGGTCACCTCTCCGGCTGACCGCAGAGAACGAGGGAAAATGGACCGAGTACTGGTCCCATTGCGCAGAGCAGTATCTGCAGGAGATAGCATCCGAGAGGGAATTCCATCGAAGCATCGTCGACCATCTCTCGCAAGAGGGATGGCTCAGGGGGCAGGATGAGGTGCTGGATGTCGGATGTGGCCCCGGCACATACTCTATTCCGATCGCCATGGTGGCAAGGCGTGTCATCGGTCTTGACTCGTCCGAAGGCATGCTCAATTCCATGATGATCTCTGCTCAACGAGAGGGCCTGAAGAACGTGAACACCCGACTGGCAAATTGGGACGTTACGAACGAGGAAAGACAATACGACCTTGTGATCTCCGCAATGTCCCCGGCAGTAAGGGACCGGGGCGGTTTGCTCCGGATGGAGGCCGCGAGCAAAAGGTCATGCTGCTACATAACTGGAGCAAGTTGTGATGATATGCGTCACAGGAACGAGCTATGGGAGAAGATCGTAGGACCATACAACCCATCGACCGCTTATGACATCATCTATCCGTTGAATCTACTGATGGGCGAGGGGCGGTATCCCGAGATGAAGTACATGTTCCATGACATGGATGTGGTACTCGACCCCCAGATGGTTGTGGAGAACTATAAGAGATATTTCCGGATCTTTACAGAAATGAGCCCTCGAAAGGATAGGGTGATAGAGGACTATATCATGGAAAGGACCACCGATGGTGTGTTCCATAAGCATGGCAGGAGAGGTCTGGTCGTCCTCTGCTGGAACATCCCCGGGGTCTGATACATGCTTTCGGGACGGTCCTTCATCCTGAGGAAAATATTGCGGTATTGTGTGATCATTCTCATCGTGATCACTCTGAACTTCCTCATACCACGGGTCATGCCTGGTGATCCTTTGATCAACGTGCTCGGTGAGGATGCGGCCTTAGCCGATCCAGCATTAATCGCGAAGTTGGAGCTGAAGTACGGACTGGACAGTTCGTTATGGGACCAATACCTGGATTACATCGGGGCACTCTTCCAGTTCGATCTCGGATATTCGATCGATAAATCATCACAGGTCTCCGAACTGATATCAGAAAACATGTGCAATACGTTATTGCTCATCCTTCCAGCATTGGCCATAAGCTCGGCCGTCTCGTTGCTCACAGGCTCATGGTGCGGGCTGCACCGCGGAAAGTTCCTGGACAGACTGATGACCCCTGCCTCGATCATCATCTATTGCATGCCGACGTTCATGCTGGCCATGATCGCTCTAAGCACATTCGCCTTCCATCTCCAATGGTTCCCGCTGGGCCATCAGAGTTCAAGTGGCCTGTCTGGTTTGAAGGCGTTCTTCGATACCCTCTATCATCTGGCCCTTCCGATAACGGTCCTTACGATCATCGGTATCTCAGGAAAACATCTGGTCCTGAGGAACTCGGTGATGCAGATAGCGGACGAGGACTTCATTCTAGTAGCAAGATCAAAAGGATACAACGAGGAGACCATCGTCAAAAGGCATGTCCTTCGCAACGTTCTTCCGCCCTTCATCGCCATGGTGGCGTTGAACGTCGGGCTCCTTGTCGAAGGAGCGGTAATAATCGAAATAATATTCTCCCTCAATGGAATGGGGACGCTTCTCTATGACGCGGTCATGTACCGGGACTATCCTCTGATCCAGGGTTGTTTCCTGGTATTAACGTTCACTGTTCTGATATCCAATCTGGTGGCCGATATCTTGTATGGCCTGGCAGATCCGCGCATAAGGGACTCGGCCAGATGCTCGGAGGAGATTCGTTGAGGACCTGGAAGGGAATTTGCGCTTACATTGTTCGGACCTGGAGGGGGCTTGAAACATATCAAAAGGCCGGAGTGTTCATCCTCCTGCTCCTAATAACGATCGGTTCGCTGGCACCTTGGATTGCCCCCTACGACCCGTTGCAGACGGGCACGCCATTTCAATCACCATCGTTCACCCATCCGTTTGGAACGGATAATCTGGGCCAAGACAACCTGTCCAGGTTGATATATGGTATAATGAACACCATCAAGATCGCGTTCGTGGCAGCTTTGGTCTCGTTGGCGATCGGGGTCAGCGTCGGTGTCTACTCTGGATATTACCGGGGTTGGAGGGAGGATGCCCTGATGGGGGTCACCGACCTGTTCCTCCTCATACCGTCTCTCCCGTTGATGATACTCATGGCTAGCTATCTCGAGCCCAGTGAATGGAACATCGTGCTGGTAATAGGGTTTTTATGGTGGTGTCCAACAGCTCGCGTCGTTCACGCCAGGGCGCTCCAGGTGAGGAACCAGGGCTACGTACGGTCCGCACTGGCACTAGGATACGGTGGTCCGTACATCATATGGCATCATATACTACCGAACTGCAAACAGGTCATTATCGCCAAGTTCACAATGGGTGTTGCCCTGGCCATGTTGGCCGAGGCATCCCTCAGTTTTCTCGGCCTCGGTGATCCACTGTCGATCACTTGGGGGAGCATGGTGAACCTGGCATATTCATGCGGCGGTTTCGCCAACGATCTCTGGTGGTGGTACCTTCCCCCGTGCATCATGATCACATTGACCGCGGCAGCGTTCTTCATGGTCGGTGGGAGGAAGAACGAGGGGAGAAGGTGGCAGATTTGAACGGGTCCGTATTAAGCGTCAGAGACCTGAGGGTGAACTTCCAGACCAACGGGTCGAAAGTATCGGCGTTGAACGGCGTCGATCTCGATCTGGCCCAAGGGGAATCGCTGGCATTGGCTGGCGAATCAGGGAGCGGAAAATCCGTCCTGGCGTTCGCAGTACTTAGACTCCTCGACGATGTCGCAGATGTTGAGGGAAAGATCCTTTTCGAAGGGGAAGACGTCTATCAGATGGCCCATGGGAGACTTCTGGACATTCGGGGAAAGGGGATATGTTTGGTCCCTCAGTCTCCCGGAACCGCCTTCGATCCACTGCGCAAAGTGGGGGTCCAGATCAGTGATTTCATTCGAAAGGTCGAACAGATCGACGCTGCTGATGCCAGGTCACGAAGCATCACTGAGATGGATCGACTGGGTCTACGGCCGGTCAAAGACACATACGAAAACTATCCTCATAGGATGTCAGGAGGGATGCTCGAACGGTCCCTGATCGCCTGCGCTACGGCAACCAGTTCACGATTGGTCATAGCCGACGAGCCCACGAAGGGGTTGGATCGTAGGACCAAGGACATCGCTCTGTCCGCTCTGCTCTCGACAGCAGAAAACGGTGCCCTCATGATGATAACGCATGATCTTACGTCCGCAAAAAGGTGCGAAAGGACCGCGATAATGTATTGTGGTGAACTGGTAGAGATCGGACCTTCAGAGAGCGTCATCGAAGATTCCGTTCACCCTTATACGAAAGGGCTCATCAGATCGATGCCAGAACGAGGCATGACCCCCATCCCCCGAAGGGTAAGGTCAGATCCAGGTGGGGGATGTAGGTTCTACAGCAGATGCAACGAGGCATCTGAAAAATGTCTTTTCCATCCGGACCTTAGGATGATGCGGGGCAGAGAGGTGAGGTGTTGGAATGTTGACGCTTGAGAATGTGTCCAAGGAGTTCGTTCTCAGCTCTGGACGGCGATTCAATGCCGTGAAGGACGTATCGCTCGACCTCAACAAAGGTAGCGTACTAGGAATGATGGGGGACAGCGGATGCGGCAAATCTACCACCGCTCTTATCGCATGTCGTTTGCTGAACCAGACGTCCGGCAAGATATTGCTCGATAATATGGACGTGTCATCACATCGTCGGAAGGCCCTTTCCCAATTCAGAAGGTCGGTCCAGATAGTCTTCCAAGACCCGATCAGCGCATTTGATCCGTTACATACGATACGCTGGTCCTTTTCAGAGGCCGCGGCCGCTTCCGGCATGACGGCAGAGGTTCAATCTGAACGACAGGACGAACTGTGCCAGTCCATGGATTTCCCCCTATGTTTATTGGACCGGTTCCCGAGCGAGGTCAGTGGCGGTGAATTGCAAAGGGCGGCGATCGTTCGTTCACTTTTCATAAAACCAGACTATCTGATATTGGATGAGCCCACCTCGATGCTGGACCTGTCTACGCAGGCACAGATATCAAGAGGGATACTAAGCATCGTCCAGAACGATAGCATCGGGATATTATGGATAACGCACGATGAAGCGCTGGCGAAGGCCGTATGCGACCGAATCCTGTATATGAAGGATGGTATGCTGGTACAGCAATCCTGACGGTCCGCTCCGGCTGAACGGCTCTCAAATATGCCATTGCCTCGTCCGGGTCTGCATATCCCAAAACTTACCATACTGTCCATTATTTCCTATAAGCTCATCGTGCGTCCCTCTCTCAACGACCCGGCCTTGTTGGATCACGACGATCTGGTCCGCCTTTGCGATCACCGATAGGCGATGGGCGATGACGATGACGGTCTTGCCTTCGGTCAGTTCGTTGATGGCCTCTTGGATCTCGTACTCGTTGTTCGGGTCGACGAAAACAGTTGCTTCGTCCATGATCAGTATCGGTGCGTTCTTCAGGATGGCGCGGGCGATCGATAGGCGCTGTTTCTGTCCCTCGCTCAGTCTTGACCCGCGCTCGCCCAGCATGGTCTGGTATCCCAGCATCATCGTGGACACGAACTCTTCGCAACGAGCGGCGCGGGCAGCCTCGATCACCTCTTCATCGCTCGCCCCAGGCCGTCCGATGCGGATGTTCTCCATGACCGTATCATCAAAGACAATGACGTCCTGGAACACGAACGACAGTTTGGACATCAGTGTATCCATGTTCATCTCTCTGATGTTGATCCCACCGATCCGAATTTCGCCCGAGCTCGCATCCCAGAATCGAGCTATCAGGCTGGTGAGCGTGGTCTTGCCAGCTCCGGATGGCCCAACGAGCGCAGTGACCTTTCCCGCCGGGATGACCAGGTCTATGTGGCTCAGTGTCTCTTTGTCACCATATGAGAACGATACGTCCTGGAACACGATGTCGTTACCATTCACATCAATCATCTCCGACGGGGCCGTAGGTTCCGGCGAATCCCTCAGTTCCCTGACCTTTCTCAGAACCTCGGCCATTTTACCATGGTTCTCGATGTACCCGTACAGGAAATGGTACAGGGCGTCGGAGAGCAAGGGAACGGTCACGATGAAGAAGATCAACGTATTGCTTTGGACCTCTCCTATCGAATAAAGATAATATCCGAAAGGCAGGACGATAACGATATCCAGGCTAAGGAACAAGAGGAACTGCAGCGAAGGACCAGTGGTGTCCACTATCATCTTCACATGATGGTCCCTGAAATCCTCGGCGGCCTTTCGGAACCTGGTCATGCGGTCCTTCCCGAGGTTGAACACCTTGATGACCGGCATTCCCTGAATGAACTCCACCACGGTCGAATTGAAAGTGCGGGTGGCCTCCTCCCCTTCATGCGTAAGATCGGTCATGATCCGGTCGACACGACGGAACGTCAGATAGATTGCTGGAAAGGTCATGAACGCCAGGAGGGCCATCCTCCAATCTAGGGCGAGGAAGAAAGCAGAGATCACCATCGCTGTGACGGCCTCCCTTATCATTCTCGTGGAGTTCATGATCTTTATGAAGAATAAGGTACAATAATCGTCCAAGGTCGTGAAGATCTCTCCAGACCTCTTATCCGAAAAATAGCTCATAGGCAATCTCAGCAGCTTCTCGGCCAGTCCCATCCTCATCTCATATGAAATGGTCTGGGCCAATCTCAATGAGCGTACATAGAATATATGACCCAAGGCCGCGGTCAGAACATAGAAAATTGCCAGGATGCCGCTTAAGAGGAGAAGATAATCATAATCAGTATCGGGCGATAACAAGGATGATATGAGGAGATACAGTACGACCATCGGTCCTATGACCAAGCTACCGCCCCAAGCGATATAGATCATCTCGTTTCTCATCTCAGATCTTCTATCACCTGCGAGCTCCAGTACTTCTTTCAACATGTGATCACGCCCTTATCTGCCAATTAAGGGTGCATTCGAACCGTTTCCACATGAACGAGAACTTGCTTCCGGCCTGGACCAGGTCCTCGAACCTGCCCTCTTCCGCGACCTTACCTTCATCGATGTAGACGATGTCATCGACGTCAGTTATCGTACTGAGGCGGTGCGCGATCATTATCACGGTCCGGTTCTCGGTCAGTTCTGCCAATGCCTCCTGGACAAAGCCTTCGTTCTCTGGATCAATGAAAACGGTGGCCTCGTCCAGTATCAGGATCGGGGCATCCTTCAAGATCGAACGGGCTATCGATATACGCTGCTTCTCCCCACCGCTGAGACGCATCCCACGATCGCCCACCTTGGTCTCATATCCGTGCTCAAGCCCTCTGATGAACTCATCGCACCTGGCCTTCCTCGCCGCCTCAACAACTTCTTCATCGCTCGCCGCAGGTCGTCCGATGCGGATGTTCTCCATGACCGTGTCATTGAACAGGAAGATATCCTGGAAGACCACAGAGATATGTCTCATCAGCTCGTCGAACGGTATCTCTCGTACATCCACGCCCCCGACGAGCACCTGGCCGCTTTGGACGTCGTATGCCCGTGTTATGAGCCTAGTGATGGTCGTTTTCCCGGCGCCGGATGGACCGACGATAGCGAGCTTCTTACCCGAATCGACCTTAAGGTCCAGGCCCCGGATGACCTCCTCCTCTCCATAAGAGAAATGAACACTTCTCATTTCGATGGAACCGTCTTTGGGGCGAAGTCCCCCATCCCTCTCTGGCAAGACGGAGGATGCACGGATCAAGTTGATGCGTTCCATGCAGACGAACTCTTCGTTGTAGAATGAGTATATGTGATAAATTCGCAGCATTAACTTGCCGAACAGCACGCTCATTATTATGAAGAAGATAAATGTCTCTATGGCCAGCTCCCCATTTGTATACAACCAACCTCCAACCGGGATGACGAAGACCAACGTGGATGTCACCAAGGCATGATAGATGTCAAGTGGGGGCGTGGTCCTCTCGTACCAATAGAGGTATTTCTCCTTGAACTCTGAAAGGGCGCATTGGAAGCGCGATCGTTTCAAGTCCACACGGAACATTCGGAACACCTTGATACCCTGGATTAGCTCCAGTATCGTCGAGCTTAACCTAGAGCGCATCTGCAGCACTGTGGATATGGTCCGACCCCAATCCTTCCTAAAGTACAGTATCACGCAAATGCCGACCATGATGGGCGCGATAACAGTTACTGCCATCTTCCAGTCCAGAATGAACATGAACAGTCCCATCGCGATGGGGACGATGAATATGGACACCATCTCCGGGAAATGATGTGCCAAGAACAACTCAAGACGTTCCATGTTCGAATTCAATGAGTTCTCTAGCTGGCCGAATCCCAGACCCTCGAGTGTCCCGATCGGAAGGCGTGTCATCCTTTCCGCTAGCTCCATTCGAACTTCATGGATTATACGGAACGCCATGACATGTGTCAAATAATATCCAAGGAAGAGGAAGACATAGGAAACAAAGTAAGTGATCAATATTAAGGCGATCAGGATCGAGAAGTCCGTCAGGTTCGCGGTGCCGCTCATTATGGTCTCGATGGCGCGATATATGAAAAGGAAAGGGATCGCGGTCATTGCCGAAGCGAGGGCCAGGAACGCGATCGCGACGGCAAATAACGACCGATGACCTTTGGTCAAAGCTAGCATATCATCGGTCAGAGACAGAACATACCACCACAGCTCGATGGGGATGCAGTAGCACGTATTATTTATTTTTGCTACCCTTAATCGGCAGTCACAGATGGAAAAATAGGTGTGCACTTGAGCGATAAAGGTCCTTACTCAAACTTCCGCCACTTCTCCTCTGGTACTTTCAATACGAACCTGGCACCCTTTCCCGGTCCAGAACTGTCGTTTATGGTGATGCCGGTCATCTGCAGCACCTCGCGCGAGAAGAACAGCCCCATACCGGTATGCTTGCCGTACCCTCTGTCGAACATGCGCGCCCGGTCCTTCTCCTCTATTCCGACGCCATCGTCCTCGACCATGATCAGCAATGCCCCGTCCTCGACGGTCGCGGAGAACTCCACCTTCGCGGCCTTCCCATGCCTCATGGCGTTGTCGATGAGGTTGTGGAACACCTTCACGAACAGCGGGTCGGCCAGGACCTCTGACTTGGGCAGAAGGTCCACGACCTTCATCTCGGTCATGCCGTTGGCCGCCTTGCGCACCACGTCCGATAGCTCATGCCAGACAGGGGCGTTCATGCCGATGTCCTGATAGTCCTTGGTGAAGGCGATCATGCTCTCTATGTTGTCCGCCGACTGCATGGCCTTGTCCTCCCAGTCCTTTGCGGAGGCGGGGTCCTTGGCCCTCTTGGCCAGCTCCAACCGTCCTCTCATGATGGTGAGCTGATTGAGTATGTCGTGCCGGGTGATGCCGGTCATGAGCTGCAGCTTGCGGTTCGCCTCGGACAGCGCGGTCTCGGCGTTCTCCCTTGCGGTGGTATCGTGCATCGTGCCCATGTATGCCCTCTTCCCGTGATAGTCGATCTTGGACACGGTGAGCAGGACGATGGCCTCCCTCGGGTCGTCCTTATGATGCACATGTACGCGCCCTATCTCGATACTGCCCGCGTTATCATCCAACGTCCGGACGCTATCCTGGATACGTATCATGTCCTCTTGGGGGATGAACTCGGACACGGGCCTGTCCTGCATCTCCTGCTGCGAGATGCCGAGGGTCCTCTCGATCGATGGACTGACGAAGACGACCTTCCAATCCTGGATTATGAAGATGGTGTCATGGCTGTTCTCTATCAGGGTGCGGTACTTCTCCGAGGACTCGCGCAGCTCCTCCTTGGCCTCGAAGAGCTTCTTGTTCTCGTCCCTCTTCCTCTTGTGCAGGACATAGAACACGGCCATCATAGCGATGGCGGTGGCCGAGATCACTATTGACGGGATCCCAGCCTCGATCTTCTGATGCTCCCATTCATCGACGTCCACGTCCATGCCCATAACGGCCACGACCTCCCCGGTGTCCTCATCGATGATGGGAACCAGGCAGCTCATCCACTTGCCCCATTCGTCGGTGACCGGTCCGCCGGTGACAGCCATGCCCTGGAACGCCTCATCTATCCACACGGACGGCGTCTCATAGAGCTGTCCAGGCGGGGAATAGTCCGATGAGTTGCTCGGCTCTGCATCCACATAGAAGAAATAACTGCCATTAGGATGCTGGCCCAGCAGGTAGACGAAACGGGCGATGGGGACCGCGGCCCGCTGCTTCTCAAGTATCGATCTGACATCCTGATACTCGGACCGGTTCAGGTCGTCCGATGTCCCGTTCAACGCCCTGATATCATCAATGTCGATGGCGGTCGCGGCCACCTTGCTGTTGATGAGCAGGTACCCGCGCATGCCATCATCCTGCTCTTCCATCTCGGCATGGCCGAAATATCCGCCGATGATGAGGATGACGATGCATCCGGCCAGGAGGGCGATCAGCGGTCTGTCCATTCCTCTACCCCCTCGCGAAATAGCGCAGGATGATGGGCGCCCCGGCCGCTCCGCTCGATATCATCATCGATCGGTGTGCAGAGACATAGGACTAACATCTTGGACATTGAACTACCCACCTACAGGATATTAATACCGGGCGGGCTGGATATCAAAAAACGAACTACCTTGCCAGCATACTGCTGGACCGTCCTCGTACTAATGCTCGACGGCTCTTCATAATCGAAGTCGTAGCCGTTGGTCGGCACGTAAATCAGCGCCGCCATCATGACGACGAAGGCTACGATCAGCGTCGCCCATTCATACTTATCGAGTTTTTTCAACCTTCTCGTATGGGCACTTCACCGAGAGTATCCATTGATGCTCTGGTCACGCCTTCCAAAGCTCTTCCGTCACGATCTCCTTGTTGTCGTCCACCCTTAGGATGTCGACGAAGACGTACTTGCCCGGGGGGACGCCCAGCTCTTTGAGCCTCTTCATGACCGCCCTCTTCGAGTCCTCGTTGTTATCGCACTCGATGGTCCCGCTGTCGACGTTCCCGGCATTGTCTATCTTGTAATCGTATTTGTACATAGGATCGACCTGTGAACACCGCTCCATAAAAATCTGACTTTATTTATTTGCTCGTATCAGATTGTCAGGACAAAGCATTTAACCGCCCGCCTCCTCCGGAGCGCCGTGCTATACCTCGCATGGGCCTACCTCATCATCGCAGGCATCATGGAGCCATGCTGGGTCATCGGCATGAAGTTCTCGGAAGGGTTCAAGAGGGCCGGCTGGACCGTAGCAACGCTCGTCTTCATCTGCACCAGCATGTACTTTCTGGCCATGGCGATCGACATGGACATACCGGTCGGGACCGCTTACGCCATCTGGACCGGTATCGGCGCGGTAGGTACGCTCGTGGCCGGCATACTCCTTTTCAAGGAAAGGACCACCTGGGTCAGGATACTGTTCATCACATTGATCGTGATCGGCATCGCCGGCGTGCAGATGACCTCGGGGGTGTGAGATGTCCGAGCGATCGGTCGATAAGGGCGTCAGCGAGAGGAAGGCCTGGGCGTTCCTGGCCTTGGCCGGATGCTTCGAGCCGTTGTGGGTCGTCTCCATGAAGCTGTCCGAAGGCTTCACCGACATACCTTGGGTCACGGCCACGTTCATCTTCCTGACCTTCAGCATGTACTTCCTCGCCTTGGCCTTGAAGGGCAAGTTGGCCATGGGGACCGCCTACTCCGTTTGGGTGGGCATCGGCGCCATCGGCGCGCTCATCGCCGGAATACTACTGTTCGATGAATCGTCCGACCCGTTGCGCCTAGGCTTCGTCGCGCTGATCATCGTAGGCATAGTCGGACTGCAGGTCACCGCTAAAGAACGTCAGTGACGGCGTGCCTCAACGGTCCTCATCCCCTCTCGAAGAACACACGACGGTCCTTCACCGTCCACCAGGTATGTACCATCAGGCCCCAACCTATCAGGCTCAGGACCATCCCGATCAGCCATACCCATGCCTCATCCTCGAAAGGGTTCTTTCCGTTGCCTGTCAAGGCCACCGAGGCAAAAAGGGGAATGAGCATCACCGTGATGCGCACCAGCACCTTGTTGTCCTCCAGCCCCCACATCATCAGAAGCACCGCGGGCATCATGAAGTAGACCAGCAGTATCTTCGGGTAGCAGAGGAAGAAGGCCATCGTCACCAACGCCGCGCCCTGCCAAAGCGTCATCTTCTTCCAGTAGGCGAACAGGGACGCCCCGCCGATGCCGGTCAAGGTCAGACCAACACCGACCCATCCAGGCAATCCGAGGCCGAGCTTGTTCAGGTAATGCCACGGGCTTATGGACGAACCGCCGGTGGAAGCGCCGGACTCGCCCAGGAAATAGTAGCTGAAGGACGGTATCGAATCCGGGTACAGCAGGACGAACGGGACCGCGATGAGGAGCACCACGCCTAGGAACGTGAGCAGCATCAGGAGACGGTCCTTCATCTTTGCATGAAGGAACATCCATGGCAGGAGCACCACGTTGAACATCTTCGTGAGCACGCCGAGCAACGAGACGAACCCGGAGGATCCGGCCCGACCTAGGTACAGAAGTATCAGGGGCAGGACGAACAGGAACATGGTGATCGCCTCGTCCTGAACTCCCAGGCTGAA
>JAJRAK010000044.1 GCA_028682895.1 Methanomassiliicoccales archaeon
CCCATCATCGGCAAGGTCATAGAGGCCTTATCGGGCGTCAAACAGCAGGCCGAGGTGGTCTACCTCCAGAAGAAGGTGTTCGACGGTAAGTACGGTAGCAAACAGCCATACCAGTTCCGTGATGCCGAGTTCGGGATGGTCAACCTGCGCGTGTTCGGTGAGTTCCGTTACAAGGTGGCCGCTCCGGAGAACTTCGTCAATCAGTTCGTGGGAACGCTGAACTACGCTTCCTCCGCCCAGGTCGAGGAGCGCATAAAGGAGCAGATGGTGATGCTGATCTACAACGCCATCGGCGAGATGAAGAACAAGGGCATGGGAGTGGCGGACCTGGCAAGCAACCTGATGAACATCGAGCAGTTCGTGCTGGCCAAGGCCAAGGACCACTTCGACCTTTACGGTGTGCTCATCGACAAGGTGTCAGGCATGTACATATCTATGCCGGAAGAGGTGCAGAAGGCCGTTGACACCAGGGCTTCCATGCAGATCCTCAACACCAACTACGCCACCTACCAGGCGGGACAGGCGATGCGCGAGGCCGCCACCAACACATCAGGAGGTGCCGCTGGAGCTGGCGTCGGCGTCGGAGCCGGTTTCGGGGCTGGGTATATGATGGTGGACGCCATGCGCGGAGGGTCCTCTCAGGCAGCTCCAGGGGCGGCCCAAGCTGCTCCGGCGGCCGCAGCGGCCCCTACGGTCAATTGCCCCAAGTGCAACACGCCCAACCCGGAAGGCTCTAAGTTCTGCCACAACTGCGGCAACAAGATGCAGGCGGACAAGGTCAAGTGCCCTAAATGCTCAAACGAGGTGCCGGCCAACGTCAAGTTCTGCCCCGAGTGCGGCCAACAGATGCAGGGCAGTAAAAAATGCCCGAAGTGCGGCAAGGAATCGCCTCTGAACGCCAAGTTCTGCCCCGACTGCGGAACTGGGATGTGAGGGTGATCAAATGGCCAGCTTGAAATGTACCAAGTGCGGGGCATCGGTGGAGTTCGACACTGGCGACAAGTTCGTCAAGTGCTCATACTGCTCATCGCAGATATTCATCGATCGCTCCGGTGCCGGGTTCTATTATGCGCTGCCGTTCGCCATGAACGAGAACGATGTCGTTGGCGTCTTCAGACGCTGGGCGGGCGGTTCGACGCGGGCCAAGGATCTGGACAAGCTGGCCCAAATCTCTTCCGTAAAGAAACAGTACTTCCCGGTCTATCTGTTCAAGCGTGATGTTAATGGGGCCGAACAGGTGTTCGTGGAACCGGCAGGATCGACGACGCTGCCCGGGCTGCACAGCCTGAAGGTCCCGGGAGGGGACCTGAAGGTGTTCGATGACAAGTTCGACACCGCCGGCGCTGAGATGATCAAGCCGGACATAGAGATGGCCCCATACCTGTCCAAGCTTCCTGGAACGGCCAAGGAGCAGGCGCTGGTCTATTTCCCTATCTGGAAAATAGATTATGTGTTCGAGCAGAAAGCGTACGTGGTGGTCGTCAGTGCCACATCGGGAGAGGTGTTCTCCGGTGAGTTCCCCGGGCGCAGCTCAGGGGCATACATGGCCGTGGCCGGAATAGGGTTCGTGGCATTCTTGGTCGAGGGATTATTGGCCATAGGATCACCGGTCGTGGCCGGTGTTCTCATGGCCGCGACCATCGCTGCCGTGTTCATCGCCGCTAACTATGTGGCCAGGAGGATGTGATCATGTCGCTGAGCGTAGGTCTAAACTGTCCCGCCTGCGGGGGTGCCATAAAGGTAAACGAGGGCGAGCACGTTCTCAATTGTCAATACTGCGGTTCCACCCTCTGGGCCGAGGGGGACGCGGGCGTCCTCACCGTAGCGTACAAGAACATGCAGGACCGCGACGGCGTGCTCAGGGCAACCGAGCAATGGTGGAGGAAAGGGCTCAAGGCCCGGGACCTGAGGAAGAAGGGGCGCCTTCTCGAATGTTATCCCATATACCTGCCCTTCTGGAGCACGGTGACCCGCGTAGCCGGATGGATATGCGGATATGAGGAACGGACCTATCAGGACCGTGACGGCCATTCGCACACCGAGCGCATCCCCAAGGAGGAGATGGTGCTCAACGATTACAATTATACCAACATCGCCTGCGACCCTGGCGACCTGGGCATCAAGCGCCTGAGGAACATCGGGGGCGAGGCGTCCTTTGCTGATTTCGAGAGCATACCGACCTTCGAGAGCACGACAAGCAAGGACGATTCGGTCAATGGATCGAAGGAAAAGGCGTTGCAGGACGCGCGCCGTGATGCCGGCGTGCCGCATGTGACCTTCGAGAAGGTGACGATAATACCGAAAAGCATCAGTCAGATATACTATCCTGTCTGGGTCGTCCGCTATTCCTACGGGGAGAGGATGTACATGGCCACCGTGGACGGGGTCACCGGTAACGTCCTTTCCGGGCGTGCACCGGGCGATCCGCTGTATCAGAGCCTGGCCGTCACCGGAGGCACCTCCCTGGGCGGGCTGATCGCTGCCGCTGGGCTGATCGTCGGCGCAGGGTCCGATGATGGAACGATAATGTTCGGAGGCGTGATCGTCGGCCTGGTCATCCTGGGGGTCACATACATGTTCTTCCGCCATGGTTCGGAGATAATCGAAGGCGACTTCGAGGACAAGAAGATGAAGAACCCGCTCAAGGACATAGGCATCGAGCTGGGGGGATTGCGCATATGAAGGTCGTACAGATCAAATGCCCGCGTTGCCAGCAGCCCATCAATTCCAAGGTGAAGGACCTGGCGTTCTATTGTTCGCATTGCCGTACCATGCATGTCAGGGACGGCGGGGTGAACGTGATCGACTTCGACATCGCCGAGTTCAACCCTGGCGCGCAGCAGGACCGCGTCTACATGCCGTTCTGGCGCCTGTTCACGAACTTCAACATCAACCAGTCCAAGTCCGCCGGTGGAGCGATCTACAAACTGGGCAAGTTCCTAGGCGGCGGGTCGAACAGCGGCAACGTGTTCATCTACATCCCGGCCTGGGAGACCAACGTCTCTGAGTTCAAGCACTGGGCCATCGGACTTACTGAGGCGCAGCCGATGTACTCCCTGCGCAACGATTTCAACAACATCGAGAGGACGCCCACCGTCGTCACCAGGGAGGAGGCCACGCAGATGGCCGACTTCGTCATCGTGACCATGGAGGCCGAGAAGCCCGGCACATTGCAGTACCTCGATTATTCGTTGAACGTCCAGGACACGAGATTGGTCTACATGCCGTACGTCCGGGGGCAGAACGGTTTCGCACCTGGACTGTAGGATCGATGGTCACCGCTATAAAAAGTTTCATTATCTAGCGGTCGCTATTGCCGCTGCATGGCCGAGTTCCGTCCAAGCAAACGACTGATCGTAGGGATAATCGCCGCTGTCGCGGTCTTGATAGTGGTGATGATGGTCATTCTGTCATACAACGGGATGGTCTCAAAGGACCAGAACGTCCAGAGCCACTGGAGCGACATCGAGGTCGCATATCAGAGGAAGATCGATCTCATCCCCACGATGTACGATGTCATGAACACATCGATGGAGTTCGAATACAACCTGATGGTCAACGTCACCGAGGCCAGGAACAAATGGCAAGCGCTATCTGGTAACACAGAGGAGAAAATGAACGCGTCCATACAGCTGGATACATCTTTCGCGGCCTTCGTAGATGCCGTCAACGAGGCATATCCCACCCTTCAATTGGCGCCAGCCGTCGTTCTCACATTCATGGACCAGTTCGAATCGACGACCAATCAGATAGCTTCGGAACGCAAGTTCTACAATGATGCTGTGAAGGACTACAATTCCGCCATACGCAGCTTCCCTAACGTGCTCTTCTCTGGATCTTTCGGGTTCGATGAAGCTCGTTACTATGAGAGGAACACTGCGAGCATTGCCTGAACTTCGGTCTGACGCTCCACACCCGGTATGCGCATGGATAGGAAGCTGGAACTCGCCGTAAAGGCCATCTTCGGCCTAGTCGGGGTCGTCGTCGTCATCCTGATAGTGGTGATGCTGATCATCCCTACCATCTTCCCCAAGGCCGATACTCGTTATGAAGGGATCCCGGAGCTCACCTATTACGTCACGGATGAGCAATACGTCCTGCTCGAATACGAGTATAACACGATCGCGGAGAACTGCTACTACGTGGACGAGCAGACCTCATGCGAGATGGCC
>JAJRAK010000045.1 GCA_028682895.1 Methanomassiliicoccales archaeon
AGGGATCCCGGAGCTCACCTATTACGTCACGGATGAGCAATACGTCCTGCTCGAATACGAGTATAACACGATCGCGGAGAACTGCTACTACGTGGACGAGCAGACCTCATGCGAGATGGCCGTGCTGATCGTCAACGATACAGGGGACAGGGACATCAATGATTTTGCCTTGCGTACCTTTCAAAAGAACGAACTTGGAAAGGAAGGAAAGGACAACGGTGTCCTGATCGTCCTGGTCCTAAGCACCAGGGAATGGAAGGTCGAGGTCGGTTATGGGCTGACCTACGTGCTGACCACCGCTTATATCAGTGATGTGGGCCGCAACAACGTGACCCCGATGCTGCAGGCCGGCGATTATGGTGGGGCCATGATCGACATGACCTACTACCTGGGCACGAAGATCATCGATGACTACGAAGGGGCGGAGGAGGGCGATCCCGCGTATCCAATTGAAGGCATCCCGCTCGAATGGTGGCATTGGGTCATCTTGATCGTGGTCGTCGGCCTGATAATCGGTACCAAAGGGCAGATACTGCTCCTGCTCCTCGCGGTCATTGGTGGTGGGGGTCGCGGCGGGTTCGGCGGCGGAAGGTCCGGGGGCGGAGGGGCAAAGGGCCGGTTCTGACCTTCCCTCGCATGCCAGCAGGTCAATGCGCCCATCGGGCCCGTTGGTCAATAAGCTTAACTAATCTCTACATAATCAGGCAAAAAGTCAAGGTGTGATCGATGTCCATCAGGTCCAGCGAGATCGAGGAGAAATGGCGCGGGCGCTGGTACTCAGCGAGGATCAACGAGGCGGAAATAGACGGACGCCCGAAGTTCATGATCATTTTCGCCTATCCGGGTGTCACTGGATATTTGCATATCGGCCACATGCGCGGTTTCACTTACGTGGACTCGATCGCTCGCTATAAAAGGCTGGAAGGATACAACGTCATGTTCCCGGTCGGCACCCATGCCACCGGCAATGGCGCCATAAGCCTGGCCGCGCGTATCGCCCGCAAGGACCAGAGGACCATCGATTATCTCTGCGGCAACACCTGCCCGGTGGATATGCTGGAGAAGCTCACCGA
Organism: Methanomassiliicoccales archaeon; assembly: GCA_028682895.1. Lineage (GTDB taxonomy): Archaea > Thermoplasmatota > Thermoplasmata > Methanomassiliicoccales > UBA472 > UBA472. Next base: position 1,074 of record JAJRAK010000045.1, read on the forward strand.
CCCGGTGAAGGTCGTCGAGTTCTTCAACGACGTATATGTGAACCAATACTGGAAGCGCTTCGGCTTCCTGTGTGATTGGAGGAGGTTCACCTCCACGGTAAATCCCGATTATCAGAAGTTCATTGAATGGCAGTTCCGTAAGCTCATGCAGAAGGGACTGCTGATCCAGAAACCCTACTATGCCCCGGCGTGCATAGCCCATGGCCCGGTTGCCATTGACGCTTCCGAGACCGACATCCAGTGCGGAGGGTGCGCCGAGACCGTCGAATACACCCTTCTCAAGTTCAAATGTGGCGATATGTACCTGGTGGCGGCCACCCTGCGCCCGGAAACGGTCTTCGGGCAGACCAACTTCTGGGTGAATCCCGAGGCCGACTATGTCAAGGCGAAGGTCGGCAATGAGGTATGGGTTGTCAGCGAGTCAGCTTACACCAAGCTCACCTACCAGATGGACGGGATGGAGAGGATGGTGGCGGTGAATGGCAAGGACCTGATAGGCCTCAAGTGCATAGCGCCGATGGTCCACAGGGAGATACTAACATTACCGGCAGATTTCTGCGATCCCAACGTCGGCACTGGTCTGGTGACCTCCGTACCTTCCGACTCCCCTGACGACTGGATATCTCTGCGGGCGCTGCAGAACGACGAAGCGACGCTGCGCAAGTTCGAACTGAACATCGAAGAGGTAAAGGCCATCAAGCCCATAGCCATCATCGAGATGAAGGGCTGGTCCTCACTTCCCGCGGTCGAGGTCACGGAGAGGATGGGCATCCTGGCCCCCGGCGACCCAAAGCTGGAAGAGGCCAAGAAGCTGGTCTACAAGGACGGTTTCCACACCGGCCGCATGAACGGGACCTCCGGTGAGTACGCCGGGCTTTCCGTCATGGACGCCAAGGAAAAGATGAAGCAGGCCATGCTGGCCACTGGTGAGGCCGCGGCGATGTACGACCTCTCCGAGACGGTCATATGCCGTTGCGGTGAGCCGGTCGTCATAAAGAAGGTGAACGACCAGTGGTTCATAGACTACGCCAACCTGGAGACGACCATCGCCTCCAAGGAGCAGGCTAAGCATATGGACATCTTCCCCGCTGAATACTACCAGAACATCCACGGGGTACTGGACTGGTTCCGGGAGCGGGCCTGCGTGCGCCAGGGCAACTGGATCGGGACGCGATTCCCCTTCGATGATAAGTGGATCATCGAGGCCATATCCGATTCCACCCTGTACCCTCTTTACTATACCATATCAAAGTACGCCAACGATAAGCTGGTCACCCCCGAGCAGATGACCGAGGAGTTCTTCGACCTGTTGCTGCTGGGCAAGGGTGATCTTTCTGAGGTCAGCTCTTCCACCGGCGTTCCCGAGGTGCTGCTGAGGAAGATGAGGGACGAGGTGCTATACTGGTATCCGCTGGACCTCAACTTGGGTGGGAAGGAGCACATGACCGTGCACTTCCCGGCCTTCCTGATGAACCACGTGGCCATACTGCCCAAGGAGATGTGGCCGCGGGGCATATTCGTGAACTGGTGGGTCATCGGCAAGGGCGGAAAGATATCCAAGTCCAAGGGTGGCGCCCAGCCCATACCAGGGGCGGCAGAGCAGTATGGAGTTGACGCCCTGCGCCTCTATTACGCCCACATAGCATCGCCGTTCGCCGATGTGGAATGGGACAACGAGGCCATGGAAAGCTACACGGCCAGGATGGAGCGCATGGAACGCATCCTGCTGGACCTCATGGCGATGGACGGAGCACCGAGCGAGGTCGATGGGTGGCTCGTCTCCCGCATGGCAAACCGCGCGCTGCGCGTCAAGGAAATGATGAGATCGCTGGACCTGAGGTCGATGGCCAACGAGGTCTATTTCGAGGCGTTCAATGACCTGCGCTGGTACCAGAGGCGCGGGGGCTGCCACGCTCCTACCATAAGGAGAGTGATGGACATACTCATCCCATTGATGATGCCGATAACGCCGCACACCGCCGAGGAGCTGTGGGAGACGTCCGGACATACCGGCATGGTATCGGTCGCACCGTTCCCGCAGACTCTCCCTATCGAGCTTGACGCTTCGAAGGAGAGGGCCGAGGACTATCTACACGCCTTGATGGACGATGCCAACGAGATACTGAAGGTCACTGGCATAAGACCGACACGCCTGAAGTTCTTCACATCGGCATCTTGGAAGCATGAGGTGCTGGAGATGGCATTGGAGCTTTCATCCAAGGGGGAGCTCAAGGTACCGACGCTCACGAAAGCGGCGATGGCCAACGAGAACGTCCGCGCGCATGGGAAGGAGGCGTCCGATTTCGCCAGGAAGATCGCCGAGGACCTCATGAAGCGCTCCGCCAACGAGCTGGTCAGGATGGGTCAGCGCTTTGATGAGCTGAAGTTCCTCAAGCTATGCCAGGAGTTCCTCTCTCACGAGTACGAATGCGCTGTCGAGGTTTACATGGCCGGGGAGCCCGGCATAGTGGACCCTCAGAACAAGGCGCGTCAGGCAATGCCCGGACGTCCAGCGATAGTGGTGGAGTGATCAATCGCCCCAGCGACGGAACAGCTCATGTGGCTGCCCCAGCTGGTCCAATATCTTTCCGACCATGAAGTCCACGATGTCATCGATGCTCTGTGGTCTAGGATAAAAGCCCGGGCTTGCCGGCATTATTACTGCTCCGTCCTGCGCCAGCTGCAATGAGTTCCTGAGCATGACGGTGCTCTGCGGGGTCTCCCTCGGGACGATGATCAGCTTACGTCCCTCTTTCAGGCACACGGCCGCCGCCCTGGTCACCAAGTTATCGGCCAGACCATGTGATACCTTTGCCAGAGTGGATTCGGAACAGGGACATATGACCATAGCGTCGAAGCGATGGCTGCCCGAGGCGACCGGGGCGAAGAGTTCGTCCTCATGATAGACCTTGTCGGCCATGCTCTCGACGTCGGCGAGCTTGTAGTCCGTCTCCGCCTCCAGGATCCTCTTGGCCGTTTCGGTGATTATGAGGTACTTATCCCCCTCGAGCTCTTCCAGGAGCCTTATGCCATAAATAGTGCCTGAGGCGCCGGTGATCGCCACTATGGTCTTCACGCCATCGATTAAGGTATGTCCCATATTTCAATTCATATGCCAGGAAAAGATATCTACGACCTACGGCATGGGTCAATGCAGGTAAGGTGCCTATATAGGACGCCTCGACCTCCTGGGAATACGGCCCAGGGGGGTCGGCCAATACAAAAATCCTTTTATATGGGTACCATATTAGTGGCCGAACATACCCTTTGGTCTAGTCAATATCTAAAATTCATTGAGGTTGTTAAGATGGTTACGGTATACGATGTGCCCTCCGATAAGCTGATCGAAAATGTGTCCCAGAAGTTGAAAGACTCTGGGTCTGTGAACCCTCCCGAGTGGGCCGATTTCGCCAAGACTGGCGTTCACACGGAGAAGGCGCCAATGCAAGCAGACTGGTGGTATACTAGGTCCGCCTCTATCTTGAGGAAGGTCTACATAAAGGGGCCGATCGGCACCTCTAAGCTCGCCGCCGAGTACGGTGGTTTCGTCGACCGCGGCTCCAGGCCTAACAAGGCAGCGAAAGGCAGCCGCTCCATAATCAGAAAGTCACTGATGCAGCTTGAGTCCGCTGGGCTTGTAGCTAAGAACAAGAACAACGGCCGCATCATCACCCCGAAGGGCCAGGCCCTTTTAGACAACGCCGCTAATGAAGTCAGCGGATCTAAATAAAGAGGTGAACTGTCGTGGAAGATGCTGAGCTTGCTGAACTGCGCCGGCGCAAGATGGCCGATATGCAGCGCCAGGGAGAGCAGCAGGCCGCGATGCAGCAGCAGGAACAGGCAATGGAGGCCCAGAGGCAGGCCATATTGCGCCAGCTGCTCACTCCCGAGGCCAGGGATAGATTGGCAAACGTCCGGATGGCCTACCCGGACATCGCTCGCTCCGTCGAAGAGCAGCTCATAATGCTGGCCCAGAGGGGTCAGATAAACCAGCAGATAGACGAACCGACCCTGAAACAGATACTCAGGAAGGTCTCCCCTCAGAAGAGGGAAATCAATATTGAGAGGATGTAATATGGCACGCAACAAGCACTCCGCCATGAAGGCGCGATTGATGAAGAAACTGAACCAGAACCGCCGGGTACCGGCATGGGTCATGATGAGGACCAACCGGGCCTTCCTGCGCCATCCGATGAGAAGGAACTGGCGCCACAGCAACTTAAAGGAGTGAATTACGTGGCCGACGAGAAAGAGTCCATTTACATCATACCTCTTATAAAGACGAAGGCAGTGCCAACCACCCAGCGCTCCAGCCGTGCGATTACGGAGATACGCGCCTACATAGTTCGCCACATGAAGACGCAAGCGGACCAGGTATGGATCGACCCGAAGGTCAACGAGGCGATCTGGGCTCGCGGCATTACCGCCCCTCCGAACAAGGTGCGTGTGAAGGCGGTCCGCTTCGAGGACGGCCTGGTCGAAGTCTCCCTTCCTAGCGAGTGAGCGAAAAGCATGTTACGGGTCTCTAGCTATAATGGCGTGGAATTCGTTGGCGTGTACGCCGTGGCTAACGAGTCCCGGGCGCTCCTCCCAAGGGATTCTGACGACAGGTTCCAAGAGGACGTCACCCTCGCATTGACGGTAAAGTGCTCTCGTGGAACCATAGCCAGCACTAACCTTATCGGTTCGCTCGTCGCTCTAAATTCATATGGGGCGGCGGTCACTAATTTTGCCACCGATGAGGAGATGTTGGCGTTCGATGGTCTCAATATCGTAAGGCTGGCAGACCGGCTCAACGCCTGCGGCAATAACATACTGGTCAACGACAACGGTTGCTTGGTCAACCCAGAGATGACCGATGAGACCGTGCACGCCCTGGAAGAGGTGTTCAACGTGGAAGTGTTCCGCGGCACCATCGCCGAGCAGAACACGGTCGGCTCCGTATGCAAGGCCACCAACAAGGGATTGATATGCCATCCCTCCGCCAGCGAGAATGACCTCAGGTTACTGAGGGACATCTTCAAGGTAGAGCCGAAGATAACCACGCTGAACTACGGATCCCCCTACGTCGGGGCCAGCATCATCGCCAACAGCAAGGGCGGTGTCGTCGGCAACCGCAGCACTCCGATAGAACAGGGTCGCGTCGAAGATGCGTTGGATATAATCAGTTGATCACTGCGAGAAGACCCAGTACTCAGTGCTTGCTGGCAGGTCGTCTATCTCGAAGCTGATCTCGTTCCCTACACGGACGACGTCATCCTCGGGTAGACCACGCAGGAACTCGTCCGCGTTCTGTATCGACATGGACAGACCGCCTACGCGGAAGTGCATGGGGATGGCCACCTTGGGGCCGATGGCCTTGACCAGTTCCTGCGCCTGGGAGCCGTTGATGGTGAACACGCCGCCGACCGGTATAAAAAGGACGTCTATCGATCCCAGCTCCTTGATCTGATGTTCGGTGAGCATGTGGCCCAGGTCGCTGAGGTGGCAGAACCTCACCCCTCCCATGGTGAACTGGAATATGCTGATGCGGCCGCGCTTCTCCCCGTGGACCTCATCGTGGAACGCGTTGATCCCGCGGATGTCCACCCCTTTGATCTTTTTAGGTGTCACATCCCTCAATACAACGAACTCGCCCTTGACGACACGGACGGCATTATGATCGAAGTGATCGTGACTGATCAGCACGATGTCTGCCTTCATCGAGGGAGGCTTCATTCCGATGGAACGTCCATCATGAGGATCGATCACCACTGTCGCGGATTCGCTGACCTCGAAGCACGAATGCATATGCCATACGATCCTCATATTGATCGACCTATTCCTCGCACGAGAACTGTGCGCCGCAGGCAGGGCAACTGTCCTTGTCCTTTCC
>JAJRAK010000001.1 GCA_028682895.1 Methanomassiliicoccales archaeon
CCAGGGCGCGCCCCTCGATATCGGGGTGCTTGATATACTCATAGACGACCTTGCGCGCGCCATAGTCCTCATAATCGGACTCTACGATGTGCCCGACCTCCTCCAAGAGCGATTCCTTGTCAGCGATCAGCTGCGCCCTGCGCTCCTTGATCACGTCCAGCTCCTCATCGATGGCGTGCAGCTCCCCTCTTAGGTCTAGCAGCATACGTCCGCTCTTGGCCTCCGACCGTTCCGCGTCCGGTCCCTCCATATGATGTGTAGCTATCTCGGTGTTGAACAGTCCCGGTCCGATGTCCACCACCATGGTGAACCCGGTCGTAGGGAAGTAGCGCCGACGGGACGGACCGCCTTGGTCGCTCTCCTCGGAGAACGACCTTATCAGGTCCATGTCCTCCATCATCCTGAGGTGCTTCATTATTCCCTGTTGGCTCAAACCGAGCTCCCTCGACAGCTGCAAGGGGTAATGAGGTTCGCGCACCAGCGCTTCCAGTATCCTGCGCCTGGTAGGGTTCTCGATGACAGACAGCATCATGTTCAGTTCGTCCATGGTCCACCAACTATGCAACTAGATGTTTACATCTATCAATTGTGAACGGTCCGTATATATAATTGAGCATGGGGCGGGGAATCTTTAATTAAGGAACATCGTTCAAGTGGCATGGCAGGCGAGCTGGTGGGCGAGACGGTGGTCGTCTCCGACATGGCCGAGGGCAGCCAGGTGTACAACAAGGGATACTATGGCTACCCCCGTCCCGGGGGCGGTCTGGAACTCGACCTGATCGAAGCGCTATACCTGCTGGAATGCGAAAAGCTCAAGGTCTTCTCGGACGGAGAGGAATTGGACCATTCCTCCCTCTATCGCCGGACCGCCCGCTCCGTGGAGGAGCTGCAATCCCGCTACGTCGTGTACCGGGACCTGAGGCAGAGGGGCTTCATCGTAAAGCTCGACCAGGGCGATTTCAACTTCCGCGTCTATCCCCGCGGTTCAAACCCGCACAACTCCCAGGCGAAGAACTGGGTCCTTGCCATCTCAGAACGGAACATATTCAACATCGCGGCCCTTCTCGTAAAGAGCGAGATGTCGCAAAGGACGCGCAAGGAGCTATTACTGGGCGTCGTGGACGAGGAGGGCGACATCACCTATTACACCGTTGAGGGCGCGGACCCCCACGGGATGACGGAATGGGCCCAGGTCAAGGCCGAGGGTGCGTTCCTCGATGATGTGGTCATCGTCCTTGGCGACGAGGCCGATGTCATCTACAGTAACGGTTACTTCGGAAAGAAGATCGGCCCGCTGTTACAGCTGTCGCTCCTGGAAGCGGCCTTCCTGATGGAGAAGGGAGGGCTGGAGGTGCGCTCCATACGATCCGGGCAGAAGATGGGCCCTAAAGGGTTCATCAGTGGCGCCAAGCGCTCCCAGCCGGACTTCTCGCTGCGCATGAAGGCCTACGAGGACCTGCGCTCCCGGGGAATGGTGGTCAAGACCGGCTTCAAGTATGGCACGCACTTCCGCGTCTACGAGGGGAACCCGGCCACGCACCACTCCCGATACCTTGTGCATGTGGTGCCGGATGATTATTCGACCGTCTGGGCGGAGATATCCCGCGCCGTCAGGCTGGCGCATGGAGTGAAGAAGGAGATACTGTTCGCCAGTTCCGGCGAGCAGCTGAACTATGTCAAACTCACGAGGGTCAGACCTTAGGCCGTGGCCTTCCGCAGGTCTGCAATGACCTTATTGGCCCCGGCCACGTCCTGAGGGTCTATCCTTAACGCATCGGCCAACAGCCGGTCCGCCTCGTTAAGGTTGCCCTTGTTCGCCATGACCACGGCCATCTTGACCATGAAGTTGGTCCGCTTGCGGTCATACTTGGTGTAGTTGATGGCGGTCCTGAAAGCCTCGACCGCCTCATCCAGATGGCCGATCTTCAACAGTCCGTCCCCCAGACGCGCGTAGCGGGCGGAACGTGTCTCTGGCTCTGCCTCGAGCTCGGCCGTCTTGCGCAGGGTGTTCACCATGATCAGCAGGGAGGCCGGGGTCTCGATCACAGCACCACACTTGCTGCAGGCTGTCTCGTTCTCGTTGATATTGGTGTTGCACTTGGCACAGAACCTCGGAAGGCTGGTGCCGCATTCCGGGCAGAGGGTCCATTCGGACTCGACCATGGCCGTGCACTTGGGGCACTTCGAGGCGGTCTTGATGGACACTCGGGCGAAACGGCGCATGGCCGCCTCGGCCTCCGCCGCCGTTGGCATGAAGGACGGTTTGTAGACGTATACCAAGAGGAGCGCCAACCCTTCCAGGCCGGCGGCCACCAGGTTCAATATGAAGACGATGTCCTTGGTCAGCGCGACCGCGACGAGCTGAAGGACCAGCGATATGACGAGCGCTTTCATGATGCCGGGCCATTCTCCTACCTGCGTACCAAGGATGGCGCGGGAGGTCGACATCAGCCAGAAGCTCACGACCACGAACAATAACATGAGCACCACGCCGGCGATCGATCCGACGGACTCGTAAGCAAATATCGCTAAGGCCGGGGATATTATCAGCATTATGCCAGCGAATATCACGCCCAGCGCAGGTATCAACAGGACCGGCTTCTTCATCTTGATCTTCAAAGGACGCACGTCTCCAATGGCCCGAACGCCACCTATTAAAAGGTTAGAAGGTTAAGAGGTTTGCGGGTCAGAGCTGTATCTCGATGCCCAACTTGTCCGTGAGCTCCTTGTAGCGGTTCCTGATCGTGACCTCTGTCACTCCAGCTATGTCCGCTACCTCCCTCTGGGTGCGCCTCTCGTTGCAGAGTATGCTGGCAATGTAGATCGCCGCTGCAGCGACACCCGTCGGTCCGCGCCCGGAGGTAAGCTCCTTCTTGTTAGCGTCCTTCAGGATGTCCGCGGCCTTGGCCTGCACCTCTCCGCTCAGCTTGAGCTCGGAGCAGAACCTCTGCACGTAGTCCTGGGGCTTGGTGGGCATCAATTTCAGGGACAGTTCCCTGGTCATGAAACGGTAGGTACGCCCGATCTCCTTGCGCCCGACACGGCTGGAGCTCGCCACTTCGTCCAACGTGCGGGGCACGTTGCACTGGCGGCAGGCGGCGTATAGCGAAGCGGCCACGACGCCTTCAATGCTCCTTCCGCGTATCAGGTTCTTGTTGACCGCCTTGCGGTAGACCATGGCCGCAGTCTCACGAACGTTGCGCGGCAATCCCATGGACGAGGCCATGCGGTCCAGCTCGCTCAGGGCGAAGGCCAGGTTGCGCTCTGTGGCGTTAGACACACGGATGCGCCGCTGCCACTTCCTCAAACGATACAGTTGGGCGCGGTTCCTGGTGGGGATGCTCTTGCCGTAAGAGTCCTTGTTCTTCCAGGAGATCTCGGTAGAAAGTCCCTTGTCATGGATGGTGTAGGTCATCGGAGCGCCGGTCCTGGCCCTCTTCTCTCCCTGCTCCACATCGAAGGCCCTCCATTCAGGGCCTAGGTCTATGAACTGGTCGTCGATCACCAATCCGCATTCTTCGCAGATAAGCTCTCCCCGCTCATAGTCCCTGACCAGATGCCCGCTGTTGCATTCCGGGCACCGGGTTATCTCCTCTGCCCCTTCCTTTTTGTTTGGTGCTACTACCATGGTCATCGACCCCATCGATATACACCTGCTTTCCCGCGAGGGATAGCAGGCTGGTGTCCCCGGTCGGTTCGACATTGACGTATGGCGAGTCCACGGGCCCGTAGATCCTCACGACGCGCCCGATGTACTTCTTCCGATTGTCCCATACTTCATCGCGTATCTTGGGGGTGAAGGTGGCGCGGACAACTAGTTTCCCGTCCACGGTAATTTCCCGCACGTTCCCAAGTAATTGCATGGCCCACCATTATCACTGTTAATCGACCGATGTTGAAGTAGAGAATTATAAATCAGCTATAAAAGCATTATGCAAAGGTTTAATTATTAGACTACCGAAGGATTATAACCCTGCCGAAAAAGCCATTTCTGAAAATATTTAACCCTATCATACGGCGATTCCCGAAGGGGAAGTATCGCAAGCGCACAGTTTATGACCGAGCAAGCCTTCCACTCGGTGTGCAAATTTCTCAGGACCATCCCAGGTACCGCTCGCTCATCATACGTGAACGGATGGCGGCCATGATGACCGAGGGAATAGTCTCCGTGACAGGGCTGATCGCCCACGGTCGGGGCGAGGCTTACGATTACCTGCTGGGCGAGAGGACCGTCCCCGAGGCCGAGGCGGCAGAGGCTGCCGCTGCGGCCATGCTGGTGCTCGCAAAAAGGCCGATGATAACGATCAACGGCAACGCCGCCGCCCTGGCGGCCAAGGAGCTGGGCGAGCTCTCTTGCGCCTCCGGTGCACCGATGGAGGTAAATCTCTTCCATCGCAGCGACGAGCGCATGGCCAAGGTAATATCCTTCGTTGAGGGGGAGACAGGGGAGAAGGTGCTGGGCCGAGACCAGGGCGGCATATTGCCTGGAATAGCATCGGACCGCTCGCGCTGCACCAAGGAGGGGCTGATGGCCGCCGATGTGGTGCTGATACCGCTCGAGGACGGGGACCGGGCCGAGGCCATGGTGAAGCTCGGGAAAAAGATAATATCCATCGACCTGAACCCGCTCTCCCGTACCAACCAGGAGGCCACGGTCTCAGTGGTGGACGAGGTGACCAGGGCGGTGCCGAACATCACCTTATGGGTGAAAAAGCTGAAGGGCGACCCCGACCAGGCCCGCAGCGTACTTGCGAACTATCAGAACAAGAAGAACCTGGCATCGGTGATGGACCGCATATGCCATGAGTTGAAGGAAGGTCACGTTTGAGGAGAATGTCATCATGGACCAAGAACTGTTATTGAAAGGATCCCGCCGTCTGGAATGGGCCGAGGCCCATATGTCAGTGCTCAGGGAGATCGGAAAAAAGCTGAACGAGACCGGGACGCTGAAAGGCGTGAAGGTAGGAATGGCGTTGCACGTGGAGGCCAAGACCGGCATGCTGGCAGTAACGCTTGCACAGGCGGGGGCCAAGGTGCGACTGGCATCATGCAACCCGCTGTCCACCGATGATTCTGTGGCATTGGCGCTCAAGCACGAAAGGGGAGTGGAGGTCTACGCCCGCAAGGGCGAGAGCCATGACGAGTACTATGAGAACCTGAACGCCGTCCTGGACATGCGCCCTGAGTTCGTCATCGATGACGGTGCCGACCTTATCACAATGCTGCACACGGTGCGCCGGGAGCAACTGTCCGAGGTAAAGGGAGGGAACGAGGAGACGACCACCGGGGTCATACGGCTGAAGGCAATGGCCGCTGACGGAAAGCTGAACTTTCCGGTGATGGCGGTGAACGACGCCCGCATGAAATACCTTTTCGACAACCGGTACGGCACGGGGCAGAGCACCTTCGACGGCTTCCTCAACGCCACCAACCTATTGGTCGCAGGCAAGGAGCTGGTCGTGGCCGGCTACGGATGGTGCGGACGCGGTGTGGCCATGAGGGCCAAGGGACTGGGCGCCATCGTGACGATCACCGAAGTGGACGCGGTGCGGGCGATAGAGGCAAGGCTGGACGGCTTCAACGTGATGACGATGGCCCAGGCGGCCCCCCGGGCGGATATAATAATCACTGCAACTGGATGCAAGGACATCGTGCGCGCTGAGCATCTGTCCATGGTGAAGGACGGATGCGTCATGGGCAACTCCGGGCACTTTGACAATGAGATATCGAAGAAGGCGCTGGAGAGCATGGCCTCCCCGCCGGTCCGCGTCCGGGAGCATGTCGAGCGCTACGACCTGAAGGACGGGCGCAAGGTCTATCTGATAGCTGAAGGGAGACTGATGAACCTGGCCGCCGGTCAGGGACATCCGGTGGAGATAATGGACATGAGCTTCTCCATCCAGGCGCTCGCCCTGGAGCATCTGGTCCGTAACTGCGCCACCATGAGGCCCGAGGTCTACCCGGTCCCGAGCGGGATGGACGAGCTGGTGGCGCGATTGAAGCTCAAGGCCATGGGGCTGAGCATCGATGAGCTCACCCCGGCGCAGAAGAAGTATCTGGAGGATTGGCAGGAGGGCACCTGATGAAGCCGTTCCTCTGCGTGTACGGCCATACAAACCTGGACCATCTCCTCATGTTGAAGGAGCTGCCGGAGAAGAACACCTCTGGCAATGTCATGAGCAAGAAGAGCTTCTTCGGCGGCACCGGTGCCAACGTCGCTACCATGGCGTCCGCGCTGGGTGTGCCTACTGCGCTGGTCTCATACGTGGGGAAGGACCTGCCGTCATCGTTCCGCGAACTGATGGAGTCCAAGGGCGTCATTCTCGACGAGCTCATCGCGGTGGAAGGACAGGAAACGCCCACGGTCTGGATAGCCACGGACGACGGGCAGGACCAGATAGCATACGTGTTCCAGGGGGCCATGGCCGGGATGCATTCCTATCCGCTGCAGGTAAAGGCGGCAAAGGAGGCGCTGGCAGTGCACTTGATGACCGGCTCGCCTGACTACTATCTCAAACTGATCTCGCAGCCTTACATGTTGCGCAAGCAAAAGTCGCTGGACCCGTCCCAGGAGATACATCACGTATGGGACGCGGAGCGCTTCGTGAAGGCATTGGGCATTTCGAGCACATTCTTCTGCAACCAGAGTGAGCTGTCGACCGCCCTCAGGTACACCGGGAAGAAGAGCCCGGAGGACCTCCTGGAACTGGTCCCGGTCATCGTGAGCACGTTGGGGGCGAAAGGGGCGCGCATCTACACCCGGAGCGAGATCGTGGACGTGCCGTCGGTGAAGGTGAAGGTGTTGGACCCGACAGGTGCGGGTGATGCTTTCAGAGCAGGCTTCTACGCAGGGCTGTACAGGGGGATGGGGTGGCTGGAGTGCGGTGCGCTAGGATGCTCGGCCGCCTCCTACGTGGTCGCTTCCGAAGGGTCTCTGACCAACATACCGGACTGGGACATGGTGCACGAGAGGGCGGAACGTCTACTGCAAAGCGGAAAACCATGACTGGATATCATCAAGTTATGTATTGGGGATGGAGGAAAATTATAATAAGTGAAAAACCGTAGAGGGCGCCCAAGGTGAACGTATGGCATGGGAAATGTCCCTGTCCTCATCCGCCGTGCCAGTCACGGAGGCGAGGCCGGACAGCGTTCCTCGGTCAACGACACCGCGTCCTCATATAGAATAACGAAAGGTGATCAAGAATGGAATTGATGGATTTCCTGTCGGTGCTCCTGCTGACCTTCAGCCTGTTCATGCTGTTGGCCGGTGTTTTCACTGCATACTTCGGAAGCGGCAAGAGCAGGATGATCGGTGTCGTCTTGTTGGTGGTTGGTCTGATCGTAGGGTTGGTCTGGGGCTACCTGGGCTACGTCGATGAGATGATAACGGTTGACCTGTCCGAGGTCATCTGGGCCGCCTTCGTGAACATACTGGCCGCATTGATCGGCGCCCTCATCGCGGTGGGCGTGTTCCTGCTGGCCATCATGAAGAGCTGAAAACCCTTCCCTTCCCTTCCTTTGTCTCCTCCGGAGGCAAATCCTTTTTTATTTGAACTCTGTCAGTGGCCATGATGCCCGAGGTTCTCATCATATTGGGGAGCAAGAGCGACGCGGAGATAGGCCAGAAAGCATTGGACCTTTTAAAGCGCTTCGGTATCGAGGCCAAGATGTTAGTTGCCTCCGCCCACCGCACGCCCGATCGGGTGAGGGAACTGGTATGTCAGAGCAAGGCGGAGGTGTTCATCGCCATCGCCGGTCTCTCGGCGGCGCTGCCCGGGGCGGTGGCATCGTTCACATCCCGGCCGGTCATAGGCGTACCCGTATCCGGCAAGCTCGGGCTGGACGCGATATTATCGATAGTGCAGATGCCGCCGGGGATACCTGTGGCCTGCGTCGGTCTGGACCGCGGGGACAACGCCGCTCTCCTGGCCATATCCATCTTATCATTGAGCGACAAGCAGTTGGCGCAAAAGCTCGCCGCCTACCGCCAGGAGATGGCGGACAAGGTAGAGAACGATTCAAATGAGGTGCAGGCATGATGTTCGACCCTAAAGCGTTCGTGGAAGAGAAGGTGGAGGAGCTTAGGAAGAAGATCACCGGAAAGGCCATCATCGCCTGCTCCGGCGGTGTGGACAGCACCGTGGCCGCGGTCCTGGTGGACCGGGCCATTGGAGAAAGGCTGCTCACAGTGTACGTCGATACCGGTCTGATGCGCAAGGGCGAGACGGAGAGCGTCCGCGCCATGTTCATCCGGTTAGGCGTGCACTTCAATGTCGTCGATGCCTCTGACGAGTTCTTCGGCGCCCTCAAGGGAGTTACGGACCCAGAGGCGAAGAGGAAGATCATCGGTGAGAGGTTCATCCGCGTCTTCGAGCGCGAGGCCAAGACCTTCGGCGCCGATTCCCTGGTGCAGGGAACGATCGCTCCGGACTGGATAGAGAGCGGGGACGGAGTGCGGGACACCATAAAGAGCCATCACAACGTGGGCGGGCTGCCCAAGGACATGAAGTTGAAGCTGGTCGAACCGTTATGGGACCTGTACAAGGACGAGGTGCGCCTGGTGGCCCGCTACCTGGGCATCGAGGTGGCGGAGAGGCAGCCCTTCCCCGGTCCGGCGCTGGCGATACGAATCATCGGTGAGGTGACGCCGGAGGCGGCCAGCATCGTTCGTGACGCCTGCGTCATAGTCGAAGAGGAGCTAGAGGAAGCATCGTCTAAAGGGCTCATGGTGCGCCCGTGGCAGTACTTCGCCGTGCTGCTGCCGGTGCAATCCGTGGGCGTACAGGGCGACAGGCGTGCCTACGGCCGCACCATCGCCATACGCTCTGTGGACTCGACGGACGCCATGACCGCTTCGTTCTCCCGCATCCCGTACGATGTGCTGGAACGCATTTCGCTGCGCATATCCAACGAGATGAAGGCCAACGTGAACCGCGTGGTTTACGATGTCACGCACAAGCCGCCGGCGACCATCGAATGGGAGTAAGGATCAAAGCAGAACGTCCAGGTCTTCCCAGCCGTCGACGACCGCATCGGGGACGATGGCATCGTCCGGCTGGAAGTAACCGCTTTTCTTCAGTACCGCTTTCAGCCCCACGCCTTTCGCCCCTTTCACATCGGCCTGCAGGGAGTTGCCGATGTACATCGAGCCTTCCACCTCCGTTCCCAGATTGAACACCGCCATCTTGAACAGCCTCGGATGCGGTTTTCGGAGACCGACATCGCTGGAGAACAGCATATCGTCAAAGAAACGATCGATCTTGAAGTATCTCATATCCCTCAAGGGGTACTCGGACGGTAGCCCCCAGGCTACGTCGGAGATGAGACCGATGGCGTATCCATGGTCCTTTACTCGCTGTAGCATCTCCACCGTGCCAGGTATCAGGCTGCGGTCCTCCTTCAGCGCTCCATAGAAAAGTTCCAGGCCGTCCTGCACCAGCCCTTCGTTCACCCGGCACCCGGCCTTGCCCATTATATTTTCTAAGACCCTTTCCAGAGGAATCTCGAGCAACTCCCTGGTCTTGCGCTCCCGGTTGTCCTGCAGCACCTTCAGGACCAATGCCCTGAACACGTTCTCCGCCGACCGGCTGCCGCTGTCCTTCGCCAGTTCGTACAGGCGGTCCACTATCCGCTGCTCTGGACCGGACCAGTCATGGTAATAATCGATCAAGGTGTGCCCCAGGTCAAAGATCACGGCCTTCATGCATGGATACCATGCACGATCCCGAACATAATCATTTCCCGGAACTATCCTGCCAGTCCGACCAATCCCTTTATACGGATTATCGAGCATTCATGGGCGATGCGGGTCTTCGTAGTGGACAACGGGGGGCAGTGGACACATCGCGAATGGCGCGTACTGAAGTACCTACAGGTGGAGACGAAGATCGTCCCCAACACCACGCCCTTCGACCAGCTGGGCCAGGTGGATGCCTTGGTGCTCTCGGGAGGAGCGCCTGATGTGGCCTCGGAAGCGGGACGCATGGGCAACAACGGGGAATACATCGACAAGGCCGACTTCCCCATACTGGGCATATGCGCCGGGATGCACTTCATGGCCAATCACTTCGGTGGCAGCACCGGGCCGGCCATCAGGGCGGAGTTCAGCAAGACCAGGTTATATGTCGATGAGGCCGACGGGCTCTTCGCTGGGTTGCCCAAGGAGTTCGACGTTTGGGAGTCCCACAACGATGAGGTGAAGAACGTGCCCGAGAGGTTCGAGGTGCTGGCCCATTCGAACACCTGTAAAGTGGAGGCCATGCGGTCCATAAAAAGGCCGCTCTACGCTCTTCAGTTCCATCCCGAGGTTGAGAACACCGACTTCGGCATGGACATCTTCCGAAACTTCCTCAAGCAAGTAGAGGAATGGCAAAAATGAGGCCAGAATGTCGTCAAGCATTATCCGCGGCAGTGCACAATCGCCGCCGGGACGACGACATGGAACAGGCGCTGGGCCGTGAGTTCAGGAAGGCCGGCCTGATCTACCATGACTATCTGGAGACCATGGACGAGGTGCGCACGCATATGCGGAAGAACAAGATGGACTGTTGGGACTCGGCCAAGGCCATCTTAAAGGAGAAGGAATAGGACCAGCGACGCTAGGACAACGACCGTTATCACCAGGGCGATGACGGTCATCCTGCGGTCGGTGCCGAAGACGATGGGGAACGGGCCTATCAGGAGCACCCCACCGGTCGAGGCCTTACCGTCCATCCCCTCGGAAGACACCTCGAAAAAGGTAAAGAAAAGCGCGATGAAGGCGCCGAGCGCGCACAGGACCGTTCCTACTCCCCACAGCCCTTCGGCCTGTAGGACCGGGAATATCCACACCAGATAGAAGCTGAGCTGTCCAGTGTCCGTTGCCACCGCTCCCAGGGCCACCGCGGCCACCGCCAATGCCGCGAACGTGAACCAGCATATCCTCCGCCTCATGCCAATGCAATGGTCCCGCACCTTTTTTTAATTGTCCGTTCGTAGGCATGATCATGGTCCCTGCGGTCTCGGGATGGATACCTCCAGGAAGAGGTGCTCTTCGAGCTTGTCCGTTGGAGATCATAGGCATGATGGACGGCGGCAAATGCACCGACCGTGACCTTTAGACAGGCACCTGATAACCTATTTATCACCAGGGGCATTTCCCTATCTCAGGCTATCATGACCGACCTCGCTATCGTGCTCAAGGAGATCCTCGAATCGAGGAACTTTCTAGTGGACCAGAACGGTCCATTCCTCCGCGGGCGTCGCGATGATATCGAGCTGAACTTCTTCTCCTATCCCCGACACTCGCCGGCGGCCATGGAGGAGTTCATGAGGATCGCCCCGAACTGCCACGGCAAGGTGGTCCTGGCGGCGTTGGTGCCTTTGGCCGAATCGATAAGCAATAGCATGCCGGGCGGCGTGGTCGTCTGGGACCGCGAGGCCATCGAACACGAGATCGGACGTACACGGATCGAGGCCCTGGTGGGGGAGGAGGACCACGGTCTCATCGACGACCTGTTCGCCGATGATTTTCCTATCATGACGCAGGGCGACATTCAGGAGCTGACCGAGGAAGAGCGGATAGCTCCATTGAGGATGTCCCTGAACGATGTGGTGGAACTGTCAGCGAGGACCGTCGCCGGGTTCAGCCACCGCCTCGAGCTGGTACCTCATTTCCTGTTCAGTTACAATGCCCCCCTCTACGTGGGCGAAGGAAAGATCGGTAATAAGGAAGGGATCATGGCGGTCAACGCCATGACCAAGGCCGCGGAGTTCTGGGACGAGGTGCCCGAGACCGTTCCAAGGTTTGAGCAGGAGCACAAGCGTCTGGAGCCGACCCTAGAACAAGAGGAGGCCATCTCCCTGGTCAGGTCGGCAGTGGAGAAGGAGCATACCTACGACAGGGACACGGTGCGCGAGAGCGGCCAGGTGACCATGACGGAGAAGGTGCTCGTGCATCCCCGCCTGGACAATGACTCGGTGAGGTCCCTGGGCATATTCCACATCCCTATCTGGTGCATCGAAGGCACCAAGGGCGTGATGGTCATCAATGCCAGCACCGGCAAGGTCCTCAGCGAGGACTATTTCCATGAGCTGTGCTGACCAGGTCCATCCTCTTCTTGATGCTGTCCCAGTGCGCCCCTTTCCAGTATAGCTTCTGACAGCGGGCGCACCTCCAGAACTCATCGTTCCATCTCCACGTGCACTCCTGCACCTCCCCCTTCACCGACCCCTTGTCCACCGGCGACAGCTCACCATTGCACTCGGTGCAGCGCCACGGGCCCAGGTATCGGAGGCCGAACTCGTTCGCGACGAGCGCAAGCTGTTCATCGAGGACGATCGAGGAAATGAAGAGGCCCCGTTCGCCGGCCCTTTCGGCCAGCTGCTTGTCCCGGGTCAATAGGAAGCGTTCATTGCCTTCGAGCGACCGGAGCATGTCCGCGTCCGGAAGGTCGCGCAGGTACAGCGCATCGTAGCCCATCATCCTGAGCCATCTCGTCAGGGAGCCGAGCATTCCGTCCAGTACGAACGAGGGCTCAGGCATCCCGCAGGACCTCGTACGTCAGGTGGACCCCTTCGCCAAGACGATCCACCGACGTCAGGCGCATGGGCACATGCTCCCCCGCCTTGAAGCCGTCCCCGTCCACTGGCGAGGGCGCCTCCCGGCCGCCGATGATATACTCGCCGATGTAAACGGAGAAGATGTCCACAAGCCCAGCTTGGAAAAATGAGAATATGGTCTCCCCTCCGCCCTCCACCAGCAAGGTCGAGACTCCCCTTCCTCCTAGGACATGCAGCAGGGCGTTCAGGTCTATCGTTCCCTTTCCCAGCCTGACCACCTCCGTCCCGGCGTACTGCCTGGTGCAGTCCTCGTTCGTCACCATCAGTGTGCTCGCCCGCTCGTCCAGCACCATCGAGGTCTCCGGCACCTTGCCCCTAGGGTCCAGGACGACACGCAACGCCTGTCTTTCCTTTGGCAGGCCCTTGACGGTAAGGTGCGGGTCATCGGCCAGGATGGTCCCGGCACCTACCAGTATCGCCTGGCATTCGGAGCGAAGGCGTCTCACCCGGTCCATGTCCTCCGAGGAGGATATACGGAGCTGCCTTCGTTCCGTCCCAGCGATCTTCCCGTCCGGGGACATGGCGCAATTGACGATCACCCTGGGCCTCATGGGTGACATATCAGCGGTCATCAACATAAGGGTGACGGGAACGTCATTAATAGGTCCAATCTAATATCGAGGACGATGAACGATTTCGATATAATCGAACTGAAGAGGTCCAATCTGAAAGGGGCGACCGTCATCGAAGGCTTCTCCAGCATTGGCCTGGTCGGTTCCATCACCGCCAACTACCTCGTCAACCTGCTGGACCTTGACCTGATAGCCGTGGTCGATTCACCCTATCTGCCATCGGTCTCCATCGTGCGGGACGGGGTTCCCTATTCTCCGGTGCGCGTCTACTCGGGCATGATCGGCGAGAAGAGCACCGATAAGATAGTCGTCATCGTCTCGGAGTTCGAGCCACCGCAGGAGATACTCAAGCCGCTGGCCTGGGCCATCATGGACTGGGTGGAGGACAAGGGCTGCCGCATGGTCATCTCCCCCGAGGGACTGGCGAACAAGTCCGGCGAAGAGTCCAACGATGAGCCTGAGGAAGTGACCGAGGTGGAGAAGAAGGACGAGGAGCTGAAGGTCTTCGCCGTGGCGTCCACCCCACGGGCCAGAGCGATGCTGATCAAGAACGACATCCCCATATTCGAAAACGGAGTGGTCGTCGGCCTGGCAGGGGTGCTCCTTAACGAAGGAGTCAACCGCAATTTCGACGTCGTGTCCATACTCTCCGAGGCGCACTCCGATTATCCGGATGCCAGGGCGGCCGCTGCGGCCACCGAGGCCATCGATAAGTTGCTGCTGCACACGCAGCTTGACACGAAGCCTCTCCTGGAGGAGGCCGCTCTTATCGAGGAGGCGCTGAAGGAGATCAAGAAGAAGACCGGTGAGAGCGAGGATATCGCAAAGAAGCGCTCCATCATGTACGGCTGATCGAGATCGAGACCGGTGCCCCTTCGTCCACCGTGAAGCGGACCGGAAGGAAACGAGGGACGATGGCCATCTGGGTGGCCAGATGCCCGCTGACCTCACGGACGGAGAACGAACCGCCACCGGCCAGGGCCATATAGGGCAATATCTGGTCCGCGGTATGGACGTCCAAGGTGCCGCCCGCGGCGATCTCTCGGAGAAGGCCCGCGGCCGCTTCATGGCCGACGTCCTCCGCGGGCATGCCACGCTCTCCCAAACAGCTCCATCCCAACAAGGAATTGGCATATTCAGCGTACAGTGAGATACCAGCACCGATCGACCGGCCGTTCGTAACTTCCTTCCTCACTTCAGCGTCAGGGAGGTCCTTGCGCGCGGAAGCCGCCATTCTCTCCGCCACCTTTTCAGACAGCCCCTGCACGTATGCCGTTCCGGACAATCGTAGAAGCTCACCTCTGTCGGTCAGGTGCAATGGCCGTAAAGGGCCCCCCTGAACCGTCAGGCGCATATGACCATCCCCCTTGGGATAGAACCCCCTACGCTCCACGGTCATGTCCAACTTAGCCCCCATTCGCCGAAGCAATGGGAACAGCACGTTGCCATGATGGTCCACCGGCGGCGACCAGCGAACGTCAGTGCCTCCTGTTAAAACCAGTTCGGTATGAACGGGGGAGAGCACCAAGGCAGGCAGGACGGATTGCATGAGCAGTGTAAGGCTTCCAGCGGTACCTACGTCGAGGACGTAAGAACCGCCGAGAACGATGCCCGGATGAAACTCGAGACAGGTAGATCCGACCTCCGCTCCCTGGACATCGGCAGAGCAGATGCTCTGCATCAGCTTCACTCCGGCCAGATGTTGCGGGCGAAGACCGGGCTCAGGCCGTCCGGCGCGTATGGACGATATACGGAACGGTTCCCCGGTGATGGCGGAAAGGGAAAGTGCCGTGCGGACGATCTGTCCACCACCCTCCCCTTGAGAACCGTCCAATTCTATCATTTGATGTACATCCTTCCCAGACCACACTAGGTTGGTGATCGGAACGAATTGCCAGATTTGGACAATTATTTATAACATATGAATACTATCCCATCAACGGGATGCACTTGGGCCTATACTATACTGGATAGGTCTTCGAACGCTGAGCGCTCAATATCCAATGAACGGATGATGGAGCGCTGGCTTTAAATTGGGAACCCTCCAAAGGAATCGCGATGATAGCAACCGATGAACTGATGTTCCAGGCCGGCATCATAATGCTGGTCGCCTTCATAGGGGCAGCTATAGCTTCGAAGGCAAAACAGAGCGTCATCCTCGGTTACATATTGGCCGGCATATTGATCGGCCCTTACATCTACTTCGAGATCGCTGGCTTTACCTACGATGGGTTGATCAAGGACACAGAGTTCGTGGGGCTGCTCTCTAATTTTGGGCTTATCCTCCTGATGTTCTTCGTGGGGCTGGAGTTCTCCATCAGCAAGTTGAAGAGGACCAAGGCTCCGGCCATCATACTGGCCTTGATGGACGTGGGCATAGGCATGTTCGTGGGGATACTCATCGGGTTCTCCTTGGGCTGGCCCATCGTGGACACGATCTTCCTGGCCGCAATAATATCCATGAGCTCGGTGGCCATCACTGGAAAGGCCCTCCAGGAGATGAAGAGCATCTCTGGGAAGGAGTCAGAGTACATACTGGGCATGGTCATCGTCGAGAGCTTCATCTCGATGGTGCTACTGACCATCGCCGGTGGGCTGATGTTCGAGTCCGATACCGAGGGAACGAACCTCCCAAGTCTCATCATCGGTATACTGGCGTTCTACTCGTTCTTCATCTTCCTGGCCATTGTCGTCATCCCCCGCGTGGTGAAGTACTTCGAGGGGATCAAGAGCAACGAGCTGTTCGTGCTCTTCGCCCTAGGGTTGGTGTTCCTTTCTGCGGCCTTGGCCGAAGTGGCCGGCATTTCCTCAATAATCGGCGCTTTCTTCATAGGCATGGTCTTCGCCGAGACGAAACTGGCGGACCGCATCGCCGATCGCATAACCCCGTTCAGGGACGCCCTGGTGGCCGTCTTCTTCATCTCCTTCGGCATGATGATCGACCTTAACATGCTGGGGGACATCATACCCATATTGATCGTCGCCGTTCCCGCCACGCTCTTCTACGAGATCATAATGATAGCGCTGATCTCATACATGCTCGGCTTCACCGCCAAAGCATCGGTGTTCATGGGCACGTCCAACACCGGTCGCTCGTCCGAGGCCGTCATGTATGCGAGCGTCGCCAGCAGCTCTCCGGCCGTAGTGAAGGGCGCAGAGATCAATCCCTTCACTGGTGTGTTCTGCTTCATCATGAGCTCCTTCGCTCCAGTTCTGATGAAGCACAGCGACAGCGTGACCAAGTTCCTCACAAAGATCACGCCCCGTTTCATGAGGTATGGTGGCTCGCTCATCAACCGTACCATGAACAAGATCATTTTCCCGACCTCCTTGAAGCTGTTCGAAAGGACCAGGCGCCTGGAGGCACTGCTCATCCTTTACCTTGCCACATTGGTCGCGCTCATGGTGATGCCCTTCCCCTACAGCTTGGCCGTCTTCATCATCGGAAGTGCGATAGTCGTGGTCACATACCTCACGCTGGAAGCGGACCTTTTCAACGTCGTGCGCACCACCAACTTCGAGAACCTGGGCGTGGTCACGACCGACCCCGGCCATATAAGCAGGTTCATCTCCGGGTTCGTATGCCTCAGCTTGGTCACGATACAGTCCATCGCGTTACTGTTCAGCATATGGTGGATGTCATCGCTCATCATTTTGGTATCTTATTTCGTCATCATCATGTGGATGACCCGCAGCGTCTATCGCCTGACGAGGACACCTCACTTCAATATCACTGCCAAGCCTGTCAAGCGCCGCCAGCCAAAAAAGAAGCAGAAACCGTTCCAACCAAATTTCCAAGCACCTACGCCCAGGCCCGATCCCGGTTGGGACCTTGAGCCTCCTGTGCCCGAGCCCGCGTCCGAGCCATTAGCCACATCGGAGCCCGGCTGGGACCTTGCCCCGCCCGAGCCCAAGATAGGCGCGGGGCAGGACGACGAACAGTTCACGCCCGAGACACCGACCAAGGCCCGAAAGCCCAAGACAAAGGAAAAGGTACAGGGAACAGTGGCCGAGACCGAGGTCGACGATTCCAAGTGGAACAGATTATAGGCAAACGGCCATTGTGAGCGGGCAGCGGTGATAAGGAACGGGGCATCTGTCTGATACCTGCGCCACCCATTGAAAATCATGGCAAGGAATTTACGATAATCGCCTACGGCGAAATTGCCGTAGGCGGGCGGCCACTCTTCGCCTCAGATATCGCTCCTATTTCTCCTCACGAAGGTCCTTCAAGGCTGGACAGCTCTCTGCCTCGATCTCCTGAACGACGGGGCAGGTGCCGGTACGGCGGTTCTTGATCAGCGAGGCGATTATTGCTACGCCCAATATGAGGATGATGACCATCAGAGATGTGAGGACCGAGACATGCACGTCCGCGATGCCAGCCAGCATCTTGACCCCCACAAAGGTGAGTATGCCCGCCAGCCCGTACTTCAGGTAGCAGAACAACTTCATTATGTGCGACAGGGAGAAATACATCGACCTCAGGCCCAGGATGGCGAAGGCGTTCGAGCTGAAGACGATGAACGTGGACGTGGTAATTCCCAAGATGGCCGGGATGGAATCGACGGCGAACATTATGTCGGTCGTCTCGATGACTATCAGGGCGATGAACATGGGAGTGGCCCAAAGGACCGTCTTGCCCGCCCCGCTGGGCATATGCACGAAGAACTTGTCCTTATGGTATTCCTTGGTGACCTTCAGGAACCTGCGGAAGAAGCGGACCATCATGTTGTGCTCCGGTTCCACCTTCTCCTTCTCCTTCCCCACTGCCATCTTGATGCCGGTGAAGACCAGGAAGGCACCGAAGATGTAGAGGACCCATTCGAAGGATTCCACAAGTGTCACGCCGACCAATATGAACGCTAACCTGAACACCAATGCGCCGATGATCCCGTAGAACAGCACCTTGTGCTGATACTTGTCAGGGATGCAGAACGAACTGAATATCAGTATGATGACGAACAGGTTGTCGACGCTCAGCATGAGCTCCATCAAGTAGCCAGTGGTGAACTCGAGACCGGCATCGGAGCCCATATAAAAATAGATGCCAGCGTTGAAGGCGATGGCGGCAGCGATGAAGAAGGACATCTGAAGCAGAGCCTCCTTCGGTTTGATGACATGGGACTTGCGGTTGAGCACGCCGAGGTCCAGTGCTAGAAGGGTGACAATACTGATAATGAATATGATCCAAGCGACAGTTGTGACTTCGGTCAATGGTACCATCTATCCCAGGCGATCTGGACCATCGCGTCCATGTCCACCTGCTGAATTATATTTCGAGGTACTAACAAATCTCATTATTTAGGGTTATTCGTTCTTATAAGTAATCGGGTTGAGGAATTCACGATCCGTCTGATACTAACATCCCGACCAGCGTCTGGATCCTCAGGTCCTGGGATCGGAGTACGGTCCGACGTCCCTATCAATAATTTAGTATTGGGGTCTCGGCATACTGAATCCGTCATCTCATGTCCTTGGAATATGTGCACGGTTACTCTGAGCGGGAATCGGAGAGGCTCTATGATCAAGCGGGCGCCCTGGTCGAGCTTCTGCACAACGATACCAGGTATCCATCTGGAAGTAAGGTCCTGGAAGCTGGATGTGGGGTCGGGGCTCAGACGAGCATTTTAACCAGGAACAGCCCGAACGCCAAGATAACGTCCATCGATATCTCTCCCGAGTCGATCTCCAAAGCGAAAGCATTGGTAGAAGGCGAGGGAAGAAGGAACGTCGTCTTTCAGGTCGCTGACATCTTTCACCTGCCCTTCGAGGACGCATCCTTCGATCACATCTTCGTCTGTTTCGTACTGGAGCACCTAAAGGACCCCGAGGGTGCCCTGAACAGTCTACGGAGGGTCCTGAGGAAGGATGGGACGATAACGGTGATCGAGGGCGATCACGGCTCGGCCTATTTCCATCCGGACAGCGAGGATGCACACCAGGCCATCGGATGCCTGGTGAAGCTCCAGGCCGAGGCGGGCGGTGATTCGAAGATAGGGCGTCGGCTGTATCCGTTGCTGGTCGGTGCCGGCTACCAAGATGTGCAGGTCGCACCGCGCGTCGTTTACGTCGACTCCAGCAGACCGCATCTGGTAGAAGAATTCACCAAGAACACCTTCACTGCGATGGTGGAGGAAGTGGGGGAGCAGGTGCTGTCGCAAGGTATGATGGATGAGAAAGCTTGGAAGAAAGGGATCGCCGACCTTTACAGGACGGCGGAGCTGGATGGCACCTTTTCGTACACCTTCTTTAAAGGTATCGGAAAAAACTAACTCTGCATCAGCAGTCAAGAGAACCGATGACGAAGCATCCTCTTCAATATCTGGTCATACTCTGAACTTGACACACGATCGAGTTGAATCAAGGGATGGTTCATTGATCCATTAATTCTGGGCACGGTAGCATCAAGCTAAAACAGAACGTTCAATTCCTCAAAAATGTCTTAGTATACTGTCGAGGTCACCGTATGTCCATTTTAAAAAGTACATTGTTCTCCCATATTGGGCGTTTAGCCAGTACACAAATGGACGGGGAACCTCTTTTAATAGGCCATCAGGAAAAAAGCATTTATTCTGTTCATTTATTAATTATAGATTCATAAAAATTTTACTAGTTGGTAATATCCATGATCATCTTTTTCTGGTAAAAGTGAAAAATCATTCACCTTATAAAAATTCAACAATCCATTTACGTCCTTACAATCAACACTAACAAATCTTCCTCCGACCATTTCGTGGGCGTCCATAATAACATTTAGTGCAAATTCAATGATTTCTTTCCCATTAATATCATCTTCATAAACATCGTTCTTACCCACCTGACCAAGGGGATAGCAGGGAACCTCATCATTTTGGAATATGCCATTTAACTTTCTCTTCATGGAAGATCTTACATTGTCGCGTATATGAAAACATTTTAACGCAAGTGAAAAATAAGCAAGTATCTCGATTTTCGATTTTTCAATCGAATCTGGATTGATAATAAGATACGTTCTGGCCTTATGCGCTTTTTCGTATGGTATAGCCGTTTTTACTAAGAATCCCTCAATGTCAGACTCTCTTGAACATTTAAAGGTGGATAGATCAGATAAAATATCGGGTTCATTCCCGCTAGCTAAAAAATCCCTTAACGGGTATACCTTTTTTTCAGGGATGCCAGGCCACTCTCCCGATCCCTAAATACATCCATCCTTTTAATAGGCTTATGGCTGGATACTCTATCCGATGCAGCTATTAGAGCCGAAGCTGATTCGTCGCTTCTTATCTCCAATGGCTTATTGAATGAGATTGTAGCCATATTCAAACCTTCTTTACCCTTATTACCCTAATTTCCCTTGCGTCCTATAAATACGTATGTGCAAATTATCACGATAATCTGGTCATCAACACCGTCATTCGGGCCCACTTTCATCCACCTTGACCAAACGATGGACGACGACCGTTCCGATCAATAATGCAGGTACCAACAGCATCAAAGGAACGATGCGGTTCTGAACTTCATAGTATCCAAAGACCGGTGGGGTATCATAACCGCCCAAGAAATAGGAGCTCCCATCTTCGAAATAGATCTCCATCCCCAGCGAGACCATGATGCGCGCATCGTCCATGACGTCCAAGGGAGCCAGGTCCAATTTGGCCTCGAACTGGTCTCCGTATGCATCGACGACCTCCCAATCGGTGGCAGCGACGTCGAAGCGGCCATCTTCCAGACGGCCTAAATAACATGTGATGTCCTGCATTCGGAAGCTCGAAATGTTGCCGTAGTTCACCAGTTCGACGCTCACATAGACGCTATCGAAACCTTCCATGGCATGCATGGTCTTCTGGGTGGTCACCGTGACCAATGCATCGGCAGGAAAATATCGAGAGCCATCTGAAGATACTAATTGAAAGGTCTCGGTCTGCGTGACATCTTCATTGGAAAAGAACACGCTGAACGATGCGACCAGAGCGACCGACGCGATCAATATCGCCACCATCCCCACTGCCCTTCTCCGCATGATGGACAATCTAGACCTTCCCGGGCCATTATTCCGCAAGGGGGATATCCATATTTTGGTGAGATTCCAAGAACGGGTCGTATCGGGCGCATTATAATTCAAATGTGGTGCGGGCACCGGGATTCGAACCCGAGTTCGAAGCTTGGGAAGCTTCAGTCCTAACCACTAGACTATGCCCGCTTGAGGCTACTACATTACCCCAGAATTTTTAAAGGTTTGCCGGTGCTGGGCACCGACGGTCTTACTTAGAAACGGTCTTCAACAGGTTCTCCAGCTCAGAGATGATACGGTATATGACGGTACGTCCGTGCATCGGTATGTTCGGGTCGTTCGCCAGGTCATCTAATTTTCCTATTGCGCCTGCCACGCGCACGTCCAGAGCCTCGCGGTCCTGGTTCAGTTTCGCCTTTGCCTCGGTCGCTCCGCGGCGGATGTTGCGGGGCACGGAGGTATCCTCCGCCAACTGGTCCAAGACATCGACGATCTGATTAAGTTTCGTTTTGGCATCGTATTCCATGCGATCACATCCTTTGGTTGAGACGCGCTATTGCCGCCCTAGCTGGCGGACACGAGCTCCCCCCTCTCCTTGAAGGTGGCCACAACCATGAGGGTCTTGGTGTCCTTGACCCCCTTGATGGAGGACAGGTCCTCCACCAGGAACTTTTTGAGCTGGGTATAGTTCCTGAACTTGGCCTTTACCACTATGTCGGTGTCCCCCGTCACAAGGAACACGTCCATGGCCGGATTGAGCAAGGACACGCCTTCGCATACTTGATCGGCGTCC
Source organism: Methanomassiliicoccales archaeon (assembly GCA_028682895.1). Lineage (GTDB taxonomy): Archaea > Thermoplasmatota > Thermoplasmata > Methanomassiliicoccales > UBA472 > UBA472. The sequence goes on from JAJRAK010000001.1 coordinate 21,962, forward strand.
TTGGTATCGGCCCTTATGGTGATAATGACTATGACATCCTCATCACCATGATTTGAGGGCGATATCGAGTCGTTCTCGCTCTGTTGCATCGCAACCTTCCTCGGACGCTCACGATTGACCGTTAACGGCAATGCTGGTTCATGGTGCAGTGAAAAAATCGGAAGGAATCACATCGCGTTCTCGAATTCCTCTTGCAGGTCGATGATGACCTGTTCTAAGACCTCTTCCAGGCTACTGCTCTGGTATTCCCGGAGGCCCCCGAGTTCGCTTTGCACTCGTGCGACGAAGTTGTTATTATCTTTAAGGAACTCAACATTGCAAAGAGACTCTTCCATAGTCATTCACCCCAGTCCAACATCTCATGAGCGTTGGTCTGTTTTGGCGAATGCATGGTTCCCTATATAATAGTTATCTTGATGTCGTCCAAGGTTCTGGCCAGCGATCTGGATAGGTGATTGATTTCATAAATAATTATATAATTAATTAAATCATAATAGTCTTTCCAAATAAACGGCCGGCCGGTCCTTACCAAAATAGTTCGCTACCGTGCCCTTCTCCGAATAGCCAACGGACCGCAGGTTCGGAATGGCAGTGCTCTCCGGGCTCGCTTCCAAGGTGATCTTCACCGTTCCCGAGCGACGCGCCGCCTCCTCCATCGCCTGCAGTAGCTCCAAGGGCGCCGTGCCCGTCAAAAGGAGCACCCGGCTCTTACCCCCCCTTCCCTCATGGTACAGGACCGCGGCCGACTCGCCGGCGATCTGCACGGTGAAGTCCGGGGCCATCATGAACATCTCCAGCGCGGAGAGGGAGAAGCTAGGTCCTCCTAACAGGTTCTCCTTTCCTTCCACCGACCTGAGGTCGTTCAGCTTCGCCTCCTTAATTTTCATGATCTCTATCCTCCAGGTGCTTGACCATCATGTCCGCGTCCGAACCGTCAGGGTAATAACCGCGGCAGCGGGCTAGTACCTTATACCCCAGGGAGATGTAAAGGCTGACGGCAGAGACATTGTCCGGGCGTACGTAGAGCATCATCGTAATTACGCCTTCGTCCGATGACAGCCTCTCCACCTCCTCCATCACCTTCCGCCCCAGCCCCTGACGGCGTCTGGCCTTGGAGACCGCCAGGGATAGCACGTCCCCCGTCTCATAGGAACGTATGATGTGGACCATGACGTACGCCTCGACCTTCCCGTCCTCGGCCACCAGCGTTGTGATGTCCGGGGCGGTGATGAGCCGTTCCGCAAGCTCGTCAGAGAACCGCTCGGGGCCGAACGCATCCTTTTCCAGTCTCAAGATCGCCGGAAGGTCATCAACGTTCGCTAGCCTGATGCGCACGACCCGGAATTCGTCCGCCTGGTTAAATCCATTTGCAGTAAATTGACCGAAATAATGGAATACGTAAAACGTATTCTTCAATGGCCAGGTGTCATCATGACGTCCTTCTTGAGCATATGCTCACTGCTATCGTCCCCGCGACTGGAAGAAACGGTCGCCATCAGGGGCTGGATCTACCGCACCAGAAGCAGCGGTAAGATCGTTTTCGCTACCGTTCGTGACTCATCCGGTATCATACAGGTCACGATCAAGAAGGGGAACTTGCCCAATGTCCAGTTCGAAGCGGCCGTCTCCGCGTCCATAGAATCGTCCGTGGAGGTCACCGGTACTATGCACAAGGACGAACGAGCCCCAGGCGGGTACGAGATAAGGGCATTGTCCTTCACCGTCGTCGGTCCAGCCGCCCCGTACCCCATCACCGAATATCAGAGCGAAGAGCTCTTGCTGGACAACCGCCACCTTTGGATTCGGTCCAGGGAGCAGACGGCGGTGATGAAGGTCAAGGCCACGCTCCTAGCAGGTGCCCGCGAATGGCTGGGAGAGAACGACTTCACCGAGGTCACACCGCCAATATTCACCCAGAACGCCTGTGAGGGCGGCGTCACGCTGTTCAAGCTGAAGTATTTCGACCGCGACGCCTTCCTGAGCCAAAGCGCCCAGATGTATCTAGAATCGCTGATATTCGCTCTGGAGAGGGTCTACTCCATCACCCCATCCTTCAGGGCGGAAAAGTCCCGTACACCGCGGCACCTGACCGAATACTGGCACCTGGAGCTGGAGGAGGCCTGGGTAGACAACGAGGGGAACATGAGGATACAGGAGGAGATGGTCTCGGCCATGGTGGCCAAGGTCCTCAAGGAGCGCAAGGAGGAGATGGAGATCCTTAAGCGTGACATCGAGCCGCTGAAGGCGGTGCAGGCTCCATTTAAGAGAGTGCGCTATGAGAAGATGATCGATCTCCTGCACTCAAAAGGTTTCGACATCCCGTTCGGCGCCGACCTGGGCGCCGTAGAGGAACGGGCGATCACCGAGGAGGAGGTCGCCCCGGTCTTCGTCACCAACTTCCCTAAGGAATGCAAGGCGTTCTACATGAAGGAGGACCCGGACGACCCGCGCACCTACAAGTGCGCTGATCTACTGGCCCCCCTCGGGTTCGGGGAGATCATCGGCGGAAGCGAGAGGGAGACGGACCTCAATAAGATCATCCAGAGATTGGAGGAGCAGAACATACCCCAGGACCCGTATCGCTGGTACCTTGACCTGAGGCGCTACGGCTCCGTACCGCACTCCGGCTTCGGGCTGGGGACGGAGCGCATCGTGAAATGGGTGTGCAACCTGGACCACATAAGGGACGCCATACCATACCCCAGAACGGTGGCGCGCGTCTATCCGTGAAGACGCCGGCCCAGCTCGCAGTACAACCGATAGGCGCTCTCCAGCTGGAACCTTTCAACGTACTCGTCCTTGCTATGGGCCATGTTCGGGCTTCCTGGACCGCAGACGGTCACCAGCGGGTTGACCGCCGAGTATATGGCCGCCTCGGTGGCGTAAGGTACGGAGATAAGCTCTCCAGACCCCGCGTCCAATAACTCCCTTATCAGCTTCGTGTCCGGCGAGGTCTCGAAAGCTGGCAGCTCGTACTGCATGACGATGTCGTACTCCGCATCGCCCAGCGTGTGCATTATCTGCTCGCGCACCTCCCTGGCGGTGAGCGGGTAAGGGAAGCGGGCGTTCAGCTGCGCATCGCACCTTTCCGGCACGATGTTGTTGCGCGTCCCGCCCTTGATGGTCGAGACCACGAGCGTGAGGTCGTCCGTCGGACCGGAAGGCACCGTGAGCATAGGGCTCAGACGGTCCAGCAGGCGGGCCATGCGGATGATGGCGTTATCGCCGTTCCATGGCATGCTGGCATGCGCGGCCGTCCCGTGGGCCGTGAGCGTAAGCCTGGAAATCCCCTTCTCCTTCCAGGCCACCTTCAGGTCGGTCGGCTCCCCTACCAGGACCGCGCTTGCATGCTGGACCTCCGGGCGCTTGACCAGAAAGTCGGCCCCGGTCATGAGCTCCTCCTCGTCAGTGGTGATCAGGATGCAGAACGGCACGTCCTCCTCCAACAGCGTGCGGGCGGCGGAGAGCATGGCAGCGGCCCCGCCCTTCATGTCCGCCGCTCCCAGGCCGTAGATGCGGCCCGCCTCCACCTCACCGTCCTCCCTGGTCCAGTCCTCTCCGACCGGCACGGTGTCGATGTGTGCCGAGAAAGCTATCCCGCCCTCTCCATGGGACGCCACCAGGGCCGGGCTCTCGCGCACTCCGCCGACGCTGATGTCCAGCCCCATCTCCTGCAACTTGCCCAGCACCAGTTCGAAGAGCTCGTGCTTACCTTCGTTGGTATCGCTGCGGACGCGCAGCATCTCGATGAGGTTACGGACGAGCTCCTTTGCCATGGTTCACTTCCTGTAGAAGGGGATATCCACTACCTTGGCCGGCACCGGCTCTCCCCTTATTGAAATAGCTAGCTCCGTCCCGGGGGAAGCGAGCCTCTGCGGCACGTATCCCAGGGCCACGCCTATGCGCAGGCAGGGCGACATGTTGCCGCTGGTGACCTTGCCCACGACCTTTCCCTTGTGCACGATGTCGTACCCATGGCGGGGAACGCCCTTCTCCAACAGCTCCATCCCCACCAGCACGTCGTAGGGCCGCTCGCGCTGCAATACTAGTATGTCCCTGCCGATGAAGGGATGGTCCATCTTGACCACCCACGGAGGCCCGGTCTGCAATGAGGTCTGGCGTCCGTCGAAGTCCGTTCCCGACAGAAGATAGCCCATCTCCAGGCGCAAGGTGTCCCGGGCACCGAGGCCGATCGGTCTCGTGCGCTTGTCCTGCAACAGCCTCTTCCACAGCCAAGGCGCGTCCTTGTCCTCCACGAGCACCTCGAAGCCGTCCTCGCCGGTGTAGCCCGTCCTCGCTATGTAGCAACCCACTCCTTGGCCCGACCGGGGCAGGATGTCCTGCATGAAGTGAGAATCATTACCGGACAGGAAGGCGAACGCTCCCTGGAACCTTTTCAACGCCGATAGGTCGATGGAGCAGACGCTCTGTAATATCTCCTGAGCCAGCGGTCCCTGCACCGCGATGCAGGCCAGCCTGGTGGACAGGTCGACTACGTCCAATCCATTCGTCCGCTCCTTCACCCACTCCCGGACGCGGTCCACGTTGGAGGCGTTCGGGACCATGAGGTACTGCCCCTGTGCGATATGGTAGGTGATGATGTCATCAATGATCTGCCCGTCGGTGCTCAACAGATGACCGTAAACGCCCTTGCCGACCGGGGCCTTGCTGATAGGGTTGGTGATGATGTTGTCCAGCTGCTTCGCGGCATCCGGGCCGCGGATCAGCAGGTCGCCCATATGCGAGACGTCGAAAAGCCCGCACTGTCCGCGCACATGGAGATGCTCCTCTATGATGCCGGAATATTGGATGGGCATCTCCCATCCGGCGAACTCGACCATCCGGGCCCCCAAGGCCAGGTGCTCGCTGTACAACGGTGTCCTCTTCATAGGTTCACCTCACAGATGGTGGGCAAATTATCAAAACCTTTCCGTCAGCCGCCCAGGCTCTCCTCGAGCCTGGCACGTACCACCTTGGCCGGGACGTCTGGCAGTGATATGAACGTTGTGCGTCCGCCGGTCTCCTCGTTGGCGACGCGTGTTCCTACCAGCCCCTGATTGGTGAGGTCCTGCAGGTAGGACCAGAACATGGTGTGCCCCCTTGCCTTCTCTCCATACTCCTCGGTCACCAGCTTGTAGGCCGACTCCGCCTCTGGGGTGCGCACGTACGCCTGGTCCTTGATGCTGCGGGCCACGGCCAGGAGCACCATCTTATGCTGCTTGTCCAGGTCCTCTATCTTGCTCTCCGTCACCACCGAGTACGTAAGGGCCTTGGCCCCCCGCACGTTCTCCGGGGTGAGATGCTCGGAACCCTCTTCCTCTGCCAGCATGCCCGCCTTGTCCAGCAGTTCGATGGCGAATCGGGCGTCGCCGAACTCTGAAGCGATGTCGGCCATCAGGTCCAGCGAGTCCTGTCTCACAACACCGGGATGATAGGCAAGGTCGGCGCGCACCTTCAGTATGTCGACCAGGTCCCGCACGTCGTACTTGTCAAAGCGGATGGCGTTAGCTCTCCGGAACGTAGACGACGAAGCGGCATCCAGCATGTCCAGGACGTTCTTCTGCGATATCATGATCACGGACATGGAAGGGCGGCCGCCGATGACCTCCTCGTCAAAACGGGTCAGTTGATAGATAAGATCGGCCGCGCCCTTGGATAGCAACACGTCCGCCTCGTCCAGTACGACGACGAGATGCATCTTCCTCTTCTCTATGTGCTTGCGTATGGACCGGAGCATCTCCTCCGTGGAGAACCCCCGGTCAGGGAAGTTCTCGTCGAAGTGCATGACGATGCGGCGCAGTACCGCCACCTCGGTGGAGCGTTGGCGGCAGTTCACGATGATATAGTCCATGGTCCGCCCCTTCTCCTGAGCGGCCTTCATCAGGTCCAGGCAGAAACGTTTGGACGTTGCGGTCTTGCCGGTCCCCACGCTGCCGATCATGAACGCCGTCTGGGCCATCGTCCCGTCCAGGACCGGGCGGAAGATCATCCCCAAACGTTCCAGCTGCGCCTCGCGGTGGCACAGTTTGTCAGGCACGTAATCGAACGAGAGCTTTGATTGGTCCTTGAACAGGTGGGGCATGTGAATCTACTACATCCTTTTGGCTCGTATCAGTCCGGAGCAGGGGGTGATCCGCAGGCCCTTCTCTTCCGATCTATCGGCCAGCAGGTTGATGCCCAGGGAGTCAGTTGCCATATGGCCGGCGATGACCACGTTGAGGTGTTGATCCCTCGCCACTTCGAGATGTCCCTCGGGTATGTGCATGAACACCACGGTCCCCACTCCAGCGTCGGCGAACTTCTCGTACATCTTCTTGGGCCCGGCCGTCCCGCCGGTCATCTCGAGCACGATCTCGCCCGCCCGACGCTTCCTATCCCCCACATATACGTCAGGGGGGTTATTATTGCTGGCGGCATGCCGGTACTCGGGGAGCACCATGAGCATCCGGACGACATCCTCCACCCGCTTCGGCCGGACCTCATCGACCAGGTCGTTCAGGAAACGGTCTGCCAGATCATCCGTCACGGGATGAAGGTTCATCGGTACGACAAAAGGGACGCATCATAAATTGATTTCTCCGTTAAAAAGATGGCTTCACCCCGGAAAAATAAAATGATGAAATTTTAAGGGGTTTGAAAGACCTGGGAAGGCTCGGTGGAACCGGCCCTTTCTGGCCTTTTTAGCCGAACAGAGCGGAGAGACCGGCGGCGGCCTCTTCCTCGGTTACAGCCTCTTCCTTAGGCTCTTCCTTGGCCGGAGCAGCGGCAGCACCGGCGGAAACCGGGGCGGCAGCAGCGGCAGGGGCGGCAGCAACCATCGCGGAGGCGATAGCCTCATCGATGTTGACACCCTCCAGGGAAGCGGTCAAGGCCTTTATCCTAGCTGCATCCGGCTCAACACCGGCGCTCTTCAGGATTGTGGCTACCGCGTCCTCGGACACCTGCTTTCCAGCGGCGTGAAGGACCAAAGCGCTGTATATGTATTCCATTTCCTTACCTCCTCAATCAAATAGGGAGCTTAGGCCAGCAGCGGCGTCTTCCTCGCTGACCTTCTCCTCTTCTACTTCTTTCTTCTTAGCCTCGACGGCCTTGGGCTCGTTCACTGGGGCCACGTGTACCGCGGCCTTCTTGCTCTTTATTTTATCGTCTTCAAGACCAGTGATCGAAGCCAAAGTCATCATCTGCGCGTCCGCCTTGGCCAGGATAGCTCCGATGCTGTCCTTGGTGGGGAACACGCTAGCCACGCTCAAAGCCATCGCTTCGCGATAGGCCTTTGATAGCAAGGGCGTGACAGTCTGAGGCGTAACATAAGCTATAGACAAGCTCAAGCCTAGGGCATTCCTGGCGGCCAGACCAATCATGTTGGTGTAGTGGTCCGCAGGTACGTTCAGGACATCCTTCCCGTATATCACACCGTCCTCGAAGACGGCGCGAAGGTCCATACCCACGATCATGGGCAGGATCTCCAGCTTGGCAAGGACCTTAGCGACCTCATCAGGGACTGGCTCGCCCTTGGGGACGAGGACCTTGTCCTTCTTGATGATGATCTTCCCCGCCTCTATTGCTGCGGGGATCCCTGCCTTCTGCAGCTCTCCGATGATGGGGCCGGGCTTGAAGGGGGTATCCCCTGCCTTCACCATGATGTCCTCCGGCGCTATGTCTCCGGTCTTTGCCGGTGCCGGGGTCTTAGTGCCCTCCATCTGGCGGAATAGCTTGAACGGGTTGATGTTCGACGTAACGATCGCGCACTGTCCGTCTATGATCGGCCTCAGCTGTTCCAGGCCCGGTTTCTGTTTGGCGGCCTCGGTGATCGCCAGGTCCATCAAGGTGTTCCTGGTCATGTTCACGTGGGCCTTGCCGCGCAGTCCGGCGCGCATGGAGATCATCTGAGCAGCGGGTATGCCGTGCAGATCGACTATGCCGACAACATGGCTGTGGACCATATTGTCCACGAGCTCCTGGACCATGTCCTTTTTCCATTTCGCTACATGTGCCATGCTTGGAACCTCCTCAAATCACCTTTTCGGAGGGTCCCATGGTGGTCTTCACGTATGCGGACCGGATGTTCATGGTGCCCTTTTCGAGCTTCAACCCCAATCTCTTGAAGATCAGCTCGATGTTGTCAGCTATGTCCTCTGGCGTCATGTCCGATGTCCCGACGGCGGTGTGGAACGTCAATCTGTCCCTGCTCCTGACCGGAACCGACTTGCGCAGGTTATCGATCATGGGCTTGGGGTCCGCTCCCGGGGGGATGGGCTTGGGCATCTTACCGCGGGGACCTAGTACGATACCCAGTCTCTTACCGATAGTGGGCATCAACGGGGCTTCCGCGATGAAATACTCAAACTCGTTCGCCATCTTCTTGGCCAGTTTCTTGTCATCGGCTATGGTGCCGAGCTCATCCACGGACACGACCCTGTCGGCCACGTCCTTGGCTTTGAGCAACATTTCACCACTGCATATGACACAGACCTTGATCGGCTTTCCCCGACCGTGCGGCAGAATGATGTCCTCCTGTATCCTGTTCTTAGGTATGGACATATCCACATCCTTCAGGTTGATGGACAGGTCGACCGTTTGCATAAAATTGCGCTTTGGAGAGTGCTCCAAGGCTTTCTTAACGGCCGTAACGGTTGCTTTTTCTGCCAATTTTATCCCTCCTGTAGTTCTAACGAACCCTTGCGGGATCTCCTACAGTTTGGTAGGCCCCCTAATCACCCTACTGTTTATAAAGATATCGTGTAGAAAAGAAAAAAAATGTTGGACTGGAAGGGGTTTCACTCTTTCAGCTTGGCGTCCCAGTTGCCGGTCTTGAGCTCCTTCTGGGCGTCCTTGGCGTCCATGCCTTCCACGGTTATGCCGCAGGAGACGCAGGTGCCTAGAACTTCCAATACCCGGGCCTTCACGTCCCCGCCGGTTAAGGAGTCCTGCTTCATGTGGGCGATCTTGACCGCCTGCTGTATGGTGATGTTGCCGACCTTGCCCGCCTTAGGCGCGCCCGCGCCCTTCTCGATCCCTAGCTCTTTGAAGAGCAGGGCGGAGGTGGGAGGGGTACCGACCTTGATCTCGAAGGTCTTGGTCTTCTGGTCTATGATGACCTTGACCGGGACCTTCATGCCGACGAATCCCCTGGTCTTCTCGTTGATCGCGCCTACGACTTGGACAACGTTGATGCCCGTCGGGCCCAATGCGGGTCCTAGCGGCGGGCCTGGGGTGGCCTTGCCGCCATCCACTAACACTTCGATAGTCTCTACCATTTTATCATCTCTCCTTCTCGAGGACCCTCACGCTGTCCCCGCGGACGGTGACAGGGATGGGCACGGTGGCCTCGAAAAGCTCGACCGTGATCTCTTCCTTGCTCTCGTCGATCTTCTGGACCCTGGCCTTCTCGCCCTTGAAGGGGCCTGCGACCAGTTCTACCACGTCGCCTTCCGATATTCCAGATACCAGGGGCTTAGGGGTCAGGAAATGCTCTATCTCCGTCAGCTTGGTCTCCCCCTCGACCAAACCCTTGGCCTTGCGGACGCCCCGGCAGGTCTCCCTGACCAGGTCAGTGTTCATCGCTTCCATGAACACATAGCCCTCTAGCTTTCCTGGGGCGAGCATGGCGAATATGCCCTTGTCGCCCCCGGTCTTCACCTTTCCGGCCACGCCGTCCACTACGGCCCGCTCATGCCCTATGGAGGTCTTGAGTATCAGGATGGACTGCATGGTGTTGGCGAAGAACTCCAGGTTGCCGCACTCCATTCCCTCGGCGAAGACCTGCATCTTGATACGTACTTCATCGTCAAGGCGCGCCCCACGAGGGGACTCCGCTTCCAACGTGATCTCCTTGCCACCCGTGCCTTCCATGTTGAACTCGATGTCGGGCTTGGTGAGCTTGGCGCTCTCCCACAGCTTACCAGCGGTATCGGATATGCTCACGTCCCATTCCGGGGAGTCCTCCGTACCGAGGGTTATGGTAAGCACTATGCGCACCTTGACCTTGTTCGCCTGGCGGGGCTTTAGGACGAGCTTCCAGACGGCGCGACTGCCGGCGGTGACTCTCTGGGCCTTGTTCTCACCCGTCAGGGTGATCGGACCGTTGCCGCTCGGAGTGAATAGAGCTGTTTCTTGATCGTTCATGTGCAACCCTCTGGATATGAATATTAAAGGCCGATGGCTCCCGGGACGTATTTTATTATCAGGTAGATGGCGAAACCGAGCCCGCCAATCAGCGTCAGGCCTAGACCTGCCAGCATCAGCGTCTTGAGGTATTCATCATGCGTAGGCTTCCTGGCCATCTTGACGACACGGCCATACTTGCCTTTGCCGACCCTCTTGACCCGTTCCTCGATCCCCTTTTGGATCTCCCAGGATTTATCGACAATGTCCATTTACATGCACTCTTGGATGTTGCCCTAATCCTTCCTTATAAATAATCCTTTCTTTACTTGATGAAGTCGACCGACATGCCCCGGGGCACTGCGGACTCCTTCGGACCAAGTATGTACTTGGACTTGACTCCAGTGACGACAACCATCACCCTCATCTTGTTCTCCAGCGTGGGATCGACGGAAGCACCCCAGATGATCCTTGCGTTCGGATTCACCTTGGCCTGGATCATCTCGGCCACCTTCTCCGCCTCGCTGACGGTCATGTCCTCGCCGCCGACGACGTTGATCAGGACGCCGTTGGCGCCGCTGATGTCCACATCGATGAGCGGTGAGTTTATCGCTTCGTTGATGGCCTGATCGACCTTATCATCATCGGCGCCCTCGCCCATGCCGATCATGGCCACCCCGCCGCCCTTCATGATGGTCTTAAGGTCATTGAAGTCCAGGTTGACCAGCCCGGGACGGGTGATGAGCTCGGTGATGCCTTTGATGGCGCGCATCAGTACCTCGTCCGCCACCTTGAAGGCGGCGTTGATGGAGTAGCGCGGCACGAGCTCCAGCAGCTTGTCGTTAGGTATGACTATGACGGTATCGGCAACGGACCTGAGCCGTTCCATGCCCCACTCGGCGTTCTCGGCGCGAATGGAACCCTCGGCCTTGAACGGGGAGGTGACGATGGCGATGGTGAGCGCCCCCATCTCCTTGGCCATCTGTGCGATGTACGGCGCGGAACCGGTACCGGTACCTCCACCGAGACCGGCGGTGACGAAGACGATATCAGCGCCCATCAGCAGCTTGCGAAGGTCCTCCTCGGCCTCCCTGGCGGCTTCTTCTCCGACCTGCGGGAGCGCTCCTGCACCCAGTCCCTTCGTGCTCCGGCGGCCCAGCAGGATCTTCTTATGGGCCCTGGTGATCAGAAGGTGCTGCGCGTCGGTGTTGACCGCGTACAGCTCGGCGTCCTTTATGTCGGTCGCGTACAGCCTGTCCACGGTGTTGGACCCTCCGCCGCCGCATCCGATGATCTTGATGTTGGTCTTAAGGCCCATCAAGATCTTTTCCAGTTCCTCGTCCTCGGCGGAGACCGCCCTGAACGCAGGCACACTGGTTTCGTTCGCCGGACCGGCACGGGACATGGCGTCGCTGATGAATGATTTCATGAAAGGGCCTCTACGAGGGCCGAAGACCTTTGAGGCCCACGGCTACCGCTCGCTAAGGACGATGACGCGATGTAACGGTTAAAACATTTCGGTGCCAACAGCTCATTAGAATATTTACTATTGAATATATGTAACAAGTAATAATTTTTACTGGCATTCAATTTTAATTTAGTAAACGATTCCAATTGGAATATTTTATTTGATTGATGTAAATATAAAATGACAAAATGTATTGTTTATTTTACAAAAAGTATAGTTATATATACAAAATGTAATCATTCATTTACAAAAAGAGGGTATGATGCGCAATCGGCTCCGAGTATACCGCTCAATGACGAACATGACGCAGAGCGAGCTCGCCGAGAAGCTAGGCATCACTCGGCAGACCGTGCTCGCCATCGAGAAGGAGCGGTTCGACCCGTCCTTGGAGCTCTCATTTAAAATGGCTCGTTTCTTTAAGGTGTCCATCGAGGACATGTTCCAGTATGAAGAATAAGGATATCGGGGGGTAGGCCCCCGGAAAAGATTACTTTATGAAGTCCAGATCGGCCTTCCTCATCTTGTCGGTGTCGTTAGGCGAGCCGAGTATCTGCTTGGACTTTACGCCGGCCACCACGACCATAACGCGGATGACCTTCTCCAGGGTGGGGTCCACGGCCGCCCCCCAGATGATCCTGGCGCTAGGGCTGACCTTCCGCTGCACCTCTTCGGCGATGAACTCCGCGTCGGATATGGTCATGTCCGGGCCGCCGATGACGTTGACCAGGACGCCGTTCGCCTCGCTTATGTCCACTTCCAGCAGGGGGGAGCTCAGCGCGCGGTCGATTGCCTCCTTTGCGCGGTCCTCTGCATGCCCATCGCTCTCGCCCAACCCTATCATGGCCACGCCGGCGCCCTTCATGATCGTGCGCACGTCGTTGAAGTCCAGGTTGACCAGTCCAGGCTTGGTTATGAGCTCTGAGATGCCCTTTATGGCCTTGGTCAGGATCTCGTCGGCCATCTTGAAGGCCTGGTTCAGGCCCAGTCGCGGATAGATCTCCAGCAACTTGTCGTTCGGTATGACGATGACGGTGTCCGCCGACTGTCTGAGGCGCTGCAGCCCCCACTCGGCGTTCTCCATGCGCATCCTGCCCTCGCCCTTGAAGGGCGTGGTAGCGACGGCGATGGTCAACGCTCCCATCTCCTTGGCTATTCCAGCGACCACGCTGGCGGAACCGGTACCGGTCCCGCCGCCCATACCTGCGGTGACGAACACCAGGTGAGCGTCGACGGCGGCCTTGCGGATCTCCTCCTCGGCCTCCCTAGCTGCCTGCTCGCCTACCTGGGGCAGAGCGCCTGCGCCCAATCCCCTGGTGCTCCTGCGGCCCAGCAAGATCTTGTGCTGAGCACGGGTGGCCAGCAGATGCTGCGCGTCGGTGTTGCATGCATAGGTCTCCACACCAGAGATGTTCTCGTCGGCGATACGGTTGATGGTGTTGGAACCACCGCCCCCGCATCCGAAAATCTTGATGTTGGTCTTCAGTTTCTGTAAAAGCTCGATCAGCTCTGCATCTGTGGAATCCATCTGCTGGTATCCATAGTTGGGTGCGATCTCCATCTTAGCTGGAGCCACATCCTTCGCTAGAGCTTCCTCAACAAGTGATCTCATCATCCATCCCTTCCATCGGCAACGGCCATAACTTGAGTTCTGCACCCTTATGACGTTTATATTAAATATTCTTGCGCCCCAGTCTTACCAAAGGATAATAGGTGCCCGGCCTAATGATACAAGCATGGTCTACCGCATCTCGGTCGTGTTCAAGGGCAAGGTCCAAGGTGTCCGCTTCCGGGAATACGCTCGCAGATGGGCCGAGATGCTGTCGCTCAACGGATATGTCCAGAACATGAGCGACGGTTCGGTGCATGCTGTGTTCGAGGGGCAGCACCAGGCGGTGCAGGAGATCATTCGGAAGTTAAAGAACGAGCATCCCAACGCCGAAGTGGCCCATATCGACATCCAAGTGGAAGAACCAGAGGGACTGGAAGGGTTCAAGATAATTCACTAGATCTCGATGCCGTAGACCTTTTCCGGATTTTCCTTGTTGATCTTCCAGAGCACGGATTCGTTAACCCCTTTCTCCAGCAATTGTCGCATGCGCTTCGGTACCGTGGTTATGGCCAGCACAGCTCCGGGGCGCTCCAGGTCGTCCATGAAGTCCGTCTCCAGGAAGAAGCGGTCCCCTTTGCTGAACGCCTCTTGGACGAGCGTCCTGGATGCCAGGACCGATGGGAACAGTCCGCGGTTCTCTTCCGGGGCGATCAGAGCGCCGCAATAATGCTTGACGACCTTGCCACGTGGGAGTCCGACGCTGTCAGCCAGGCGGCCGAGGTCCTCCATGCTCTCCGGGGTCGCCGTTTCCGCATGGATCACGACGGGACAGGAGCATTCCTTGGCCAATGACATACCGTATGCCAGTATCTCGTTGGACGCAGACAGGACCTCATCGGGCACGAGAAAGTGCGGCCGGCCTATCTCCCCCAGACCGATGGCCGATCCTTCGCGGACCAGCTTCGCTGCCCGGTCCATACCTCCCTTCATGATCTCGACCGCCCTGTCCAATGGCATGTGTTCGATCAGCTCCAACAGCTGTACAGGGTACGGTCCGACAACGGCGTATGTTCTTGCCCCAGCCTCTCTGGCCTTCTCGGCCATTCGTAATGTGATATCGAACGCCTTGGAAAAATCATCAGCGGTGCGAACGGGAACCTCTGAATAAGGCATATGGCTGAGCACGAGGTGCGTGCCGCCGGCCTTCACGAACTCCTTGACGGCCTCGACGTTTCGGCCCGAAGGCTGAAGGTGAACATGATGATCGAGGACCGGGAATGTAAAGCTCACCTTAACAATCCCGCGGCCTTCAGTTCCTCAGTGATCTTGTCGACCGCTGCACCGACATCCTCAACATGCTTGGCCCCGGTGCATACCAGCTTTCCAGAACCGAACAGCAGGACGACGACCTTGGGCACATCGATGCGGTAAACGAGACCGGGGAACTGCTCAGGTTCGTACTCCACCCTCTCCAGGCCCAAGGATATGGCGATGGCGTTAAGGTTGATCTCCTGGCCTAGATCAGAGGAGGCGACTATGTTCTGCACATCCACCTTCGGTTTCGTCTTGATCTTGATGCCTGCCTTCTCGAGCTGCTTGGCGACCTTGTTTATGGCGATCTCAACATGAGGCAGTGACTTGGCACCAGTGCACACTACCTTGCCACTGCGAAATAGTAATGTCGCTGTCTTAGGGTCCTTTAGCCGGTAGATGAGTCCCGGGAACTGCTCAGGTTCGTATTCCGCGCCGTCTAATGAAAGTGCGATCGACTGCAGGTCAAGCTCTACTCCAAGGGTGGTAGAAGCTACTACATTCTCGATCTGTATCTTGGCCAAATGGTTCCCCTCCCCGTCGTTATTTATATGTCCATTTATAAAGGTTTTCGATAATGACTTATACCAGATAATTCAAACGTAAAAAAAGGAACTCCTTTTCCTTCGATCCTTTCATTTTTATTATTTGAAAAGTTGAACGGTCCGACAAGATACTGGCTCTGGTGATGTGCGAACGAATACGACGCAGGCCAGTCGCCACATTTATATATCTTTAAGATTATCATCTATTTGTCAGACAAATACATAATTTTTGTCGGACATGATATGGTCAGGGCATGGTCATGAGCGACAGCGAGAGGATAACCGTTAGGATCCAAGCGGACAAGCTGGGGGCACTTCAAGCCCTCGTAGATGGCGGTAAGTACCCGACCATATCCGATGCCATCCGGGCGGCCATCGACTCCTTCATCGAGACCAATTTCACACCGGACCATATCCAGAGGGTGACGGTAGAGCTACCGAAGGCGAACGTCGGTGAGCTGGAGTCCCTTATCAAGGATGGCGATTCCGTTTCCATTGATGACGCCATCCGCAACGCGGTCCGTGAGTACGTCCGTATGCGATTGGACCGAGAGATAGGTGAGATGCGGTAACCTCCCGTCGTCGCAGGAGCAAATGGGATGGGGTCGCGCTTCGAAGGACTGGATGAGCCAGACATAGAGCTGCACGAGCTCAAGATAGTGGTTGTCGGATGCGGAGGTGGTGGATGTAACAGCATACATCGTCTCAATAGCATCGGCCTAGATGCAGCCATGACCCTGGCCATCAACACCGACCAAAGATCGTTGAAGGCCACCGATTGCCCGAACCGTCTGCTTTTAGGCCCTGAGTTCACGAAAGGGCTCGGTACCGGAGGCCGTCCCGACATAGGACAGGAATGCGCCCTGAACGCCGCCCCCATGCTCTCCAAGGTCTTCAAGGATGCTGACCTTACATTTATCATAACAGGGCTCGGAGGAGGTACTGGAACAGGGGCTTCCCCGGTAGTCGCCGACATAGCCCGCCGAAGCGGTTCGATGGTCATCTCCGTCGCCACCACACCTTTCAGCTTCGAGGGGAGCACCAGGCGGAACATTGCGATAAAGGGGCTGAAGAGATTGCGGGAGGCTTCGAACAGCTTGCTGGTCATCGACAACGACCACATGCTGCACATGGTGGAGAACCTCCCCGTGGACCAAGGTCTGGCAGTGATCGATCAGTTGATATCCGAGCTGATAAAGGGGGTGGTGGACATACTTACGGCACCATCGCTCATCAATCTGGACTTCGCCGACCTGAGGACCGTTATGGAAGAGGGTGGCGTTTCCACGATACTCTATGGCGAGAACGCCGACCCGGACGCGGTGGTGCGCGACGCGCTCAACAACCCGCTCCTCGATGTTGACATCCGGGGAGGAACAGGGGCGCTGGTCCACATTACCGGCGGTTCGAACCTCACCCTGAAGCGGGCCAATCGCATCATCGCCAGCATCACCAAGATTTTGGACGAGGGCGCGAACGTCAAGTTCGGCGTGCGGGTGGACGAGGAGATGCAGGACACAATCAGGATGATAGCGATAGTGACCGGCATATCGGAGCTGCACGGCGATCTCGCTCCCCCGATATCATCCGGGGACGACCTGGGGAAGGTTCTGGGCAAGTTCGGTCCTTGAGCTACTTCCTCTTTATGATCTTGGCCGCGTCGCCGAAGACGCCCATGATGGTATGGAACTCCCACCGGCTCGGCATGGCGCGCCCCATCATCCTGCGGAACATGATGGATGTTCGTTCCCGGCGGAACTCTGGATAGTTAATAGCATCCAGCAGATCGTCGAAGAACTCGTAGAGCTTGTCCTTCTCATGTTCGCTCGCCTTTTTAGGGGAACCGACATGGATCTGCTTCTGGTACAGTTCGTACAGCACGATCGTCACCGCATGGGACAGGTTCAGCACCGGATAGCCTTCATGCGAAGGTATGTTGACCAGCATGTCGCACTTGGCCAGATCGTCCTGCCTCAATCCCGTGTCCTCCGGCCCGAAGACCACGGCCACCTTCTCCTCTACGTCCTCGGCGCGT
The DNA here is from genome assembly GCA_028682895.1 of Methanomassiliicoccales archaeon. GTDB lineage: Archaea > Thermoplasmatota > Thermoplasmata > Methanomassiliicoccales > UBA472 > UBA472. The sequence goes on from JAJRAK010000001.1 coordinate 38,974, forward strand.
TCGGCGAACTCCCTCGGCGTGAGCGGGATCCGGATGTAATGCTTCTCCCCGGCGGTGACGATGCCGCTGGTGCCGACGATATGGAAGCAGTCGGCCACCGCCTCATCGAACGAACTGACGACCTGTGCGTCCTTCAAAATGTAGTTGGCATGCTTGGCCCGCTTGAACGCCTCGTCGGTGAGCTCGCAAGGGTTCACCATGCATAGTTCGGTGAACCCGAAGTTGGCCATGGACCTGGCCACCGCTCCAACGTTACCGTCGACGCGCGGTTCCACCAGGACGACCTTGATCTGCGGCATCGTCCCTGGGACAGCCGGCGCGGTTATAAAGATTTTCAGCTCACCCGGCAAAGAATAAAGCCCACTCCTTCGATACACTGGTCATGTCCGGCAGGGTGGCAGTGAAGTTCGCCTACGAGGGCGCCGAGTTCATGGGGTCACAGCGCCAGCCCCGGGTACGCACTGCAGAGAGCGAGCTACTGTCCGCCCTAGCGAAGATAGGGGCCATACATTCCGCTGGAGAGAACCGTTTCCGCGTGGCCAGCCGCACGGACCGCGGCGTCAGCGCTCTGGGCAACGTGTTCGCCGTGGACACCGATTTCCGCCGTCAGGAGCTGCTCTCGGCACTGAACGCCATATGTCAGGACGTGTACTGCTACGCCTACGCTGAGGTCCCCGATTCATTCTCCCCCCGACGGGCCAAGGGGCGCTGGTACCAATATCATTTATCATACCGCGGTCAGGATGTCGAGCTCATGCGGAGGTGCGCCGCGGAGTTCCAGGGCGAGCACGAGTTCCGATTGTTCTGCAAGCCGGACGGCAAGGTGACCAAACGCTCGCTGGACAGCGTCGAGGTGAGGATGGAGGGAGGCATGATCGTGATCGACCTGAAGGCAAGGGAGTTCTTGCGCAACATGGTACGCAGGATCGTCTCCGCCTTGGACCAGGTAGGGCGCGGCCGCGTCTCACTGGACGAGGTCCGGTCAGCGTTGCAAGGGGAAGGCAGGTCCATGGGGTTGGCCGAGCCCGAGGGGCTGTTCCTCATGGACGTGGACCACGGGCTGGACCTTGTATATGGTCCGTTGGGGCAGATGCCTGAGAAGGTGGAACAGGCGAGGGACGGTGCGCTGGTGAGGTTGCACTACCTGGAACTATTACAGGAAAAAACACATCTGGCTGCGAGTTCCCTGAAATAATGATATTTAACATTCACGGTAGCATGCTCAAAACCCTTTGAAATACCCCGGCATCGTTCCTCAATTCGTCCTACGTCGATTGTGAGAAGGTCCGCGGGGAACCGAAGGGGGCCGCCAAGGCCCCCTCGCCATCATCTTTTCGTATATGGAGCATATTGTCCTGGGATGTTAGTCGCTTTGACCGGCACGCCCGGAACGGGCAAGAGCACGGTGGCAACGATGCTCGCCTCCAAAGGATGGAACGTATTGGAGGTCAATGAACTGGCTAGAAGGCACGATCTTCTCAAGGCGAAGGACACCGTCCGAGACAGCTTCGAGCTGGACCCGGACGATCTGCAGGAGGCGCTGGACCAGGAAGGTTTCGACGACGGGGTCCTGGTCGGTCATCTGGCGCACCTTCTGGACGTGGACATGATAATCGTCCTGCGCTGCCACCCGGACATGCTGGCGAAAAGGCTAGCTCAGCGCGGTTGGCCGGGTCCCAAGGTCAGGGAGAACGCATTGGCCGAGGCGCTGGATGTCATTTTGTCCGAGTCCGTGGACTGTGATGTTCCGGTGTACGAGATCAACACCAGCGAGATGACGCTGGATGAGACGGCCGCGGCCGCGCTCAGCATACTGGCCGGGGAAAAGGAAAAGTACGCAGTTGGAAATATCGACTGGAGCGAGGAGGCATTGAGATGGTCCTAGATTCAAAGCGCGACAAGGTCAATTTCATAATGGACCCGGCGGCCAACGCCCTGAGGAACGTCGATCCGGATATCATCTCCTTCACGGCCCTGATACTGGCCGCGGTGGCCGGGGTCATGCTCTATTTCTCCTATGACCATTGGGAACTGCTCCTTCCTCTCTCTGCCATCATCGTGCTGGTGAGCGGCTTCTTCGATGGATTGGACGGCAAGGTCGCCCGTCTTGCCGGAAAGGCCGGCAAACGTGGGGACTTCCTGGACCACGTGTTGGACCGGTACGCCGATATCTTCATGATAGGTGGAGTGGCCGTCAGCGCCTGGTGCGATCCGTACCTGGGCATGATGGCCATCATCGGTGTGCTGCTCACCAGTTATATGGGCACGCAGGCGCAGGCAGTGGGCGCCAAGCGCATGTACGCCGGGTTCTTGGGGAGGGCGGACCGCATCGTGCTCTCGTTCGCCATCCCGCTGGTGCAACTCATCATGATGTCATTGGGATATCGTGAGCTCGACCTCTTCGGCTTCGAGATCAATGCCTTCGAGATCATGATGCTGTGGTTCGCGGTGGTCGGGAACCTTACCGCCATACAAAGGGCCGCCATCACTTGGAAGGGGCTGAAGGCGGCTTAGTCTCCTTCTTCTCCCTGCCCTTGTCGTAGGTCTTTATGCGATAGTACGTCAGGGGATGGGAGACCCGGCGGTTGTTGCACAGCTCGTCCGGCTCGAAGCAGATCCCGTTGGTGCGCATGGTGGCGCATTCCGGCGGCGTGTACTTTTTTCCGTATCCGTCCCCGGTGATGTGCCGGACCTGGTAGGCCGTCTTGGACTGGTCGAAGTCAGGGGAGCTGCAGAAGAGCTTGATTATATCGTCCACGGGCATGCCGATGAAGCTGAGGAAGCTGGCCAAGGCGAAGCGCCCAGCATGGGGCATGTTCTGCCCGGCCTGGGCCATGGCCACCATCTTCTTCATGCACGGGGGGAACTTCAATATGCTCACCTCGCCGAAGCCATCGTCCCGATACTTCTCCTTGTATTCCGCCAAGGCGGCGGCGATCTCCTCCAGGTCCTTCTCCACCGCCGTCAGAAGCTCATCGTTCACCGGGATCGGCAGCTCGTCCTCGATCCTGTCGTCCAACGCCTGCTCGAGCACGCGGACGAACTTGGGCTTCTCCAATTGCACGTACCCGTCCCGCAGGTCCTGGTTCACCAGCTTCCATTCAGGGCCTCTGAGCCCGGACGTATAGTTCAGGAAATCGGCGAAGTGCATGCGCAACATATCGTCCACATGCACTGCCTCCACTTCCAGCTCCAGGGCCAGCGCCACAACGGTCGTCATCTCCTCCCTGCGCAGCCTTTCGTTGAACGCCTTGGCCTCGGCCAGAGCGTAACGGCGTACCAGGACGTCGTCGCCGATGCACGACACTAGTATGCGGGCGTAAGGGTAGCTCATTATCTCCTGCACCGCCTCGTCCTCGGAGGTGACCGGGGCGTTCGGCACGGTCAGGTCCCGTATCGCCTCCATCACCCTGGCCTTGCCCCTTCGGCGGGCCTCGGCCATCATGCTGCCCTTTAAAAGGTCGTCCAACCCCAGCTGGCGCTCCTTGACGAACTGCGACGATTCCTTGAGAAAAGGATAGAGGGCTAGCGTCCTGAATTCCATGGCCTGCACCTGATTCGTTTTGCCCGTATTTAGGATGAGGTCTCAATCGAACGTGATGAACGACAGCAGGCCATCGGCGACGGCCGGATCGTCCAGCGCCTTGCGCAGCTCCGCCTCGCCCTTGATAGGCCTGGCCATGAACAATCGGGTGGCACGTTTCCGTCCCAGTCCCGGAAGCGTCTCCAATGCCGTGATATGGCAGGTGTTCACGTTCAACGGATGCACCACGCCGCTGATGCTGCGGAAACCATGACCGACCACGGCCACGTTAACGAACCGGTCAAGGTCCACCGGGTGGTCGATACCGACGAGCAGCGGATACGTCCCGATCTGCCTTCCGAAGGTCACCTTCCCCTCTCTCATCTCGGTATAGACGTTCCTGAGCACGGTGCCCACCGGGACCAAACGTTCCAGCAATGGCCGGTCGATGTCGTTCCTCACCTTCTCCTTGAACTTCAGGAACACGGAATGGGAGACGGTCTGAGGGAACTCCCTTCGCACCGGGATGACCTGGCGGATGTTGATGCGGCGAAGCATCAGTCCCTCGTCGACGATGCCCTGAAGGAAGCGCAGGTTGATGTCCAGCGTCTCCTTCCTTTCTCCCTCCAATCCCACCAGCACGTTGATGCCCGGCAGGAGCAGCGGAAGCCCATTGATCCCCCTCTCCCCACCGATGCGGTTGATGGCCCGAACGGACCAGAGGACCTCCTCCGGCGTGGCGTTGAGGTTGTTCGCCCTCACGACGTCCGGATCGGCGGTCTCCATTCCCAATGCCAGGACATTACCGGGTGTACAATGCTTGGCCAGCGACCTCAATATCAGCTCCGACTCCTGCGGATGCCTAGCGATGACCGCAGGGTTGGCGTTGTCCACGTGCAGCACATCCGGTCCGAGGGATGAGACACCGGAAAGCAGCTCCTCCAATGCTGCCGGGTTCGGCCTAGGGCAATCGGTGCCGTCCAGCTCTGCCTTGTAGGAGATGATGCAGGTCTGCGCCCCCAGGCGGAAGTTGACCACGCCCCGTTCCTTGAGCGCCCTCGCTTCGGCCACTATGTCCTTCGGCTCCCGGCACACCGGACGGCCTTTCAAAGGTTCAACGCAGAAGGAGCATCCGCCGTTCACGTAGCGGATGCATCCCCGATACGTCTCCAGCTCGGCTATTAGCGGCTGCGGATGGTCCGGATGGGACAGGACGCAGTCCGCGCCCTTCATCATCCATCGTTCCCATTCGTCCAGGCCTCGCCATCTCTCATTGGCCTTCCCCGTTTCGAGCAGGTCGAACACTGCGGAGGCCGCATCCATGTAGTGGGCGTGATGGAATCTCCCCTTGAGCTCCTGGTCCAGGGCGGCGGGGCCTCCCAACACGGTCTCCCCACGGAACCCTTCTAGCAACTGGAGCAGCTCCCGGCGGGACGCGGGCATCCCTCTGAGATACCTCCCCGGGACGGACATGCCGGAGAGGACGACCATGACATCGGCCTTCGGCAACGGACGTCCAGCACGCCAATGGTCTATCGTGATATAGAACGGGTCGCCCTCGGCGTCGCGCACGGCGCCGTAGACCGCCCTTGGTAATGGATGGATGTAAGGCCGGACACCTAAGGACCCGGGCTCATCGATGTAGCCGTCGACGATCAGGACATCGGACATGCTCTCACCGTCCAGTAAAAAGAAGGGAAAAGGCCGTTAAGGCCCTGAAGTGATTTTACAGCAATGAGACATCTTCGGTCTCAACGTTCGTTATGCCTGGGATGGCCCTCAGGGATTCCTCGAGCTTGTCGACCAGGCCCGGGGCGTCTTCCATAACGAAGGCCGCATCCAACTTCTTCAGTCCGAAGGCCATCGGGACGATGTCCGCCCTGGCGATCCTGACGTTAGTTGGTATAAGGGTCGGCAGTTTCGCCACCAAGGACTCGAAGTCGAACTCAGTGTCCTCTGGCATTATAGAATAGACGGCAGCAACGGTCCCCATTCAAACCACCTTAAGGACCGACGAAGCCGCACTTCTTGCATTCGTACTTGACGCTCTGATCGCGGCATTGGGCGCAGCGGCCTATCTCTTCATTACCACAGACAGGGCACTTGAAGAAAGTGATACCGTTGCCAACCAGCCTGATCCCGCATGAGTTGCAAACTTTTTCATTCGCCATAGGTCATCGCTTTGTGCGAGATTATAGTCCTTATATAAAAACGTGATTGGTGGGGCCGGTTCCCTCGCGCGCGCATCTGGGTGGGTATTGGCGTATATTCATAATATAAAGGGAAGGGGGAGATCGGTCATTATTTTTAAACACCGTCTATAATAATAACTTTCACGCAAGTTCAAATAGCTTACTCGCAATATGGCCCGACAATCGGAACCATCCGGCAGGTTTCCTGTAGAAAGGCGTGTCTACAGGTGCTTGGTTCCAGGGTGGATGGGAAATGTTAAATATGACAAGGATTTACTCTCCCGTTCACACGCCGGCACTTACTTACCAATGGGCCCGTAGCTCAGCTAGGTTGGACCTTCGGCGACGTAGGTCCCTAGAGAGAGCATCTGGCTTTTAACCAGGTGGTCCGGGGTTCGAAAGGTACGCGGTAATTCCGTGTATGCGGAAATCCCCGCGGGCCCGCTCGGGTAGGTGAAAAAAATATGCAGAATGAAGTATCTAAACCCAATTCCCGATGCATTTTTATAAGAATGACACTTAGTGGAGGAATGCCCCGGTTTCTGCATGGTATGAGGTGATTCAGTTGGAGGAGTCCGTACCATTTAACGTATTGAGCCATAAGATGGTGCCTGTTCACGAACTCTTGAGCGATGAGGAGACGGATAAGGTCTTGAAGAAATTGAAGATCACCCGTGACCAACTCCCCAAGATCAAGGAGAACGACGCAGCTATCAAGATGCTCGAAAAGGCCATGAACCAAGCAATACCTGAGAAGAGCGTAATCAGGATAATAAGGGACAGCGAGACCTCCGAGGAAGCGGTCGTCTATCGTCTGGTCATAAGAGGGTGAACTTATTGAGGGATCTCGTCGAACTTTATTTTAAAGAGAGCAGCATCGTCAACCATCACATAGCCAGCTTCAACGACTTTCTGGCCTCTCAGGGAAATCCCAACAGCCGCATGCAGAAGATCGTGGACAATGTCCGCGTCTCGGCCGAGGACCCTGAGCGGGGAATGATCACGCTCGATCAGGACAAGACCAACGGGCGCGTCATCCAGATCCGTGTCGGCCGCCGCCGGGAGGAGAAGACCGGTCAGGTAGACCCGCACATGAAGCCGACCATACACGTCATGGAGCCGATGGTCAGGGAGGCCAACGGGTACGTGCACAACGTCACGCCCATGGAGGCCCGCCTCAGGAACCTGAACTACCTGGCGCCGATACACTTGGATTTCACGATCATCGAGGACGGCATCGAGAAGGAGCCGGAGACTGTGCACATCGGGGACCTGCCCATAATGGTCAAGTCGAACATGTGCAACATTTACAAGGAGAACCTGGAGAAGGATTACGAGCTCACGGACGAGCAGTACAACTCCGAGCTCATGAAGAGGAGCGAGGACCCCATGGACGCCGGTGGTTACTTCATCATCGGCGGCACTGAGCGCGTCCTCATCACCCTCGAGGACCTTGCGCCCAACCGCGTCATGGTCGAGCTGAGCGAGCGCTACGGCACCGCCATGGAAGTCGCGAAGGTGTTCTCGCAGAAGGAAGGCCACCGTGCGTTGACACTGGTCGAGAAGAAGCGCGACGGCATGCTGATGGTCACCGTCCCAGCGGCATCTGGACAGATACCGCTCGTGGCGCTGATGAAGTCCCTGGGCATGGAGAACGACCAGGAGATCTACGAGGCCATAGTCTCCGCGCCAGAGATGGCCAACATCGTTTACGCTAACTTGGAGGAGATACAGGACCCCAAGATCTATGGGCCTACTGGCATCTTCACTACCGATCACGCCTTGACATATCTGGAGAAGAAGTTCGCCACCGGTCAGGCCAAGGAGTACAGGGTCAAGAAGGTCGAGTCTATCATCGACCGTTCGCTGTTGCCCCACCTGGGTGACGTCAAGGAGGACCGCCTGAAGAAGGCAATCTTCCTAGGGAGGATCGCAAGGTCCGTCCTCGAGCTTTCCCTGGGAAAGCGCAAAGAGGACGACAAGGACCACTACGCCAACAAGCGTCTGAAGCTGTCCGGCGATCTGATGGAGGACCTGTTCCGCGTCGCCTTCACCAACCTGATGAAGGACCTGAAGTACCAGTTGGAAAGGTCCTACGCCAGGAAGAAGGATTTGCGCATCGGGAGCGCCATCCGTCCGGACCTGATGACCCACCGCCTCTTGCATGCTTTGGCCACAGGCAACTGGGTCGGAGGAAGGGCCGGTGTGAGCCAGCTCTTGGACCGTACCTCCAACATGAGCACCATATCCCATTTGAGAAGGGTAACCTCCTCACTTACCCGCAGCCAGCCTCACTTCGAGGCTCGTGATCTGCACCCTACCCAATGGGGCAGGCTTTGCCCGAACGAAACCCCCGAAGGTCAGAACTGCGGTCTGGTGAAGAACGCAGCCCTCATCATCAATGTCTCCGAGGGATTCCGCGAGGAGGACGTGACGTTCCTCTTGAAGGACCTGGGCATACACGAGGTGCGCGGCCAGCAGATGTCCGGCACCCGTATCTACGTGAACGGGGACCTGAAGGGAGTGCACGACAACCACGTGTTCCTGGTCAGCGAGATGAGGAACCGCCGCCGCTCTGGACTTCTTTCGGATGAGATCAACATCCGCTACGATGAGGAGATGGACGAGGTCATCATCAACTGCGACGAGGGCCGCCTGAGGCGCGCTCTGCTCGTGGTGAAGGACGGGCACCTGGTCATCACCCGTAAGCACTTGGAGGACATACGCGCCGGCAAGATGCGCTGGTCGGACCTGGTCCGCGAAGGTGTGCTGGAATGGATCGACGCCGAGGAAGAGGAGGACGCCTTCATTGCCGTCGAACCGTTCGAGATACCTGCCAAGTGCAGTCAGTGCGAGAAGGACATATCGCCGTTGGACATGGACTGGATGAACCCCGGCACCACCGACAAGCGCGCCGAGCTGAAGTGCAAGCACTGCGGCGGTACCGTTTATGCCGATTACCTGTTCGACAAGGCACAGACCCACATGGAAGTGGACCCGATGGTCATCCTAGGTGTCTGCGCCGGAATGGTGCCATATCCGGAGCACAACTCGTCCCCGCGTGTGACGATGGGAGCCGGTATGGCCAAACAGTCCTTGGGATTAGCGTCCAGCAACTACCGCAAGAGGCCTGACACCCGCGGGCACATACTGCACTATCCGCAGAAGCCCATGGTCCAGACCAAGTTCATGGACTTCGTCGCCTTCAACCAGCGCCCGGCCGGGCAGAACTTCGTTGTTGCCGTCCTTTCATATCACGGCTACAACATGGAAGATGCGCTCATCATGAACCAGAGCAGCGTGCAGCGCGGTCTTGGCCGCTCGACGTTCATGAGGACCTACCGCACTGAGGAGAGGCGCTACCCAGGCGGACAGGAGGACCACTTCGAGATACCGTCCCCCGATGTTCGGGGGGCAAGGACGGACCTCGCCTACGCCAACCTGTCCGAGGACGGGCTGATCTCGCCCGAGACACCGGTCTCCGGCGGTGACGTCCTTGTCGGTAAGACATCTCCGCCGCGTTTCGTGGAGGAGGAGGACGCCAACTTCCTGACGGTGCAGAAGCGCCGTGAGACGTCCATCACCTGCAGGTCCGGGGAAACTGGTTGGGTCGACAGCGTCATGCTGACCGAGTCCGAGAACGGTTCCCGCCTGGTGAAGGTCAAGGTCAGGGACGAGAGGATACCGGAGCTGGGGGACAAGTTCGCCTCCAGGCACGGACAGAAGGGCGTCATCGGACTGCTGGTGCAGTCCTCGGACATGCCGTTCACCGCCGATGGTATCATCCCGGACCTGGTCATCAACCCCCACGCCATACCTTCCCGTATGACCGTGGCCCATATCCTGGAGATGATCGGGGGCAAGGTCGGCGCCCTGCAGGGACGCCACGTTGATGGTACTGCCTTCAGCGGCGAGCGCGAGGACGCCTTGCGCCAATCCCTCGTTGAGGCAGGCTTCCAGAGGTCCGGCCGCGAGGTAATGTACGACGGGCTCACCGGCCGCATGATCGGGGCCGAGGTGTTCATCGGCGTCATCTACTACCAGAAACTGCACCACATGGTGTCCGGCAAGATGCACGTAAGGTCCAGAGGACCGGTGCAGATCCTTACCAGGCAGCCAACCGAGGGCCGGTCCAGACAGGGCGGTCTGAGGTTCGGTGAGATGGAGAGGGATTGTTTGATCGGTCACGGCGCCGCGATGGTCATCAAGGACCGTCTGCTGGACGAGTCCGATGGAACGTACCAGTGGGTATGCGGCAATCCCAACTGCGGGCACATCGCCATACTGGACAAGAGAGGGGCGTTGCACTGCCCCGTTTGCGGTAATAACACCAACGTGCACATGATCCAGACGTCCTATGCATTCAAACTGCTGTTGGACGAGCTGCTCTCGCTTGGTGTCGCCATGCGCTTACAATTGGAGGATTTGAGATGATGCGAGGAGTATCCAAGAGGATCGGGTCGATCAAGTTCGCCTGCCTTTCCCCGGATGAGATCCGCCGGATGTCGGCCACCAAGATCATCACCGCCGACACGTACAATGATGACGGCTTCCCCATAGACGCTGGATTGATGGACACCCACCTGGGCGTCATCGAACCTGGTCTCATGTGCAAGACCTGCGGCCACAAGGTGGACGAGTGCCCCGGGCACTTCGGCCACATCGACCTGGCCATGCCGGTCATCCACGTAGGCTACGTCAAAGAGATCAAGAAGCTGTTGCAGGCCACGTGCAAGTCCTGCGGGAAGCTGGTCCTTACAGAAGAGGACGTCAAGGAGTACCGCCAGCGCATGGACACCATGGAGGAGCTGGGAAGCGACGCCATCGATATGCGCGAGTTCTCCAAGGAGACGGCCAAGGCCGCCGCGGAGAAGGCCATGAAGGAAGTATGCCCTCACTGCGGTGTGGAGCAGAAGAAGATCACCCTTGACAAACCGACCACCTTCCGCGAGGACGGCCACAAGCTGACCCCGAAGGAGGTCCGTGAGAGGCTGGAGCGCATCCCCGACGTGGACCTCATCCCGTTGGGCATCGACCCGGGCGCCTGCCGCCCGGAATGGATGGTGCTGACCGCATTGCCAGTGCCGCCCGTGACCGTCCGTCCGTCCATCACGCTCGAGTCCGGTGACAGGTCCGAGGACGACCTCACTCACAAGCTCGTCGATGTATTGCGCATCAACCAGAGGCTGAGGGAGAACCGTGACGCAGGCGCGCCGCAGCTCATCGTCGAGGACCTCTGGGAGCTTCTGCAGTACCATGTCACGACGTATTACGACAACCAGACCTCTGGAATACCGCCGGCGAGGCACCGCTCCGGCCGCCCGCTGAAGACGCTGGTGCAGAGGCTGAAGGGAAAGGAGGGACGTTTCCGTAGCAACCTGTCCGGTAAGCGTGTCAACTTCTCCGCCCGTACCGTGGTCTCGCCCGACCCCTGGCTGTCCATCAACCAGGTGGGTGTACCGACCTTTGCCGCCCGCGAGCTGACCGTGCCGGTCAACGTCACCAAGGACAACATCGAGGTGCTGCGGAACATGGTGAAGCGCGGACCGGCCCCCGTCGGTCTCGTGTACGAACCGGGTGTCAACTACGTCATCCGTCAGGACAGCCGCAGGATCAGGGTCACCGAGCGCAACGCCGAGACCGTGGCCGAGGGCATCGAGATCAACTACATAGTGGAGAGGCACCTCATGGACGGGGACATCGTACTGTTCAACAGGCAGCCATCCCTGCACCGTATGTCCATGATGGCCCACATGGTCAAGGTCATGCCTGGGAAGACCTTCCGTCTGAACCTGTGCGTCTGCCCTCCGTACAACGCAGATTTCGATGGGGACGAGATGAACCTGCACGTGCTGCAGAGCGAGGAGGCCCGCGCCGAAGCGCACATCCTCATGAAGGTGCAGGAGCACATACTGTCCCCTAGGTTCGGAGGCCCCATCATCGGCGCCATCCATGACCACATCACCGGTGTGTTCCAGCTCACCTACCACGACCCCCACTTCAACAAGGCTCAGACGCTGTTCATCGTGTCCAAGATGGGCAAGAACCAGCTGCCCGAGCCCATGACCGAGAAGGGGAACGAGTTCTGGACCGGAAAGACGCTGTTCTCCACCATATTGCCGCCGGACTTCGACGCCCAGTTCAAGGCCCACATATGTCAGAAGTGCAACAAGTGCGAGAAGGAGAACTGCCAGCACGACGCCTATGTCAAGATAAGGAACGGCAAGCTCCTGATGGGCACCATCGATGACAACGCCATCGGTTCCGGCGACGGCAAGATATTGGACAAGATCGCCAGGGACTACGGCGCCGACCGGGCCCGCGAATTCCTGGACGACGTGACGAAGTTGGCGATCGGCTCCATCATGGTTCGCGGCTTCTCCACTGGTATCGACGATGAGGACATACCCGAGGAGGCGAAGCGCCAGATCGAGGACAAGATCAACAACACCTTCAGCGAGGTGGACCACCTCGTAGCCTCGTACCGCGACGGCACTCTGGACCAGCTGCCCGGACGCTCCTTGGAGGAGACGCTCGAGGTGGAGGCCATGAAGAAGCTGGGTGACGCCCGTGACGAAGCAGGTCGTATCGCAGGAAAGCACCTGGGTATCGAGAACGCCGCGGTGCAGATGGCCAAGTCCGGGGCCCGTGGTTCCATGCTCAACCTTTCTCAGATGGCCGGTTGCATCGGGCAGCAGGCCGTTCGTGGTGAGAGGTTGTCCAGAGGATATTGGAACAGGACCTTGCCCCACTTCCAGAAAGGAGACCTGGGCGCTCAGGCCAAGGGATTCGTCAAGAACTCATACAAGAGCGGGCTGACGCCGACCGAGTTCTTCTTCCACTCCATGGGTGGTCGAGAAGGACTTGTGGATACCGCTGTCCGTACGTCCCGTTCCGGTTATATGCAACGCCGTCTGATCAACGCACTGGAAGACCTGAAGCTGAAGCAGGACGGGACCGTCCGCAACACCGCCGACAGCATCATCCAGTTCGAGTACGGTGAGGACGGCATCGACCCGACGCGCAGCGTTCAGGGAGATGCAATAGACCTCGACGACGTGCTGCGCCATGTATTGGGGGAGCATAACGCCGACCTGCTGACGCGTGCGGACGAGCGCAAGATCGGTGGCTACGCCACCGTGGAGAAGGACCTCATGGAGACCATCTCCGAGGAGGAAGAGGAGTCGGAGGAGTCCGACTTCGACAGCGGAGGTGAGGAGTGATGGCTCAAAAAGACTTCATCAAGGGTCTTCAGCGCAAGGAAGTGCCTGAGGACATCATCGACGTGGTCAAGGACCACTACAGCAACCAGACGGACCTGGGAAAGGCCACAGCCAAGGACCTGGTGGGCGTCGGGCTTAGCGAAGAGCAGGCCGATGTGCTGCTGAACAAGCTTGGAAAGAGGACAAGCGTTGTCGTGCCAGTTAAGAAAAAGGCCACGGGAAAGAAGAGGTCGAAGGACGAGCCGGAGGAGCCGTCGACCCCGTACGTGTACGAGATACCGGACAAGTCCAAGCAGTACTCAGTCTTCGAGAAGCAGCTGTTCGCCAAGTGCGAGGAGCTCAAGCTGCTGCTGCCCCGGAGGGTGATATTGAACATCGCCCACCGCCTGGAAGGGAACGACATCAGCAAGGAGAACCTGGTCAAGATATTGAAGGCCGCGAACCAGAAGTTCATGGACCACATGATGGACCCCAACGAGAGCGCTGGAATATTGGCGGCGCAGAGCATCGGGGAGCCCGGTACTCAGATGACCATGCGTACCTTCCACTACGCCGGTGTGGCAGAGATCAACGTCACATTGGGGTTGCCGCGTCTCATCGAGATCGTGGACGCCCGCCGCGTGCCCAGCACGCCCATGATGACCATCTACGTGGAGAAGGCGCTCTCCAGTGATGTGGATAAGGTCAAGGCCATCGCTTCGAACATCGAAATAACCACCGTTCTGGACCTGGCCGATATCGAGACGGACCTGCATAACATGAGGCTGTTCATACTTCCGGATGCCCGCAAGTGCACCCAGAAGAACATCGACAACCCCATCGAACTGATCCAGGACAAGGTGTCCCGGCTCAGGGGCATCGTCATGGTGACCGAGGTCTCCAAGGAGTCTTTGCCGGCCAACGTGGAGCTTGCCGGCGAGGCGGGCATAGGATACCTTTGCCTGGAACCGAAGGAGCACTCGTTCAAGAACCTGCAGAAGGCGCTGGAGATGGTCAAGGCCAGCAAGGTGAAGGGGGTCGAGGGCATCACCCGCGCCATACTGAGGAAGAAGGACGACCAGTACGTCATCTACACCGAGGGCAGCAACCTGCGCGAGGTGCTCAAGATAAACGGTCTGGACCACTCCCGGTCGTACACCAACTCCATCCAGGAGGTATATGACGTATTGGGGGTGGAGGCGGCGCGCAACTCCATCATCGATGAGGCGTCCCGTACCCTGGACGAACAGGGACTGTCCGTGGACATACGCCACATCATGCTCGTGGCCGACCTGATGACCAACGACGGCGACGTCAAGGCCATCGGCAGGCACGGAATATCCGGAAGGAAATCGTCAGTGTTGGCCAGGGCGGCGTTCGAAATAACTGCCGCTCACCTGCTGACGGCGGCCATGACCGGAGAGGAAGACCACCTGGACGGGGTGGCAGAAAACATTATAGTAGGGCAGCCGGTTACACTCGGGACCGGAGCCGTAAATCTAATCTACGCACCTGCAAAAAAGGGGGCAGTTGAATGATCGACTTAGGAAGAGCTTTAAAATCGGCCATGACCACCGGAAAGGTGGTCTTCGGCGTGCAGCAGACGGAAAAAATGATCAAGAGCGGGGAGGCCAAGCTAATCATAGTGGCCAAGAACTGCCCCAGCGACTACCTGGTCTCAAAGAGCCATGGCGTCCCGGTGTATCAGTTCGAAGGCACCAACATGGAACTGGGCGCACTGTGCGGAAAGCCTTTCTCGGTGTCCTCCATTGCCGTTATCGACAAAGGGGCCTCCAACATCCTTTCGCTGGGCTGAACATGACCACGGAGATCACTTTCACTGAGGAGACCCTGCGCTACATCAGCCTTTTCGAGAAGGTAACGAAAGCGAGGGTGCGCGACTGCATGGAGACAGAGGAGAAGCTCGTTTACGTCGTCGACCCGGGCCAGGCCAACCGCGCGGTGGGCAAGGGCGGGGAGAACGTCATAAAGCTGAAGAACACCACCGGCAAGAACATCCAGGTCGTGGAGTTCTCTGACGATGCCGAGACGTTCATAAAGAACGTTTTCTACAACTACGGGCCGGAGAAGGTGGAGATCGAGACCCGCGGCAACATCGTGCATGCCACGGTGACCGTCGATCCAGCGGTCAAGGGGCGCGCCATAGGCAAGAACGGCAAGAACCTCAAGATCGCCAGGGACCTGGTCAACCGCCATCACAACGTGCAGAGCATATCTGTGGCGTGATCAGTTCAAAGGCTCCCGCTCTACCTCAAGGCGGTCCGCGGTGGGGTACTCCTCCACCAGGAAGCACCTGAACGGCAGGGAGGGGGCCAGGTCCTCCAACACCCAGGAGGCCACCTCCAATCTTTTCCTTTTCTCATCGTAATGCATCATCTCAGCGGGCACGCCATGCTCTTTTTCAAGCAGGAGCATGGCCTTCTTCCCTCCCTCGTCCACTATGCCCAGCAGTATCATTCCCTCGGAGGTCACCAGGTCCATCGGCCTTGCCACATGCTTGGCACGACGCTTCAGTCTTTCCCGCAACTGCACGTCGTCCTTGAAGCTGGAAGAGCAGAAATGCAATGGCACTTCGCTCCCGGCGCTCTCGATCACGCTCAGTGCGGTCTGTTCGCTGCCCTTCATGGCGCTCGAGACGTCGGAACGAGCGGTGAACCCCCTCCGCATGAGCGCATCGCAGTTCGTCTCGGACACCTCCAGCTCGTTAAGGTTGACGAACGCCAATCCGTTGGCGGCAGCATACTGGCATAGTGCTATGAGCCCCTGCTCCTCCCCCGGGACCGCTGGCACCTCGAACCCCACGGTCATGTCGAGACCGGCCACCGCCTCGGCGATGTGCAACGGCCCCAGGTCCTTCCACGTCTCCACCGGTGGGTGTATCCTCAGCTCGTCCAGTCCGGCCTTTTCCAGAGCAAGATAGCGTTCCCGGTCGATGGTGGCGGTATAAAGATGGATATGGTGCGCAGGCCCGAAGTGCTTCTTCAGCAAAGAGATGTAGCCGATTGTCCTGTCCATGACCATCAGCGGGTCCCCGCCGGTGATGCCAGTGCCCTTGGCCCCGATGGCCTCCGCCTCCTTGATGATGTCCGCGTCGCTCTCGACCAGCAGCTCGTTGGCATAGATGACGTCCTTGCCCTTCTTCGCTTCCGAGAGGGGGCAATAATAACAGGACATGCCGCACCTTCCAGTGACCAGCAGAACCATCTTCGCCCCTTTCCGGCACAGGCGGCAGCCGCGGGACAGGCGCTTGGTATAGCAGGACGACGATTCCATTGGCACTAGGCGCATGCAACCCCTACCTGCACCGACGGACTTAACGCTTATCTATGGCAAATCCTAAATCGGGATTGAACGATGGTGGGGTCGGGAACATGAGAAAGGACAGCAGGATCATTCTGGCGCTGGACGAGGTGCGCGAAGAAAGGGCGATATGGGTGGCAGAGCAGGTGGCCGATCTGGTGGACGCCATCAAGATCAACTGGCCACTGGTACTTTCCACATCTCCGGAGATGATCACCCGGCTGTCCAAGCTCGCGCCGGTCATATGCGATTTTAAGGTGGCCGACATACCGAACACGGCCTCGCTCATAGTTGCCCAGGCAGTGAAGAGGGGCGCTGAGGGTGTCATAGTGCACGGCTTCACCGGCAGCGATTCCGTCAAGGCGGCGGTGGAGGCCGCTGAAGGCCGGCAGATATTCGTGGTCACGGAGATGAGCCATCCAGGCGGCGCGGAGCACACCGCCCAGGCGGCGGAGTCGATAGCTAGGATGGCGGTCGATTGCGGTGCCTCGGGAATAATCGCCCCGGCCACCCGTCCGGAGAGGGTGGCGAAGATGCGCAGCATCATCGGCGATCTTCTCATACTGTCCCCTGGTGTTGGGGCCCAGGGCGGTAGCGCATCCGCTGCCTTGAGCAAGGGTGCGGACTATGTCATCGTGGGACGAAGCATCTATGGTGCCGAGGGCCCGAGGGAGGCCGCCTCCCGGCTTGTGGAGGAGGCCAAAGGTGTCACACCGCGTTAAGGTAAAATATCGACCTCTGCGTTCAATGCCAGCTATATGATTTTTCTGGTGTGAGATGGACCAACGTATTTATACGGGGTCCGATATCAGTTGATAATCACCCCAGAGGAGATTCTACTGATGGCAACGAAACAGGAGGGGTCCAGTCTCCCCACTGATAAGCAGCGCTCTCTCTCGTTGTCCAATTTCTCTCGGTCCCTAAAAGGTTCTTGGGTTGGCAGAAATTGGCAGACAGTGCTGATATTGGCGATGTTCGTGCTCCTGGCCCTATTTGTCAGGAGCTATTACGCATACTCCGTATCCGTTGATAACGATTACCTGCTGTCGGGAGGCTCCGACTCATACTACCATCTGAGGGTAATCAACTACGTGGTTGATACTGGGGATCAACTGCTGTATGACAACATGCTGTATTATCCGACGGGCATGATGAACCCTCGACCTCCACTGTATGACTGGTCAGTGGCAGTCTCAGGTATGTTCGCTCAGTCGGTCACAGGATGTGACATCGACGATGCGATCGGCATGTCATTGGTGTTCTCCACCGCCATATGGGGAGCGTTAACTGTCATTCCGGTCTACCTCATCGGTAACGCCGCGTTCGGCAGGAAAGCAGGATTGCTGTCCGCCTTCCTGTTCGCCATCATGGCCGGGCACATCGAGCGCAGCGTACTGTCCAACGCAGACCATGACTCCATGGTGCTGTTCTTCGTCGTGTTCGTGTTCTACTTCCTGCTGCGTTCATTGCAGACCATCAACGGTACCAATTGGGTCTCGAAGTGGAGGGACCGTAAAGACATATCATCCGGACTGAAAGGGTATCTGGGCACGAACCAGCTTTCGCTCGTATACGCTGCATTAGGCGGATTGTGCATGGCGGCCGTTTCCATGATATGGACCGGTTATACATACCTCCTGATCATCATAGTCGTCTATCTGGGCGTGCAGCTGCTGGTGGACCGTTTCCGCAATGTCGACTCGATGGGTGTCACACTATCGGTCACTTTGCTTCTCGGCTTATCCTTCCTGCTCACGCTCCCAGTTTATCTGAACATGGAGATTTGGACTACATGGTACGACGTGCCGCTCTACATCTTCCTGGTCGCTGCGATCATAGGCATCATGTTCACGGTCACCCGAAACTACCCGTGGACGCTGGTCCTGCCGGTGTTCGCCGTTATAGGCATAATTGCCGCTGTCGTTCTCTCGGTGGTCTATCCGACCCTATTAGAGGCAATCGCCAGCGGGCAGGGATACCTGGTCAAGAGCAAGATGTATTCCACTATCTCCGAGGCGCAGGCGCCGGAGTTCTCGACCTTGGCCATGTCATTCGGTATGGTCACGTTCTGGTTATCGCTCATCGGCGTAGGCTGGGCGGCGATCAAGATCCCGAAGAACCTCAGCCCCTACTTCATATTCGTAGTGGTCTGGTCCGCAGTGGCCATCTACATGGCATCTTCCGCGGCCAGGTTCCTGTTCAACGCCTCTCCCGCCTTCGCCATCACGGCAGGCTGGATACTGGCCTATGTCATCGACCGTCTAAACTTTAATGAGATGATCCAGAACCTGCGCGGTGACCACGGCGGCGTATGGAAGACCATACGTCACTCTGTGAAGCTGAAGCACGTGGTCGGCACGTTGTTCCTGGTGTTCATGGTGCTAACGCCGAACGTCTATTACGCTCTGGACGCGAGCATACCGTCGAACGTCAAGAACGAGTACGACCTGGAGATATACTCTGGCATGCCCGGCTTCCTTCAGGCGGCCGATTACGACACTGCTAATGGGAGCAGCTATTATCTAGGCGCTTTCAACTTCGGCGTGACCACGTCCGATGAGTATACGGCCGATGCATACGATTGGTTGTCCGAACAAGATGCGGACATCCTTGAAGAGACGGACCGCCCAGCATATCTGTCATGGTGGGACTACGGGTTCGAGGCCATCAACGAAGGCGGACACCCCGCTGTGGCCGATAACTTCCAGAACGGATACCAGTTCGTGGCCACATATCTCCTGACACAGACCGAGGAGGGTGCAGTGGCGTTGCTCATCACCCGATGCGCCGAGTCAGCCCTCACCGAGGACGGGACCACCCACACCCAGCTCGTGGCCGCTTTGGAATCGTATGGTGTGGATTCCGACAAACTGACCGACATCGTAGAGAATCCCAGTGATTACATCGATGTCATCCTGTCCGATCCGGACACCTATGGTGAATACAGCGATGACCTTTCAAGGGCATGCGCCAAGTACATCGCGGCCAGGGAGTATCTCGAGGACACCTTGAGCATGGACCAGCTGACCGCCCTCTATAACGATGTGCGTGAGATAACCGGCTACGACATCGGTTACATATCGGTCGACAGCCAGCTGTTCCCGTTCTCGGCTACGGACTCCAACATCTTCTATGCCGTCGCCAAGTTGGGCGACTACATCATGGACGACAACGGCATCCCGACCCAGTTCTACAACATCTTGGCCGTCGACTACTACGGCAACGAGATAGAGCTGGACGAGGTGACCTCGGACGACGTCATCGTGGATTACGCGATCTACTACACCGAGGCCTTCTACGACACCATGATCTACAAGTACCTCATGGGATACGGGCCGACCGATGTTGGTTACGATGATCTACAGAGCCTGCCCGGGATATCCGGCGATCTGGAGGACTCATACTCCATGCAGTGCTGGAACATGACCAACTATCGCGTTGTGTACCGGACGGCCTATTACAACCCATACTCCAGCGATGACGTGGCCAACCACACCGACGCATGGGTCGCAGTCTCCTACGAGGAAGCTGTATCGCTCTATAACAAGATCAGCGCCGGGACCATAACCGGCACCGTCGACCTTTCCTCGGCCAGCCTCGAGGCGGGCGTGGTCATAGTGCAATACTATGACGGCGCAATAGTGTCAGGTACGGCCACGGACGGGGACGGCAATCCCATAGCTGATGCCTGGGTGACCATATACGACGAGTACGGTATCCCGCATCAGGTCACACAGACCGATTCCGACGGCTATTATACGCTGCTGGCGCCTTTCGGCAACTGCACCGTGGTCTTCTCCTATGGAGACCTGGACTCTCTCACGCTGTCCGGTACGGAGCTCTACTCCGAGGTCATCTACGTGACATATGACCAGGCAATGCGCGAGGAGGTCGATTCAGACAAGGATGGTCAGCTGGACTATTACATCGACCTTGACGTCATCATCACCGTCGGCACCCTGGACGGGAACGTCTATATCGATATCGACGGTGACGAGGCGTACACCTCGGACACCGATGAGGCGCTCGCAGGGGCGATCGTGACTTTCGAGAACGAGACGACCGGGTACAGCATCTCGACCGTCACCGACTCCGATGGCTATTACGTGCTAGATGGCGTCAACCCCATGGGAGGCAACCTATCCGTGGAGTATGAAGGTCATTACTTCGGCAGCGAGGCAGCGACCTCCGAGCTGGATACCACCACGACCACCGACCTCATCTGTGAGCCGGCATCGGTCAGCGGGACAATAACCCTGGAGGACGGCACGGTCGCCGATGAGGTCACGATATACCTGCTCGACCAGGCCAATAACGAGATATCGGAGACGACCACCGACACCTCTGGAGAGTACTCCTTCGAAGGTCTGCTCCCGGGAAATTACACCGTCCAGACGGACGATGGCACGGTATTTGTCGATTCCGTCGTGCAACTGGACGCGGGCGATGAGACCGACCTTGATCTGGTAATGTACGAGTCCATGCGCCTCTCTGGCACCGTGACCTACGACGGTGAGTACGTGGCGAACGCATTGATTGGCATAACCACTGATTATGGAACAACATGGGTCATGAGCGACTCCCGCGGAAGATACTCCGTGGTCGTTCCCCAAGGTGACATATCCTTCTACGCCACGGCCACCGTCGATGGCGTGGAGACAGTGTTCTTCACGGTGATATCGGCCACCGACAGCAGGACATTGAACGTCCAGCTCAGTGATGGTGTGGTGCTGACCGGCACGGTGAAGTCCGGTACCAGCGTATCCAGCAACGCCACCGTATATATTCAGTCGCGCAACACCGACGCCATATACACTGCTGTTACAAATTCCACCGGGGTCTTCCGTGTGGTGCTGCCGGCCGACCTGTACTTCGTGTACATATACGATGACACGCGCTCTTACTGGGGAGACGTATACTTCAGCGATTCGACGGCCATGACCTTCAATCTGGTCAGCTCATACACGGTCTACGGTTCCGCCTGGTATGACGCTGATGGGGACGGGGCTACCGGCTCCGGGGAATATCTGAACGGTGTGCTGGTGACCATAAGTGACAACAGCGGCCGTTCGGTGACCATCAGCACCGACTCCTCGGGTGACTACTCCTTCCTTCTGGTCTCAGGCAAGTCATATACCCTGACCGCGACCAAGGACGGATACGATACAATAACCAAGACATACTCATCGCTCGATACCAGTGTCAACACGGACCTGGAGATGATTGCTGAGGAGGTGACGGTCACCGGGACAACATCCAACGGGCTCTCGGGAATGACCGTAAGCTTCACCGCTGTGGACGACACCGCCGCCATCACTAAGACGGTCGTCACCACCACCGGAGGCGCGTTCACCGTCAAGCTCTCACCGGGCGATTACACAGTGACCGTTGATCAGAACGTCACCACCGGGAGCGCCTTGGTGAAATACCAGACGCTGAGCGACATCGATCTGACCATCTCCGTTGGCGAGGAGGTCGACGAGATGAGCATAGATGTGGTGGTGAGATATTTGGTCAGCGGAACGGTCAGCCCCGCCGGCACCATAACCATGGTGTTCGATGGGACCGATACGGAGACACTGACAGTATCCAGCACCTATTCCGTGTATCTGCAGGAAGGGACATACTCCCTTTACGTCAAGGTAGTGACCGGTACCCTGCGCTATGCCGACCTGTCCCAGGTGGATGTGAGCGGAGCGATGTCACTTGACGTATCTGCGGCATCTGCAGTGCAGACCATAATCACCGCCGAGTTCCCTGACACAGTACTGGAGTCCGTGAACTTGTCCATCGAGAGCGACGGTGCCTATTACAACGTCACCACCTCGTCCGCTGGACTGACATCGGTATATCTGCCTGCTGGAACGTACAATGCCTCGATAGTCCATTATACAACAGCTACGATCGACACGTTGGAAAAGTACGTGGTATACACAGGCAACTACACCTTCACCGTGGCCTCCACCATCAAGAGCATCGTAATATCGCTCGATCGGGCACTGGACAACGCCACCGTGCAGGGTACGATATACAGTTCCGGCACGGCCACCCCGTCCACCCTGGTGTTCCAGGCGGTATCCGAGACGGCCATCGACCTGACGGTCGATGTCTCCACCGGGATGTACTCTGTGGAACTGGCCCCGGGCAACTATACCGTCTACGCGCTTAGCTCGGACAAGACCAAGGTCTACCTGGGTATATTGGTGATCGAGGACGCTGGGACGTACTATGACAACATAACCCTGGTCCAGGCGTACCGTCTGTCCGGTTCGACATACGCCGACGATGAAGGCGTCAGCGCCTCCATCTCTATCAGCGGGGACGATGTGGAATATTATAATATCACGAGCAGCGGCAGCGGAAAGTATAATGTTTACCTGCCCGCTGGAACGTACACCTTGGCGGCCGAGGCCCAGCTGGTCGAGGCAAGTCTCAATACGACATATTCCGCTGAGGTCAGCGTCGAGGTCGAGGCGAGCACCAGCAAGGGAATATCTCTAGAGAAGGAGACCACGCTGGGGGTCGAGGTCGCATGGGACGACGGTCAGCAGACATGGCTTAGCGCGAACGAGACCGCTGTCTATACCATCCGGATAACCAACCAGGGCAACGTGGAGGACACCTACACCATAACTGCCTCCGGCACTGACTGGACGGTCGAGCTTTCGGAGAGCGAGGTGACCATCGGCTACGGTAGTGAGTACACCAAGACCGTGACCGTCTACATCACTGCGAGCAGCTCAACGCTGGTGGACCACAGCACGGTAACAGTGACGGTCACATCCACCACCGACACCACGATCACTGACTATGTCAACCTGGACGCTAACGTTACCGCGTCCTACTCTGTATCCATGACCTATTCCGATGGAGAGGACACCGACGGCACCAGCTACGTTTACAACCTCGAGATCTCCAACGATGGTAATGCCGACGACACCTACACCGTGACCATCGGCAACCTGGAAGAGCTCGAGGCTCTGGGCTGGGAGGTCAAACTGGTCAATGATGATGGGGACCTGGTGGACAGCCTGAGCATCGATGTTGAGGCGGCCGATTCCGGTGAGTTCCAAATATCATTGGTATCTCTCAGGGACAACCCCGACACCACCATCAGCGTGCTGCTGGTGGCCGAGTCCGAAGGGGACGAGTACGTCGTTGCCACCATGGAGATGGAGCCTGAGTTCGCCGGCATAAGCGTGGACGACGGGCTGTCGATCACCGGCGATGATATAGCGAACAGCTCACCAGAGATCGATGATTATACCATCGTTCTGATGTGTGTGATGTTGACCTTCGTGGCCGTGCTTCTAGCCGTCACGATCAAGAAGGGGGTGTTCTCACGAAGAAAGTGATAATACTGTTGCTGACGACATTCCTACTGCTCGGTGCCTTGCCACTGGTACAGGCCGATGACTACAATCCGCTGTACGCTAACCTTGATGGTGACATGCTGGTCTCCACCGAAGGGACTGTGATGTACACGCTAACCATGGTCGGAGGGCCGGCCGAGGACAGCGATGGTAATTATACCTATGAGGCCGAACTAAGCGGTGATGACGTGTCCGACGCAGAAATAGACGATTCGAGCGGTGAATCGGCCGATTCAGGAATATTCACCTTCAACGTCACTGCGCCATCTGTGGCCCAGACCTTCTACATAGTTGTCAACTGCACCTCGTACAACGATGATGTGACGCTCTACTCGAACATAACCTTCAAGGTGATTGCTGTGGAGCCAGTTGTGATAACTGCGACGATAACCAATAACGGTGAGGTCTCCGCGACCGGGATCCCTCTGGTCCTGCAGCTCTATGAGGACGATGAATGGGTCACTCTCTACAATACCACCATAGACCTCGATGCCGAAGGTTCGTATAACTTCTCGTATAACTGGACCGTAGAAAACCTTGAATCCGGGGAGTACCGGTTCAGGTTGATACTCGACGAGAACAATACTGTGGTCACCTTCGAGGGCGGTGGAAGCGTCTACGAGAAGACCGTATACTACGACGTCTCGGGATATGATTGGATGAACACCTTGTTCTGGGTGCTGATCATTGCCTTGGCCATTGTGACGTTCTTCGTCTGGATACGCCCGGACAAGAAGAGGAAAAAGTAGTCAAAACCTTAAAGCGGCCCGATGGCCGCCATAAAAATATTTTTTTACAGTTTTTTCTCCAGCTCTGACATGCGGGCGCTAAGCCTCTCTCCGGAGACGGCCACGGCCACGTCCCCCCTGGTCTTTTCCAGGACGGACCGGGCGATGTCCTGCTTCCTTCTGATGGAGATTATCGCATCAGGGTAGTCGAAGCGCATGATGACCAGGAACATCTCCTCCATCGTGTCCAGGTGCCGTTCCGCGGTAGCGGTGTCGCCCCGGCGCAAGGCCTCCAACGAGAACCGCCTGAGCTCACCGATGGTGTCGGCCATGCCCATGAGGTATGCTGTCCCCGGCATGCCCAGCTGGTCCGGCGTCGGCAGTTCATGTCCTTTCACGATAGCGGTCAATATGGCCGCCTCGGCCACTTCCTGCAGGGCGTCCTGCACGATGCCCGAATGCCAGATGTCGACATGCTCCGAGAGCACGCTCTTCAGCTTGTGGGACTCATCGATGGCCTCCATCAGCATCGCTTCGCCGTCCTGACCTTTATGCATGCCGTGGACCACGCTGCTGGACATGCGTATGAGCGCCCTGGAGGACTTGATGGCGATCTCGCGCACCTCGTCCTTCTCATCTAAGGAGCCCTGTATCCTCTGGGCGATAAGCTCCAGGTTGTGCATATCAGGGGATTGGACGGAGGGTATGAAAAGATTGCCTAGCCCCGGACCTGGCGCATGTGCTCTACACGTCTCCTCACCAGTGCATCCTTTCCTATGTCATGGCGTACGAAGACCTCGCCATGGATGTGCTTCAATCCCTCTTCGCACACCGCCTCGGCGTCTTCGATGCTGTCGGCCATGCCCACCACGCCCAGGGAGCGCGAGGAGGTGGTGTACACCACCCCGTCCCGCTCGTCAACGGACGCATAATAGAGCCTGGCCCCGGCGTTAGAGATGGCCTTCTCGTCCACCTTGACCGGCCGTCCCGACCTGGATTCCGTTCCATATCCCGCGGGCACAACGTACTTGCAGACGGTGGCCTTCGGCAGGAACGGTACGGCCTTTCCAAGTTTTCCGTCCGCCACTCCCTGGCACACTTCCAGGAAGCCGTTCTCCAGCAGCGTCAATACGTTCATCGCCTCCGGGTCCCCGAAGCGGGCGTTGAACTCGATGACCTTCGGTCCGTCCCTGGTCAGCATGAACTGTCCATAGAGCACGCCCCGGTACGGAGCACCCTCGTCCCTCATCGCCCCGATGGTCCGGCGCATGATCTCCTCGGCCTCCTGGCGTTCGTCCTCGGTGACGAACGGCAGAAGATGGTCCGCGTCGGTGTATGACCCCATTCCCCCGGTGTTCGGACCGACATCGCCGTCATAGGCGCGCTTATGGTCCTGGACCAGCGGCATCCCTCGGACGTCCTTACCATCGCAGAAGGCCTGCAGGGTGAACTCCTCCCCGATCAGACGCTCCTCGAGCACCACGCCCGCGCCGCCGATTCGCTTGTCCAGTATCTCCTTGACATAGTCCATGACCTCTCCCTTGCCGGAGAGGTGCTCCCCTTCCACCTTGACCCCCTTTCCGCCGGTGAGGCCTTCTGGCTTTACCACCAGCTCCCCGGGGAAATCGTCGACGAAGAGCCGGGCGGACTCCAGGTCCTGGAAGGTGCCGAAGGCCACGTTCCCCGGGACGCTATGCTTCTTCAGCAGGCGGCGGGTGAACCTCTTGGACGTCTCCAGGCGTGCTGCGGCCTTGGTCGGTCCGACGCAGCCGATGCCTTGTCGTATCAGTTCATCGGCCAGACCGGCCTCCAGCGGCGCCTCCGGTCCGATGACCGCAAGCTCGACGCCGCTCGCAAGGGCGAACTCGGTCACCTTGGCCACGTCGGTCTCGTGCACTAGCGCGTACCTCTGTGCCGAGCGGGCGATGCCCGGGTTCAAGTTCTTCATGGCAGAATAGACGAGGGCGCCATCCCTGGACAGCGCCTCGACGATGGCGTGCTCCCGGCCACCGCCGCCCACAACCAGCACCTTGGTCTTCATGCACCCCGTGGATTGACGGGGACTTAAATAAACAAATTGGAGCTCAATCGAGAAGCCGCCCGACCAGCTCCCTTATGCCATCCCCGGTGCGGACGCTCGTGGGCATGAGGTCCTTTCCTCCGGTCAGCTTACGGTAGTCGTCCTTTACCCTTTCCACGTCCACCCCCATATATTCGGCCAGGTCCATCTTATTGAACACGGCGATGTCGGCGTCCTGGAATATCATGGGATGCTTGCGCACCATGTCATCGCCCTCGGTGACGGATATGACGACCAGGCGTGAATCTGTCCCCAACGGAAAGTCCGCGGGGCAGACGAGGTTTCCCACGTTCTCTACGAAAAGGAAGTCAAGGTCCAATAGGTCGATCGAGTCTAACGCCTTGTCCACCAGGTTCGCGTCCAAGTGACATTCCTTACCGGTGTTAAGATTGAATGCCTTGACGCCCGCTTCCTGGAACCGGTCGTAATCGTCCTGCCCGGTGACATCCCCGGCGATGACCCCGACCCTCAACCCCCTCTCCATGATGATCTTGGACAGCTTGATGATCAGCGCGGTCTTCCCGGCCCCGGTGGTCCCCATGACGTCCACGGACCTGACCCCGGCACCTCTCAAGGTATACCGGTTGTGATCTGCCAGGTGGCGGTTCTCAGCGAGGACGTCCGTCTCCATGCTAATGTGGGTTGTCTTGTGCACAAGGCCGCATTTTCATCGGTTTTTAATAACTTTGCCTTCTTTCCTCCGATAAATAATATTGAAAAGCGACGATAGGCCATCCAGATATCAGGGTATTAGCCGTTAAAAAACCATTCAGCATTGCCATTATATCGAATAACTTTTAAGTAATGTCACGTAAATATGTACCCCCGACCAGCGATGGTTCCGATAATAAAGGCGGGACCAATGGGGGATTTCTATGGATAATCCAAGTAGTTTGCAAAGCATTAATCTGAAAGCCGGTTTGGCTAAGAGGGCCGTCCTATACCTGGGGGTATTGGCGTTCGCCCTCGTTTTGCTCCTGTTTTTGGGAGCGGGACAGGCCAGCGCCGGTTATGTGCCGGTTTCCGGTGATATCACGTCAAGTGACACCTGGGAATCGGGAAACGTGTATAATGTGACTGGACCGGTAACGATTACCGATGGCACGACCCTGACGATCGAGAACAACGTCACCGTGAACTTCATGGGCACCAACGCAAGCCTCACGGTCGACGGGACTCTGATCGTTCAGGGAACTGAGGACCTGCCTGTTGTATTTGACTCCAACGGGTCCTACTTCTGGGGCAACGTGACCTTCAACGAGGGTTCCGTCGGCAACCTGGCAAACCTGAACATAATAAATGCCACCATCGGTATCAACATGGTCGACACGAGCGATGTGGTGACCGACAACGTCACCATCACCGACGCTGCGACGACCGGTATGATGATCACCTTGAACGAGGGCGATTGGGAGATCGCGCTGAGCGACCTGAACATCGTCAACGCTTCCTACGGCATATACGTCCAGACCTTCAATGGAAGCCTTGTCTTGGATATGAGCGATGTCGAGATCACCAATGCTCTGTGCGGACTGTATGTCGAGGTTGGCACGCTGAACGTGAGCGACCTCAGGACACTTGACCTGAGCATTGACAACTGCGTGTTCAACGGCGGCTACATCGGTGTGTTCGCCGAGGCGCCCTACTACGGCAACGCGGCAGTGACGAACTCGCAGTTCCTCGGTCAGATGATGGTGTCTTACATCTTCGATTCCCTCGAGGGCGAGGTCAACGTTGACATAACCGACAGCACCTTCGACGGAAGCAGCAATGATGTTATCACCGCCTACTTGGAAGAACAGATAGAGTCCGACTATGAACTGATTGGGCGCGAGAGCGATAGGTGGAATGACATCGCCTCCGATGACAACTACCTGTACGTCGAGCTTCCGTTCGACTTCACCTACGACTCTGCGACCTATGATCACGTCTACATGTACAACGACGGTTACCTGTACTTCGCCTCTGGCGAGTACATCTATCCGGTCGGTACCAGCGAGCTGTTTTACAACGGGATGTACTTCTATGGCTACTCGATAGCTGAGGACAACTCGTCCGTGATCTTCAACTGGGCAGCTACTGTAGACATCGACAACGAAGCGAGCTGCGCCTTTGAGGTGGAGCTGTTCCCGGATGGTACCGTGCAGATACACCTGGCCGATATGGAGTGCTTCAACGCGTCCAGCACCTTCTGGGGAATAACCACCAGCAGTGGACCTGGTTATGATTATAACCTCTACAGCCTGTATGGCGACTACGCCTGGAACATGGACTGGACCAGCTGGGAGTTCACCCCGTACGCCATGTCCTCCTCGATAGCCATGATGATCCTCGCCGATAACGGCAGCATGGACCTGGCCATCGACAACGTCACCGTGGCCAACATGTACGGTGGCGCGCTGCTCGCCTACGAAGGCAACGGCAGCATGGACCTGGCGATAACTAACAGCACCTTCGAGATATTGTATGGCATGTTCGGCGGCTCCATCATCACTGCATATGGCGTCAACGGATCGATGGATGTTGTCATGACCGACAACACCTTCGAGAACGTTTGGAGCGTAGCGGCCTACATCAGAGGTTACGGTCTCAATGGAGGCACGTACAACTTCGATGTGTCCGACAACATGTTCACGAAGGTCGCTCTGGGCATCATGACCAGCGTCGAGGTCGAGGCATACAATGACACCGCTGACCAGACGGTCAACGTAGTCGCTAACTTCGACAACAACGTCATGACCGACTCCTTCGGGCTTACCAGCTTCGTCCACGTGGGCGACATGTACAACAATGACGAGGGCTTCGGCAATGTGAACTGGACCGTCAACGCCGAGCAGACGTTCACCAACAACGTCATGACCCAGGAGAGGTACGACGGCGGATGGTGCTTCGGCGGTTCCTTCAGCATCCCGGCCGTCATCGACGCCACCCTGGTCGTCAAGAACCAGGAGTTCGATGACAACACCGAGCTCACCGTGAACCACGATGTGACCATAACCGGCAACGAGATCGAAAGCCCCGTGTGGACCTACGATGTCATCGCAGCCGATACCACCGTGGAGAACACCCGCGGCGACCTGACCGTCACCAACACCTATGACGTGTCCGGCAACGAGATCGCCATGCTGGCCTACTACGGTATCGACTTCGATATCTATTCCAGCTGGGACAACGGTACCGCCGTGATCGGCAACGACATCGTCGTTGATGACAACACCATCGAAAACCTCTATGACAACTATGACGACCAGAGCACAGGTATCTATGTCGGGCTCGATGTCGGTGGATTCACCGGAAACTACGCCGGTCTGCCCTCCGATATGACCCTTGTCGATGTGATATCTGTCAGCGACAACAACATCAACGGCACACCTTCGGGAATATACGCCTATGATAACATGTGGCAGTTCAATACCGAGGGTGCGTACGCGGCCGATGTGACCATGGACATCGATGACAATGTCATCAACAACACCGTCTGGGGCATATACGCCTATGTCGGGGCTGATGTCTGGTTCGGCAACAACTACTGGCCCTACTGGGACCACAACGCCACTGGGACATTCAACCTTGAAGTGTCCGCGAGCATCGACAACAACACCATTATCGTGATAAACGGCTTCAACCCAAGCAGCACCCACGACGGTGCCATCTACTGGTACCTGGATGCATGCGCCCTCGTTGACAGCAACATCCTGTTCTCCATGGCCATGATGACCGTGGAGAGCGACTGGTCCGTCAGCGAGAACAACATAACCATGATCGACAGCCAGTTCAGCGCCATATGCGCCTCTGAATCGTTCACCGCTAGGAAGACCTCAACGATGACCGTCAGCAGCGATGTGACCGTTGACGACAACACCGTGAACACCACCACGGTGTTCAACGACTATGATCAGGTGCCTAGTTGGGTCTTCGACCTTTTAACCAATGTTAGCCTGGAAGGGGAGATCGAGACCGATGACCCTGTCTTGGCATACACCGGTGACTGGTCGATCAGCGGGAACACCATAGTCGGTGACTTCGAGACCGGTATCATCCTGAACCAGGACATCGACTGCGATGCTGATATGGGTGTCCTGACCGAGGACATAACCGTTGATGTCTCCGAGAACACTGTCGGGATCGCTATCGAAGGCGGTATCATCCTCGACAACGACTACGACGTGAACGATGGGTTCAGCGACCTGTCGGTCGACATAGAGCTGATGAACAACACGATCGAACTGATCAGCTACGACCCGACCACTCTGTCCCCGCTCAAGAGGGACGCGGTCGGTATGTCCGTCGGTGAGATGATGGACAAGTCCACCTCCGAGGAAGGTATGAACATGACCGCCAGCATCCTCATCTCCGGTAACAATATCACCGGAGGCGATTCTGCGATGGAAGTGTCCACCTTCGACGGCCCGATCACCGCGGAGTACAACGTCACGATGGTCATGATCATCGAGGACAATGTGATCAGCGGCACCGACTACGGTATCCGCGCCACGGGTGCGAACATCACTATAACCGGCAACGTCATCGACGCCTATACCGCCGGTATATACTGGGTGTCCGTCTATGGTGAGGTATCTGGCAACACCATCTCCGCCTTCACCGGTATCGAACTGTTCCAGGTCGGAGAGGTGCTCGTCCAGAACAACGACGTCACCTACATGGACGCCGGTGTCGTGGTCGACAATGAAATGGGATACTCGGGCGAAGTGCAGGTACTGTACAACACATTGACCTGGGCGGACCTCGACGACGAGACCCTGCAGGGCTACATGGCTGGCGTGTTCATCGCCTACGCTGAGAACGTCACCGTGATGGGCAACACCATCACCGACGCCTTCGGCGGCGTGTTCCTGGCGGCCGTCACCAACGTGACCGTACAGAACAACACCATTTCGTACACCAACTACGGTATCTACCTGACTGCCTTGACCCCCGGCGGCATCCTGCTGATATCGAACAACACCATCGATGAGGTGGACTTCGAAGGCATGATGACGACCGGACGCGCCATATGGCTGAGCTGGTTCGGAAACGCCACCATCGAGAACAACGTCATCACCGATGCCGGATACGGTATCTATGTGACCTGGTTCAATTACGACCTGCTGGTCCAGAACAACGATATGACCTACACCATCTACGGTGTGTACGTCCAGTACATAATCACCGGGGCCAACATCGACATACTGGGCAATGACCTCGCCGAGGTCGACCTGGTCGGAATGCCTCCGATGAGCGGCACTGCTGTCTACGTCTACGGTCAGGCCAACAACGTGACCGTGGCCGACAACACAGTAGCTGACGCCTCCTACGGTGTATACCTCGGTGGCGTGCTGACCAACGTCACGGTCCAGAACAATGAGATCGAATATGTCTGGAGCGGAATAGGCATCGAAGGCGACTACGACTTCTTCCCCGGCATGTTCGAGGGCAGCGTTCAGATACTGAACAACGACCTGACCGAGTTCGATGAGAACACCGGTCAGGGCGATGGTTGGGCCATATGGGTTGAAGACCGTGCCAACGTGCTCATTGATGGTAACGTCATGGAGAACGCTGACTACGGCGTATACGTCGAAGAGATCAACAACCTGACCATCAGCGACAACGAGATCGCAAGCAGCGGTTGGGGCTACGGTATCTGGCTGTACGAGGACGTCTTCAGTGCCTCGATCGAGTCCAATGTCATCAGCGGCGCCGAGTACGGTATCTATGCTGATTACTGTTACGATGTGGTCATTGGCAACAACACCATATCTGACAGCTACGAGTACGGCATATACCTCGACTACAACATGGACACCATCCTGTGGAACAACGAGTTCACTGGCAGCAACTCCTACGACGTGTACGGCTATGATGGTGGAAGCACCATCTTCTGGTACATCGACGACACCGTCACCCTACGGGGCGGCGTGTATCTCTACCACGCTGTGGTGACCGTCCTTGAGGGCGGGGCCTTGTCCTTCGAGTTCTGCTCGAACCAGATAATAGGCACCGTGAACGTCGAGGAAGGCGCACTGCTTCACATGAACGACGCCTCTCTGTACAACTACAATGACGGGCGGAGCATGCTGAACGTATATGGTACCCTGATCGCGCACCTGAGCGGGTTCTATTACTACTCGATATACCTGGGCCCGACCGCCGACGCAGAGCTTAGAAGCAGCTACATGTACGCCAACGACGTCGCCATCACTATCGATGGCTGCGACGCTGTTGTGTCTGACTGCTACATCTATAACTCCGAAATCGGTATACTGGTCCAGGGCGAGGGAGCTGTCGCGACCATAGTCAGCACCTACATAGAGGACTGCTGGATGGGTATCCAGGTCGTCGACGCCGATATGTGCGGCATCTATGACAACATAATTTACGACAACAGCATCGGTGTACTGGCCGAGAACGCCACTGGCAGCGTGCACGACAACATCCTTGTCGATAACGGTATCAACGTGTACCTCATCGACAGCGACGTCAGCGTCGTGAACAATGACATAGGCTTCACCGACCAGTTCGAAGAGATGGCTGCCAGGCAGTTGGAGCTCTATGAGCGCATATGGTTCATGATCAACGATCTGAACAACACCAAGAACGAGAACCTCGACGAAGATGTTCTCGATGAAATGATGTATATGCTCGAGGACCTGAGCGACTACTGGTACGATGGCATGTACGAGGACGGCGTCTATCTGGCCACTGAGGACGCAGGCATATGGACCGAGGGGTCAACCGTGACCACCTCCGGTAACACCTACGGCCTGCTGAAGTGGGCGGTGTACGCCGTTGACAGTACCGTCAACTTCGCCGACGATGTTACCACCAGCGAGGTGCAGATACCGCTCATAGAGAGCAATGTGACGTACTACGCCACCATGTACATCTACGTGTACAATGGCATATACGCCGCTAACTCCACCGTGAACGTGTCTGGTAGCACCATCGAGGTCGTCAACAACGCCTTGGAATTGGAGAACTCATCGGCCATAATCGAAGACGCTGAGCTGATGGGCGGAAACCTCGACTATCTCTTGTTCGATGATAGCGTTGCCTACAACGTAGCCAGCAACTTCACCGGCAAGCTGATCGAGGACACCTCCATACTCTATGTGGCCACCTATCTGACCATACACGCTGAGGACGAGGGAGACCCGGCCGCCAATGTGACCATCGTCATAACCAACGGCAAGGGCGAGACCGTCTTCAATGGTGTGACCGACGCTAACGGTGAGGTCGTAGCACTGCTCGGACAGTACGCCTACACCTCTAGCGGCAAGGACGACCTGATGAACGACTACCACATAAACGCCACCTTCCCCTCCGGAGACGACGATCAGCAGGACATCACTCTCGATGAGAGCTACATGGACGCTACCGTCACCGGCGCTGGTGAGACGGATATGGGTACCGTACTGGCGGTCGTCGGTGCGCTGGTCATAATCTTGCTCGTCGTGGCCGCAATAGTGGTCATGAGGCGCAGGAAGTAAGGCCTGGTCAAACCTCTTTATCGTAAACCTTTTCCTCATTTTTCATTTTTTAAGATAATTTGTTAAACAGGGAGCACCATCTCCAGCCGGATGCAATGAGCTATTCTGAACGGGCACGCCAGCTATTGGCCAGCAGTCAGGCGCGCGAGGGGGACACCGTCCGCCTCAAGGTACGGGGGAAGGAGCACGAAGGCATACTGATGCCTCACCATGAGTTCAGCCACCCCGACGTGATCGTCATCAAGCTGAAGAGCGGCTACAACATGGGCCTCAAGGTCGACGAGGGCTCCGAGCTCACGCTGGAGTCCCGGGCACAGGAACGGACCAAGAAGGCCAAGGACGCCGTCAATGGGAATGATCTGCCAACGGTCTCATTCCTAGGCACGGGCGGGACCATCGCCAGTTACGTCGATTACCGCACCGGTGCGGTACATCCCGCGCTGAAGGCCGAGGAGCTGGTGGCCACCGTTCCCGAGCTGTCGGAGATATGCCGCATGCGCTCGCACGTGGTGTTCTCCATATTCAGCGAGAACATGACACCGCAGAACTGGCAAACGTTGGCCTCGGCCGTCGCCGATGAACTGAACGACGGTGCTGAAGGCGTCATCGTACCTCACGGGACGGACACGCTCGGTTTCACCTCGGCCGCATTATCATTCATGCTGGGGGACGTTCCTCGGTCGGTGCTGCTCGTGGGGGCGCAGCGTTCCTCTGACAGACCCTCTTCCGATTCATACATCAACCTGCTCTCGTCTGCGCGCTTCTGCGTGAACGCCAACGCGGCAGAGGTGTTCGCCCTCATGCACGGCGAGAGCTCCGATAGCTATGTGCACATACATCGGGGCACCAAGGTGCGCAAGATGCACACCAGCCGCAGGGACGCCTTCCAGAGCGTCAACTGCGCGCCTGTGGCCCGTCTCGGCATGCAGGGGGAGCTGGAGATACTGTCAGAGTGCAAGCCAAAGTCCAGGACCAAGGTGGTCCCGGACACACGAATGGAGAAGGACGTGGCATTGCTTTACTTCTATCCGGGCATGAGCACGGAGATTGTGAAGAAGGTCATGGAAGACCATAAGGGATTGATCATGGCCGGCACCGGTCTGGGCCACGTCTCCCGCGACATGGTGCACGTACTGAAGGATGTCATCTCGGAAGGCAAACCCGTGGTCATGACATCTCAATGCCTGGGCGGGCGTGTGAATTTGAACGTCTATGATACTGGACGAGACCTGCTTTCCGCGGGCGTCATACCGGGCGAGGACATGCTGCCGGAGACGGCGCTCATCAAGCTGATGTGGGTATTGGGACGGACCCAGGACATGCCCGAGGTGGAGAAAGAGATGCTCACGGACCGGCGCGCAGAAATATCCAGGAGGCGGGACCTTTGACGCACCCTGTGACGGTGGGCATCGAGATCCATCAGCAGCTAGACACCTGTAAGCTGTTCTGTTCATGCCGCTCCCAGCTTGTTGAGGAGGAGGGCTCTCAGTTTAGACGCCGCCTGCGGCCGACGCAGAGCGAGATGGGCGAGATCGACCGGGCGGCATTGGCCCAGGCCGAGAGGCGCATGCACTTCACCTATCAGGCGCCCAAGGGCGTTTCCTGCCTGGTGGAGGCGGACGAGGAACCGCCGCACGATGCTGACGCAGAAGCGATGCAGACCGTGCTCACAGTGTCCACCATGCTCAAGGCGAGCATCATGGACGAGGTCCATTTCATGCGCAAGATCGTGATCGACGGCTCCAACACCAGCGGCTTCCAGCGCACCGCCCTGGTGGCCGTGGACGGCACGGTCGATATCAACGGTAAGAACATCGGCATCCTTTCCGTCTGCCTGGAAGAGGACGCCGCCCGGAAGGTGGAGACCAAGGACCGCGAGGTCACGTACCGATTGGACCGTCTGGGCATACCGCTCATAGAGATCGCTACCGCCCCTGACATGCACGATCCGGAGGACGTCAAGGAGGTGGCTCAGCGCCTCGGCTCCATACTGCGTTCGACGCGCAAGGTCAAGCGCGGGCTGGGCACCATCAGGGAGGACATCAACATCTCCATACCCGGCGGGGCCAGGGTGGAGATAAAAGGAGCACAGGACCTCGGTCTAATCCCCACGTACATCAGGAACGAGATGGAACGCCAATCGTCGCTCATCGAGATCAAGAGGATGCTGAACGAAAGGGGCGCTAAGCCAGTGACGGTAGCTGCAAGGGACATCTCCGACCTTCTGAAGAGCAGTAAGTCCAAGGTCATCGTCTCCGCCCTCTCCAAGGGCGGCAAGGTGTTCTGCGCCCCGCTTCCGCTCTTCGCCGGCACCATGCGCAGCGCCGACCTGCGGTTGCGTTTAGGGGCGGAGATGGCCCAGCATGCACGGTCCCGGGGCGTGGCGGGCATATTCCATTCCGACGAGCTGCCGGCCTACGGCATCACCGCCGACGAGGTGCAGATGATAAGGAAGGAACTGGCGTTGGGCGATATGGACGCCTTCGCGCTCTGCGCCGACCAGGCCGACCGTGCGAAACCGGCTTTGCTCGCGGCGCTCGCCAGGGCCAACCAGGCTCTGGTCGGCGTTCCCGAGGAGACACGGGACCCGCTTCCGGACGGAACGTCCGTCTACAGCCGTCCCTTGCCGGGCGCTGGGCGCATGTACCCCGAGACGGACGTACGGCCGATAATCATCGAGCCGGAACGATTGATGACGATCGCCTCGAACCTTCCCGAGCTTCCCGAAGCCCGCACTACGCGCCTGGTACGTGAGTACGGCATAAACGAGCAGCAGTCCCGGCAGCTGGTTCGCGAAGGATATGACGATATATTCGAGGAGGTGGCCAAGGACAAGGGCATGGCCGCCGTGGCCGCACGCACCTTCCTGAGCACCTATCCCGAGCTGCAGAAGGAGGGGGCGGACCTTGACGGTCTGACTGGAACGACGGTAAAAGAAGCATTCTCCGCCCTCCTCTCAGGCAAGTTCGCCAAGGAGGCCCTGCCATCCGTACTGAGGGAATTGGCCAAAGGAAGTTCCGTGGAAGGGGCGGTATCGTCCCTCGGACTTGCAGCGATCGACCAGGGCGAGGCGGAGCGCATCGTGGACGCGATGATACATGAGCGCGCCGATTTCGTGAATGAGAAGGGCATGGGGTCTGTAGGCCCGCTGATGGGCGTGGCCATGAAGGAGCTGCGCGGCAAGATCGACGGCAAGGAGGCCGCCGATCTGCTGAAGAGGCGCATCGAGGCGTTCCTCAAAGCGTGAGCTCGAGCACGTCCAGCCTCTCGAAGAACAGGTTCTGTGAGGCTAACTTCCTTATCTTCCACCCCGAAAGCGCCCTTTCCATCGCCTCCCCCTCGCAATCGCTGGAGACGATGATGATCGCCCTGCCGCCGGTCGCAAGGTGCCCTTTCGCCTCCTGCAGGAAGCGCGCGGTGATGGTGACGCCGTCCTCGCCGCCGGCCCAGCACAGGTCCTCCTGACCTTCGACGATGCCGCGAAGGTAGGGGGGATTGAAGACCAGCAGGTCGTACGTTCCCGGAACGTTCTGGAACAGATCGCTGATCAGGACGACGATCTCAAGCCGGTTCAGCTCGGCATTCTTCCTGGTGTTCTCGGCCGCCAGCGGGTCCACGTCCACCGCTGTGACCGAGGCGCCTGCCTTGGCCATATGCAACGCGATGTGACCGCTGCCGCAGCCCATCTCCAGCGCCCTCTCTCCTTTACGGATCTCCAGGGCGGACAGCATCAGGAACGTGTCCTCTGCCGGGGCATATACGCCCACGTCCAGGTCCAGTCTGATAGAGCGGTCGCGTTCCACGCATCTGGACCGTCGCAAGGCGTAATAACCTTTCCCGAAGGGTTTATAGCAAAATCGTATATCTGAGGCACGTGGACGTCTTCAGCATCGTCAGCATATGCCTCGTGATCGGAGGCCTGGCCCTTGTCTATTACAAGAGGTACCCGCTGGCGCACTCGCTGGTATTGATCAACCTGGCCGTGTACATGCTGACCATATTGTCCGCTTCCTGGGGCGAAAGCTCCTCGATCCTGCCGTCGGTGGAGGAAAACCTCGGTTTCCGTCCCACTTATGTGGACCAGATCGACCGGTACTATACCGTGCTTACATCGATGTTCGCCCACGCCAGCATGATGCACATACTGTTCAACATGATCTTCCTGTACCTGGTGGGAGTGGCGCTGGAGGAAAGGGTCGGAAGGAAGGCCTTCGCCATATTCTATTTCACCACCGGAATAGCGGCACTGCTCATGGAGTCGTTGTTCCGCGGATTCGATTCGACCGTGCTCATCCTTGGTGCCTCCGGTGCGATATCCGGGGTGATGGGTGCGCTGCTCTACCTGTACCCCAAGGACGAGATACCCATGTTCCTGGGCTTCTTCCTGCTGCCCCGCGTCCCGGTATGGCTCTCCGTGGGCGCCTGGTTCGCCATACAGGTGGTGAGCGTTCTGACGCTAACGTCCGGCGTCTCCTCCGGCGGCATCGCCTATGTGGCGCATATCTCCGGGTTCGTAGCGGGCATGGCGCTGGCCCAGTTCCTTCCCGGGGTCGAGAAGGAGAAGAAGGGAGCGCCCCGCACCGACCTGAGCGAACTGGCCACGACGGACGAGCTGAAGGGGCTTTGGCAGCGCATCGACGGGGAGAACGAGCCCCAGGTGCGCCAGGCCTGGATCGAGCATTTCGCCAGCAAGGCCAGATGTCCAGTGTGCGGCGGCGCGCTCATCCTGGAGGGAAACCGTATTAAGTGCGCATGCGGATGGGAGAAGACGGTTAGATGACCGAGAACAGGGTGGAGGTGCTCTGCCCGGGAATGATACGGCGCGACGGGCCTACCGTTCTGGAGGCCCATTCGACCGCGACCTTGGTCAGCCGGGGGCAGAGACGCATGCTCGTGGACACCAGCAGCCCTATGTACCGCGAGAGGCTGCTGCAGGCGTTGGCGGCGAAGAGCATCGGGCCCGAGGACATCGAGGTCGTGGTGCTGACGCACATGCACCATGACCACACCGGCAACGTCGGCCTGTTCCCCAACGCGGTGATCTATGTTCATGAGCTGGAATCGCCTGGCAGCGGCATCATGCGTATCAATAAGGACATGGAGCTATGGGACGGAGTGAGCATGATGCACACTCCCGGGCACACCAGGGGAAGCATGAGCGTGCTGGTGAGGGCGGAACGCAGGTACGCCATGGCCGGTGACGCCATACCGACGCAGGACAACGTGCGGAAATGGGTCCCGCCGGGGATGCATTACGACAAGAAGGCGGCCATGGACAGCCTTTCCAGGCTGGTCAGCATGGCCGATACGATAGTTCCGGGGCACGGCCCCGCTTTCGAGACCAATGAACAAAGGACGGTGATCTGATGAGCACACCAAACTCAATCTATGTGGAATGCCCGGACTGCGGGGAAGAGACGCTGCACGAGGTGCTGAAGGGAAAGCTTAGCAAGGACGGGGACACCTTCGAGGGCACGCTGAAATGTCAGGAGTGCGGCCGGGTGCATACCGCGGTAGTGCGGGAGGCCAAGGCGATCAAGGTGCCGATCATCGTCAGCGACCAAGGGGAATCAAGAAGATCCGTGATCGAACTCCCGGAGGACGAGCTGCTCTGCGTCGAGGACGAGCTGGTGGTGGACGACCTTCCGATAATCATAAGCTCGCTGGAGATGAACGGTGGGCGCGTCCTCAAGGCGGAGGTGAAGGACATCACCACAATCTGGGCCAAGCGTTTCGACAAGCTGCACGTGAAGATATCGATAAACGATGTGCACAAGACGATGTCCACCGAGGTCATGGCCCTGCCCGAGGAGGAGTTCTTCGTAGGCGACATGATGACCATCGGACGCTACAACGTGGTCATCACCAAGATCAAGACCAGGGACTCCATAGCACAGCGCGGGTCGGTCCCGGCACGGGACATAATCAGGATATATGCCAGGAAGGCACGCATCACCTACTCGTGATGCAATGAGGGACGGCAGGGGACGTATGGTGGCCTCTCTGAAGGCCAGAGGTTACATTCGTTCCCCTGAGGTGGAGCGCGCCATGTCCATCGTCCCCAGGCATCTTTTTCTTCCTGCGGACGTCAGGGGCGAGGCCTACAGCGACACCCCGCTCTCCATCGGCGAGGGGCAGACCATATCCGCCCCGCACATGGTGGCCATGATGGCCGAGGCGTTGGAACTGAGGCCAGGGCATAAGGTGCTGGAGATCGGCACCGGTTCCGGATACAACGCTGCGGTCATGGCCGAGGTCGTGGGAAAGGAAGGGAGCACGATCACCATCGAGAGGCACGCCTCTCTTGCCGAGAAAGCCCGCATCGCCCTGCGGGAAGCGGGATATGACAACGTATCGGTGATGACAGGCGACGGCTCGATAGGGCATGAGGAAGGGGCGCCGTACGACCGGATCGCCGTCACCTGCGGCGCGCCCTCGATACCACGTCCGTTGATGGACCAATTGAAGGACGGAGGTCTGTTGGTGATCCCAGTGGGAGGGTTGAGCTATCAATCGCTGCTCCGGGTGAGAAAGATGGGTCAGAACATATCAACAGAGGACCTGGGCTCGGTCGTTTTCGTCCCTCTGCTGGGCGAGAAAGGCCATCGCCCATCAGATCAGGTACGGTAGCACGGCGCTCAGGCTGGCGTCCCTGACCACCAGGTCCGCTCCCTTCACCACTTCCTCATCGATAGGGTTGAAGGCGATTCCCAATGACGAACCGCGGAACATGGAGACATCGATCATGCTGTTCCCGATGCTGGCCGTCCTCTCCGGAGCGATGCCGAAAAGGTCCTGGGCCTGCTGCAGCGCCTTCCTCTTGTTGCCTAGCTCCACCCGGAGTATGCCCTCCCCGGTCAACCTTCCGTCGGGACAGGACTCCAGGCCGTTGGACCACTGCCCGTCGAAACCGTGCTCCTTTGCTATCTTCTCGGCGATGATGTCCAGACCACCGCTTATTATGACGGTGCGAACTCCATGCGCCTGAAGCTCTTTTATCGTGCGTCCTATGCCTGGGTTGATAGGAAGCATCAGCAGCTCCCTCTCCACGTCCGTGAGACCGAGACCGGGGCGGTGCTTGATCCAGAGGTTGATGTCCCGCCGCATGAACTCCATGTCATCGATATCACCGTCCATGAAGGCGATGACCGACTCATCGTTGCTGACCCCGAAACGGTCATGGACCCAGGTCCAGGAAGAAAGGTAATCGACCAGTACGCCGTCCATGTCGAAGGCTACCAGGTCGAACTTGCGGCCGTTGCTGATCATCGGCGGTTGCCAGGTGGGAAATATTATATCAAGGTTCCCACGTTGTGCGGAGCATGATCGTGCTCGTAGGCGTAGCCCATGTCATCGACGTCTCCAAGCAGATCGAGATGTTGGTGGAGCATCACGCCCCAGCCGCCGTGGGCGTGGAGCTGGACCCGGCCCGCTACAAGGCCATGGTCGAGAAGGGCCCGCGGGGAAAGGTGCCGATACAGTACCGCCTGCTGGCGGTGACGCAGAGACGACTGGCCGATCAGTTCGGCGGTGAGGTGGGCGCAGAGATGCTGGCGGCCATCGAATCGGCCAAGCGCCACGGTGCCCGTCCCATATTCGTGGACATGGACGCGGGGCGTCTCTTCAACTCATTATTGCACCAGATGACGTTCAAGGAGAAGGTTCTGATGTTCTTCTCCTCCTTCACCGGGCTGTTCATAAGCCGGAAGAGGGTGGAGAAGGAACTGGACCAGTTCCAGAAGAACGAGGGTGCGTACATGGAGGCCATGGGGCAGAGCTACCCCACGGTCAAGCGGGTGCTGATCGACGAGCGCAACCAGTACATGGCCTCGGCATTGCTGAAGGCCCAGAGCACGTACGGTAATGTACTGGCGGTCATCGGGGACGGTCACGTCGAGGGCATACGGAAGATACTGGCGCGGGAGGACATCGTCGCCTATCGTCTGAAGGACCTCAGCGATCTGAAGCTCGAGCCGAGGACGGGGAACGCCGAGGCGTCCTTCTCCTTTACGGTTGATGCGTAAGGCAAACCCTTTTTTCCTGGACGGCATACACGTTGTGATGAAGGTCGTCCTGCTCTCTTATACCAAGGACGCGGAGCGCCTGTGCGCCGCGGCCGCCCGCTCCTGCTATTCAGATGACGTGCCGAGCGACATACTGGAAAGGATGGAGGAGAGCAAGGCCGGCGCTGCCATAGATCGCGTCGTTGGCATGGGTCATCATTCGGTCATCGAGCACGCATCGTACACGTTCTCCTTGGAAGGGGTGTCACGGGTGTTGACGCACCAGCTGGTACGTCACCGCATCGCCAGCTTCTCCCAGCAGAGCCAGAGGTACGTTTCACTGCTGGAGCCGGACTTCGTTACGCCGGGAACGATACAGTCGGACCCGGTAGCTAACCGGGTGTACGAGGAGGCGATGGCCAACGCCTGGGATGCGTATCAGAAGCTGGCCACGATCGTTCCGGTGGAGGACGCCCGCTATGTGCTGCCGAACGCCTGCACCACCAACATCGTGGTGACCATGAACGCCCGCGAGCTTTGGCATTTCTTTACCTTGCGCACCTGCCGCAGGGCGCAGCAGGAGATCAGGACCGTGGCCGAGCTGATGTTGAAAGAGGCAAGGGCAGTATCGCCAAGCTTATTCGGCGATGCTGGTCCTTCCTGTCTGCGTGGAAAGTGTCCAGAGGGGAAGCTCAGCTGTGGCAGACCACGCGAGGAGCTAAAATTTAAATAATGCCACGGCTTTGGGCCGCCTTATCTGGGAAGATTGCTATGGGCAACGTCAGACCAACTTACATTAAAAGAGTGGCCGTCGAACTGGTCGAGAAGTACCCCCGCGCCTTCAGCGCCGACTTTGAGAACAACAAGGTGCTGGTCCAGCGGCTCACCAATGTGGATTCCATCATGATGAGGAACCGCATAGCCGGTTACATCAGCCGATACTGGCAGACCAAAGAGTTCTGAACGACCGTTGCGCATGGCGACATGCGCTCCGGGTAACGTCTTCTAATTCTCCAATTTCTCAGGCGACGGACCACCGTCCGCCCCATAAATCCTGTTTTTCATATCTGGCTAGTGCATTTCCGGTTCTATCCGGGCGATGTCGCAATAATTAAGCTTTAGTAATTGGAGCATATTGTCCAAACTCTAAGCCCGGGTGGGGTAGTTTGGATATCCTAAGAGGCTGCGGACCTCTAGACCCGGATTCGAATTCCGGCCCGGGCGCTTATTCTCACTCCAAATTCACGCCGTGCGTTTCTCTGATGGTCATGTCGCCCGGCGGCAGGATGCGGGATATCTCCTCTTCTGGCACTTGGAACGCTCGGGCGAGCGCTGCCGACGTCCTTCCCCGAGGCGCGGACCCCGGCCCCAGGACGACGTACTTCTCTGTGCGACCGAAGATGCTCTCCTTGGGGGCGCACATGATCTTGCGCGTACCATCGATCTGCACCTCGGCTACCCACATCTCCAGCGGCAGATGGTAGATGTAGTTCCTCTTGCCGCGGATGATGAACGCCCCCCTGGGGGCGAACTCACCGGCCTCCGGGCGCTTCGATACCTGGTCCGGGAGCACCCAGTAGGCGGTCCCCTCCGCCGCCCCGGCGTTCCAGGCCTTGGAATGGCATA
This sequence comes from Methanomassiliicoccales archaeon, assembly GCA_028682895.1. Lineage (GTDB taxonomy): Archaea > Thermoplasmatota > Thermoplasmata > Methanomassiliicoccales > UBA472 > UBA472. Next base: position 82,512 of record JAJRAK010000001.1, read on the forward strand.
GGGCGAACTGGCAGACCTCCTTCATCTCCTCCTCGGTGGCGTTCGCCCCTTCCTTTAACACGATGGATGGTGCGCCATGAAGATCGGCGTGAGAATAGCGCTCATTGTCCCCCAGGTGCTTCTTCACCACCTGGTCGTTGGACTTGGCGTCCCTTCCGCCGACGACAAGATGCCCTCCGGACGTCAGGAACCACTTGTAGGCCTCGTACCAGAAGCGCTTCGTAGGTGCTGTCTTTTCCTTCTCCTGCAACGCCTCCTTCTGCCCCCTGACCACGCGCTTCGCGATGGCCGCCCTGGTCTCATCCATGGCCTCACGGGCACCGGAGGTCTTCTCCTTCAGCTCCTTGGCCTTGGAATAGAGGCGATTGGCGTTCTCATCTATTCCTACGGTATAATCGAGCGTTACCTGTCCGTCCCCGACCTTCATGACGAAGCTCTTGTCCTTCGGGTCCACAGAAATTACCAAGGGCACCTTCACGCCCTGGTCCTTGAGCTTCTCCCAGTTGTTCGCCTGCGATAGCGCCCTCATGCGCTCCAGCGTGGCGCTGACCTCGGAATAGCTGGTGTAGAGCAGGTCACCCTGGGCCTGCAGGGCCAATGCCTCGGCCTCCGTGGCCTCGATCCCCTTGAGCTGTTGCTCCAGCTGCCTTTGCAACCGTTCTAGCTCGGCGTCCTTCCGTTCCACTACATCCTTCCGTTGCGAAAGGAAGGTGGCCAAAGCGGCCGACGGTCCGGCCATGTCCATGCACGTCATGCTCGAGTTGACCATCAGTGATATCGGCGTAGCGTCGATGACATCCTCTCCGTCGAGCACCAGGCAAGCATGCGGCGCATCGTTCAGCTCCTGGAACATATCTAATGTGACCTTACGGAGGACGGATATCTCATCGGGCGTAAGCGTGGACGCCTTGCGTGCCTTGTCCATGCCGGTGCGCAGGCACACCTCCTCTCCGTACTGCCCACCCAAGTTCACCGACGTCGCCAACGTACGTACTAGGTCTGATTTCGAGGTGAGGACGGCCTCCTGATATGCTTCCGGCGAGGCGGTGCGCGGATCGAAGCGCGAGGGCGGATAGACGTAGTCCGCCCCTATCAGAACGTCCCGGTGGCGCCACTTCTTCTGTTCCAGGGCGTTTATTATCTTTCCCTCGTGAACCACGATGAGGTTGCCTTCACCGATGAGCTCGATGATCATCTGGTAGTTACCTTCCCTGGTGGCCAGGTCCATGGTGACGATGCGGTCGAACTCCCGCTGCGTAACCGCCTGGATACGGGCGTTGTACAGCACCTTGCGCAGATGGACGGCGAATCCGGACGGGGTATCTGGAGTGTCCGGCCGTTCCGCAACCAAGTGCAGCCACCTTCCGTCCCGGAGCACAAGCTCCTTCTTCCCCTCTCCCTGCACGTTGATCCTTATGAGCACATTGCGGCCCTCCCAGTGGAATATCTTGTCCAGGAAGGCTCCGCGAACGCCCTGTAGCTCCGACGTGATGGCCGCCACGTCGAATGCTGTCATCTCTTTCTTCATCGCCCCCTCTAAGAGTACGGGAATGAAAAGGATTGTGCCTGTGACCAGTAGCAAAAGGTTTATGAACGACCACCGGTTTGTCGGTGGAAGTAAGGCCACTGTGGCTTAGCGGTATAGCGACGCCTTGGTAAGGCGTAGGTCGAGGGTTCAATTCCCTCCAGTGGCTCCATTTCTTCAACAAATATTGATAATACAACACTTCCATGGGCAGGGCCATGGTGGGGAATTTCGGGATCGTCAGGTTTCAGGTGATCGTTCTTGCAGCGCTGTTCCTGCTGCCTGCGATCTCTTCGTGCTCCGAGGGGGCGGAGGTCTTCACGCCCATCGTGGTCGAGGGCGACAGCGGCTTCTCAGCTGCGGGGTTCAGCGGTAGCGGGACATCTGGTGACCCGTATGTTCTAAACGGCGTATATGTGAACGCCACCGGTCAGCATCATGGGATATTCATCTCGAACACCACCAAGCATTTCATCATAACGAACTGCAGGGCTAGCGATGCGTTCACATCCGAGACCGATGCGCTGGACCTTCAGGAGAGCGGCTCAGGCATTTTGCTCTACAACGTTTCCAACGGCACGATCGAGAACACAGTAACGGACTACAACGCCCGTGGGATCACGATATGCGCATGCCGCGACATCGTTGTGACCAACTGCACTTTGGACAACAACTACCGTACCGGCGTCTACGTGGTCGATTGCTCTGGTACCGATATCGTCATTTCCGACAGCGGCATCACGGTCAGCGATACCTCGATGGACATCGGTGTGCTGGTGCAGGACAGCTCTGACGTATCGATCAGCGGCAACCACATCTCTTTGGCCACAGAAGCGGGCGTTTGTCTTCGATCCACGACCACCTCCTGCAGGAACAACACCGTGGCTGACAATATCATCAGCGGGCTCGATGGGACCGGTATATTTCTAACTGGCAGCATCGCAGCAGAGGACAACATCGTCCAGGATAACTCACTGCTGAGCATATCAGGTCCGGCGATCAAGATCGAGGCAGGATATTCCAATGACATAATCGGCAACGTGATCTCCGGTTGCGATTTCGGCCTCTCATTATTGTCGGGAGCGGACGGGAACGAGATCGTGGACAACACGATGATGGACTGCGCATACGGTGCTCGTTTCGAGAACGGTGCGAACGGCAACGTTCTGGAGAACGATACGATGCAGGATGGGATGTACGGAACCTACATCCGATCAAGCGATGGAAATTCAGTGCGCAACTGCTCCATCATCAACATGTCCACTACCGGGATCGACATCGGGACGTACGCGACGAACACTACGATCATCGGCAACCTCATCCAAGGATGTGGCTGGGGCATAAGGGCGGTCGCTGGCACCGTTCAGGTGATCGATGGGCTCGAGGTAATTGACAATATGATCAGCAACTCCTCCATCGGCGGTCTGTACCTCACCTATGTGACAGGATCTCAGGTACTGAACAACACTATCCATAACGCATCTGGAAACGGTCTCTACCTGGGCATCTCCTGTGACGATAACGTCCTGCGAGGGAACACCTTCAGCAGCAATAGCCTTCACGGATTGATGATACATAACGCTGATGGTAATGACGTCATCGGCAACCTGTTCCGGAACAACACCATGGAAGGCATTTACCTGGACAGCGGTTCCGGGAACACCATCAGCGGGAACGTCTTCCTTTACAACAACGGAACAACGACCGTGCATGTCGAAGGACGGCCGCAAGCCTACAGCGCCAACTCGCTCAACAGTTGGTATTCAAGTACGGGCAATTACTGGTCCGATCGGACCTCTCCCGACGAGAACGGTGACGGTATCGTTGACTCGCCATACATCATTGGGCCGTCAGGCATCGATCGATACCCGCTGACGAGCATCATCGGCTCATTGTCGCAAGTGCAGGCCATCGGCCTGTGGCACTCGGTGCAGCTGAACTGGACATTACCCGAGCACGTGCTCGTCAATGAACTGCAGGAGATAGTGGTGACGCGCGACAGCGGTCCCACCTGGACGTTGGACGGTGATGCGGAAGGACTTCTTGACGATACCGTGTCCTCCAATGCCACCTACAGCTACACCATCGTGGCCAGCAATGGCATCGCAGAGGTCACTGCCCATGTCACAGTTACCACTCCCGATGTGTCCTCGCTCCTGGTCATCACCGTCCCGCAGGAGGGGCAAGTGCTCCGTTACGAGGAGAGCACACTGTCCTGGGACGTCAACGGTCTCAACGTAAGCTATTATTCTGTATCCCTGGACGGCGGCGCGCTCATCAACGTTGGCGATGACAAGCAATATCAGATGGACCTTGCGGACGGAGCGCACCAGGCCATGGTACGGGCGACGTTCGCTAACGCTTCATACCTCGAGGCGAACGTCAGCTTCACCGTCTCAGGATATCCTCCCTCTGCAGCGTTCCTCTCTCCTTCCAACGGGAGCTACATCTCCAGCAGCGACGTCGTGATCAACTGGTTCGGGGCCGAGGGCGCTTCGTCCATCGCCAGCTATTCGATATCGGTGGACGGCGGCGATTGGGAGGATGTCGGTCTGGTGAACAATACCACGCTGGACCTGGCCGAAGGGGCGTATCTGATATTGCTCAAGGCAATCGATTCCTCTGGGCGGGAGAGCACTGCGGCCAGCATGAACGTCACGGTCGATATGACCTCTCCCAATGTTACAATGTTCTCTCCGCAAGGAGACCATGTCGCCCAGGAAAGCAATGTCAGCATCACCTTCTCCGAGGTCATGAATGCCAGCTCCGTCAACGTCACGATGAACGGAGCGTCTCTGACAGGCACATGGGAGAACCTCACCTATACGCTGTCCGCGGAACTGGATTACGACACCGAGCACATCATCACAGTAAGTGGGCAGGACAGGGCCGGGAACGCCCTGACCGCTTTCCAATGGTCCTTCACGACCGAGATCGGTAACGCTACCATGTCCGGAAGATTGGTGAACAAGGACGGGGGGGCGCTATCCGGGGCAAAGGTCACCTGTGGGGACGCGGTCGCTTATTCCGATGGGAATGGCAACTTCTCCATACTGCTGTCCCCGGGCAATCATACTCTGATCATCACCCTGGACGGGTATCAGGACGAGGAGGTCACTGTAGAGGTCATTCCTGGACAGGACCAGGGCCTAGGCGATATCATGCTCGAGCGATCTAGCGGAATGATGCTCTATATCGTCGTGATCGGCATAGTGGCCGCCATCTGCACCATCGGCGTATGGCTGTGGCGCCGGAGGAAGTGATCTCACCTCATCCGGTAGAGGACGCGGACCACATGTTCGGCCCGAAGTAGGCGGACCTCTTGGGCATGCGCCGGTCCTGTCGTCCAGCTTCCATGCGATATCTTATGGACGCCTTGAAGACAATAGTATAATTAGCGGACCTAGCTCATAATCCACTGGTCCCGACATGAGGCGTACGCTCGGTTATTCCATCATTGCCCTGTTGGTGGTCATTCTAGGGGGATTCCTAGGATTCCTAATCACTGAGGATTATTGGTCCAGACCCTTCGATGCCTTGTATCTCACGATCGTGACCATGACGACGGTCGGTTTCGGGGACGTGGTGCCCGTGACCGTAGCTGGTAAGGTGGTAGCGATGGTCGTGGCCATCAGCGGCATCGCGGTGGGGATCTCAACGATGCAGGTCATATTCAACATGATCATCAGTAAGAACCTGAGGTCGGAACTAGGTATTCCAGAAAGGAGGATCAGGATGAAGGATCATTTCATAATCTGCGGATACGGCAATGTCGGGCGAGAGGTGGCCGTGAGGTTGAACGCGAAGGGGGAATCATATGTGGTGATCGAACAGGACCCTTCTCGCGTACAGGACCTGGTGGAAGGGGGTGTTTCGGTGGTCAGGGGCGACGCAGAGGACGAGGAGACCTTGCGCAAGGCCGGGATCATGGACGCGAAAGGGCTGATCGCAGCCATGAAAGACCCTCCCAACATGGTGACCGTCATCACCGCCCGAGGCATGAGGCCGGACCTGCTCATCATCAGCGAGGTCGAGGATGACAGGAACGAGCAAAAGCTTCGCCGGGTAGGGGCCAACGTCATCGTGAACTGCTACCGCATGGGGGCGCAGATCATGGTTGGCAGGTCAGGACGGAAGGATAGGGACCCGGTATGCGGGTTCGAAATGAATGGAAAGAACCCCCTGGAGATGAAGTTCGAGGAGAATACCTATCATTTCTGCTCCAAGGAATGCATGGCCGCCTTCATGGCCCATCCGGAACGTTTCGTCCAATGGCAAAAGGCCATGGAGGATAACTGCGGGACGACCATCATAGATCAGGCCATACGGTAGAGCACGAACCCGGACCACATCTTCGGCCAGAAGTAGGTGGACTTCTTGGGCATGCGCCGGTCCTGTCGGGCCAGCTCCCATATCATGTCCACGGACGGCGGTCGGAGCAGCACCATCAGCCGGTAGCCGGAAGCGACCTTGCTCAGCGCCTTCTGCGTATCATGCTCGTACTCCACCGACGGTTCGTTAGGCCAAGCGTCCCCTTTCAGCACCATCTCCTGGCACACGTAGGAGTCGATCTCCCACATGGGGTCCGATGGTAGATCCTTGGGCGAGGCCAGGTATGACCTGCCCTCGACGACGAGTCCGATATCGGAGGGCCCCCTTCCGTTCAGAGCAGATTCCAGCGTGGCCGGGTCCTTCATCTGCGTGAGCTCGAAGCCTTCCCCCATGATCTTCAGGAATCTTTCCGCGGGAATCGCCAGCTCCTTCACCAGGCGATGCGTCGGATAAACGAGAAGTCCAGGGTCGTTGGAGGGGACCAGTGTGGTCAGCACGTATCCTTTCTTCACATCGTCCGGGTTCTCCTCCGCGTAGCGCGAGGCGGTCTCGAAACGATGATGACCATCGGCGATGAGCACGGTCTTGTCCTTCAGCTCCTCGGTCAGCGCTTTTATGGCGTCCACGTCGCAGATGCGGAACAGGCAGTGCCGCACCCCCTGGGGGTCGGTGAACTCCAGCACCCTCGTCTCCTTGTCGTCCATCAGGTCCTTGGTCCTGGCCGACAGCTTGTCAAAGATGCCGAATATCGATTCGCAATGTGTCTCCGTTCCCCGCAGCAGGTTCAGGCGGTCCTCCTTGACCTTGGAGAAGGTCTCCTCATGGGGGACGACACCTTCGGTATACCCCTTGGCGGCCAATATGCCGATGATACCGGTCCTTTGCCAGCAGTTCTCACCCTGGCAAAAGGTCTGCTTGTAGGTGTAGAAGCTCTCCATCCTGTCCTGGGACAGGGCGCCCTCCTTCAACCATGACTCCAAGAGCTTACCGGCCGCAGAGTAATTACCGTCCACGCCTCCCAGCGTGATATTGGTGACATTATAGCGCTGTGCCTTGAGCCGGGCAAGCTCCTCAGAGGAGATGACATCGTACGGTGGCGAGACGCGCTCGATCATTCCCTCGCCGTTGCTCAGGCGGGGTATGAGCGGACGAAACGGACGGAAATCGACCATGGGGAGGGAATGGAATTATCCATATTATCTTTTACAATCACTTCAGCCGCACCAGTTCGTAATCGCGGCGGCCGAGCCCTATCTTCTGGGCATGCTCCATCCCGCTCCTCCAATCCGTATTAGGGAACACAGCGTCGAACTTGTCCGTCTTCTTGGCGCCCTTCTTGTCTATCACGCAACCGCTATTGACCGCCGCCTTGTTCACTAGATCGACACAGGCGCAGTCCAGGGCCACCGGGTCCTTGGAGGCGGCAAGACCGATGTCCGGAACGATAGGTATGCCATTGAATGGCCAGCAATCGCAGTTGGGCGAGACGTCCATGATGACGCTGACATGCATGCTAGGCTTGTCCCTCAGCACGGCGAAGGCATACTCGGCGATCTTCTTGTTCACTATTCCCGAGGAGCCCTCCCACTCCACCTGGGGGGCGTAATAGCGGCACACGGAGATGCATTGCCCGCACCCTATGCACTTCTCTTGGTCTATGACCGCCCTCTTCTTCCCGTCGATCACGATGGCGTTCTGGGCGCAGTTCCTTACGCACTGCCCGCAGCCGACGCATTTCTTGCGGTCCACGCTCGGCTTCGAAGAGGCATGCATCTCCACCTTTCCGCATCGGCTGCCACTTCCCATTCCCAGGTTCTTGATCGCCCCGCCGAACCCGGTGAGCTCATGACCCTTGAAATGGCTGAGGGAGATGACAACGTCCGCATCGGCGATGGCACTGCCTATCTTGGCCGTTCGGCACAGCTCCTTTTCAATCACGACCTCTCTTTGCTCGTTCCCAAGGAGCCCGTCGGCGATGATGACGTCGCAACCCACTGCTATGCGGTTGAAACCGTTCTCCATGGCACTGTTGAGATGGTCCACAGCGTTCGCCCTCTTTCCCAGGTACAGTGTGTTGCAATCGGTGAGGAACGGTCTCCCTCCCTTTTCCTTGACCATCTTAACCAGGACCGCGGCCAGGTTCGGTCTGATGTAGGCAAGGTTCCCAGGCTCCCCAAAGTGCATCTTGATCGCTACCAGTTTTCCATCCAGGTCCATGCGGTCCAGGCCTGCCCGCCGCAGTACTTTCTCCATCTTGTTCAACAGGTTGTTGCCCTGACATGTGTCCATGTCCGTGAAGTAGACCTTGGGAAGTGCCATGCGATAAAAAACGGTTAGGCAATAGATAATGATGTCCCTGCGCGGTCGATGGGACCGGCCTTCAATCGCGCTCCGACGGCTCCTGCTGGGTCACACAGTGTATCCCGCCATAGCCGTAGACGAGCTCCTTGGCCAATATGGGCACGATCTCCCTTCCGGGGAAGTGCGAATGCATGATCTCCACGGCCTCGGCATCCTTCGGGTCATCGAAGACCGGCAGGAGCACTACCTTGTTGCCAATGTAGAAGTTAGCATAGCTGGCCGGGAGGTTCCTTTCCTCCTCCTCTAGGTAGAGCGGTTCCGGCATCGGGAGCCGTTGAAGCTCCATGTCACTCTGTTCGCTCCATTGCTCCAGCAGCTTCCAGTTCTTGTTCAAAACCGGGGCGTTCTCTCCCTTCTCCGAATGGGCGCAAAGGATTGTGGACCTGGATGAGAAGCGGGCGAAGTCGTCGATATGTCCGTCGGTATCGTCCCCCTCTATGCCAGATGACAGCCAGATGACCTCTGGTGCGGATATGTAATGGGCAAGATATCCTTCGATGTCCTGTTTCTTCAGATGCGGGTTGCGGTTCTTGTTCAGCAGGCACTGCTCCGTGGTAAGGACGCAGCCATCCCCGTTCACGTCTATGGACCCGCCCTCCAATACGATGCCTGGTCTGAAGAAGCGCACTCCGGACCGTTCCACCACTTCCTGCCCAGTAATGTTGTCGTAGAGCAGGTCATCATACTTACCGCCCCAGGCATTGAAGTCCCATTTGACCGCCGCCTTCCTTCCCGTCTCCTTATGCAACAGGAACGTCGGCCCGTAATCGCGTATCCATACGTCGGCGCTCTTGATGCGCATAAGCTCGACCTTGGACATGTCCGCGCCGGCCCTCTCGATCATGCCGGCAGCCTTGTTCTCAGCATCGGCATCGTCCACCAGCATCCTGACCTTCTCCCCTCCGCTGAGGGCGGCGGCCATCTCGGCGAACACGCCTTCAACGTCATCCAGCACCTCCGAGGGGAAGGTCAGCGGGTTCTTCGGCCAGGAAAGCCACGTGGCCTCGTGCTTTGACCATTCCGGGGGCATGTAATAACCTAGGGCGCAGGGGTCCTTCGTTCTCATTCTCACACCTCAATCCTTCTTCCGCACGAGCTGCCCATAGCATTCCGGTCGGCGGTTATGGAAGAAACGCCATCCTTCCCTCACTTTGGGGCCGTGGTCCATATCGATATCGGCGATGACGACCTCCTCGCCCTTGCCGCCCCTGGCCAGCGTCTTGCCGAAGGCGTCGCAGACGAAGGAGCCGCCGTAGAACTCGGTTTCTCCTTCCGTCCCAACGCGGTTGACGGCGCAGACCGGCATGGCGTTCGCTATCGCATGTCCGCGCATGACGTTCTCCCAGGCCTGCTGCCAATCGCCCTCGGCCTGTCCGATCCCTTTGACGGTGCCGATGGCCGTAGGATAGAACACAAGCTCAGCCCCCATCAGCGCCACGGAACGGGCGGCCTCGGGGAACCACTGGTCATAGCAGATGAGCGCGGACAGACGGCCGACGGACGTCTGGAACACCTGGAACCCGGTGTCGCCCGGCTTGAAATAATGCTGCTCGAAGAAGCCCTCGTCATCAGGAATGTGCGTCTTTCGATACTTGCCCAGACAGCGCCCGTCATTCTCGTATACGGTGGCGGTATTGAAATTACCGTCCTCGGTCGCCTCGAAGAGGGAACCGCCCACGATCACCGTGCCCGTGCTTCGCGCCAGCTCTCCCAGCGCCTCCGTGACCCTCCCTGGGATGATGTTGAGCAGTCCAGCCTTATCCGCCAGACCCTCTGCATCCTCCCTCATCGGGAAGTACAAGGTGGTGAATAGCTCGGGAAGGCAGATGACCTGGGCACCAATGGCCGCCGCGCGCTCCGCCATGCTGATCGCCTTGTGAAGATTATCATCGGCGTCAGGGGACATGGCCATCTGCACCAGTCCCACCCTAAGCATGCGCTCCGTGGACATCTTTTAGCGAATGAGGGGCACTAAGATTTAACCATGTCGCCTCAGTTCAATGCGGTCGCAGCCGCTCGATGCGCTCCAGGGACCACTCCGCCCCCTTGCGCAAGAACTCGCTGTCGTCCTGAAGCATGACCTTGAGCAGCGCTATGGAGTAGGGCGACGTGAACCTCATCCTCTCCGCCATCCTTCCCAATGACCAGGCGGCCATTCCGCGCACTTCCTTCTCCGGGTCGGTGAGCAATATGTTCAGCGCCTCGATGGATATGGTGTCCCCGATACCAATGCCTGCCAGCTCTCCAAGGGCCCAGACGGCGTTCTCCCTGACCTCGGCATCCTTGTCCAAGGCCAGCGGCACTAATGTTTCTACGGCGTGGGGGTCCCCCAGCTTCATCATGGCCAGCTTGCCGAGGCACCAAGAGGCGTCCCGGCGCACCTGAACGTCCTCGGACGACGTCAAGGCGATGAGCGGCTGCAGCAGACGTCGTTCCCCGATGCCGGCCATGAGGATGTCACGGGTCTCCAGGAGCGCGGCTCGGCACTCCTCCACTCCCAGGGAGCGCAGCCCCTTCAATATGCCACCCAGGTCGATGTCCACCAAAGCGATGCCTCCTCTTCATATCAATGACAAGGAACAGGCTTCTCCTTGTAGAACTCGCAGGTATGATAGTCCTTCTGGCCGGAGCACTCACCATATTCATCTTTCATCCCGAGCGCATCATGTCTGTATCTGCGTGCCTTGCAATTAGCGCACCTGCCGTCAGGTGCGTGCCACAGGCATGGTTTTCTGTCCGGGAGGTCCTCGGCCATGGTACCTCATCATAATGTTCGTTCGTGTATTTACGAATAATTGATTTGAAAATAAATAGAAATCGTCAATAATAGCGCTGGACCGTCTGAATGCCGAGCCTATAGAACTGATCGGTCAGTAGCATGCTTTCAGAGGCATTCTCCTATCTTTTCTTGATGCCCAGTCTCTGCGGGCAGACGCTCCTGCAGGTGTTGCATCTCATCAGGAAGAACCCCTTCTCGTTCGTGAAGCCCGATACGGGGCGGCAGAGTTTCTGGTCCACCGCGGTCCCATCGAGCGCCTTTGCAGGGCAAGCGTCAAGGCAACGGCGGCATCTCTCCGGGCACCCAGCATAAGTGGCGATAGGGTCCGGCTCGATATCCGCGTCCACAAGTATTGCCCCCAGCTTGATCATGTTGCCGTACCTGTCGTTCTTCAGGAGCGTGTTCCTGCCCATCAGGCCCAATCCGGCAAGATATCCAGCATGTCTCATCGACAGGACCGCCCTTCCGTACTGCCGGTCGGCCTCCCAATGCTCGTACGGATCGTCGGCGGGCAACGGCACCGCTCTCGCACCAAGGTCCTCGAGGGCAAGGCCGAGCGAAATGCCAAGTTTGTCTAATTCCTGGTTGATGATGTGGCTCACCTGAGTATACGGAACGCAGCTCTTAGCATCCAAAAGGCCGGCAGGCATCCTCTTGGCGAACACTATGACCGATCGGCATTCCGGGTAGATGTCCTTGGGGTGATGTCCCTTCGGCGCTCCCTCGAAACGGTCCGCTGGAGCTATTCCGCACAGGTCGGCTCCCAGGCTCATCGCGATCTTCTTGACCGTTATTGCATCGACGCTTACCTCGCTGTTCGTGAACATCACCGCTCAAGCTTTTACGATAGGCGGGAAAACATCATCGTTCAATAAAATATTGTTCCTTAGAACAGCCAGTCGGAGACCACGAGGTCCAAATATCATAAGATAAAATAGTGGGCCCAGCCGGATTCGAACCGGCGACCTACTCCGTGTAAGGGAGTCGTCATAACCGCTAGACCATGGGCCCTTAGGGTAATCGTCATCGCTCAGGGATTATAAAAAGGAAAAGGAAAAAAAGGGTTTGGTTGTGGTTTAGCCCATGAACATTCCACTGCGGTACGTCATATCGATCGAGTATTCGCCCACACCGTTCATCGGGGAGACCAGTATGAACACTCCAGGGTAGAACATGAACGCGCCCATCAGCCTCTGCGCCACTTCGGTGGCGTCATTGGTAGGCATGTTCATGACCATCGGTCCCATCCCATCATAGCCAGGGGCATAGATGGTGACCAGGAAGTCCTGTTCTGGGTAGGTGGTCTGGAACTCGGACATGTCCAATGATACGCCATCGATTTGGACCCCGTATATGGTCCAACCGTCATAGTATGTATACGGGTCGGTCACGTAACGGAAACCGAGCATGATCTCCTGACCAGCGTAATCGGACAGATCGAAGTAAAGGTAGCTTGGGCCACCCGTACCGGTCAGTCCGGGTAGCATGTCCACGGTCGTCTGGTCCACATCGCCATAATGGAGCTCTGTGAAGTGATCTCCTGTGTCGTTCAGCGACGTCCAGGTCAGACCGCCATCGGTGGACACTTGCACGAAGGCGAAGTCGTAGTAATCCTCGATGTCCCATTCGCTGTACATTCGCATCAGGCAATCGTCCCCGACCTTGTCGGTCAGGTCCACGTCGGCCGTCAGCAGGACGTTCATATTGTTGCTGGAACCGGAGTACCACCAGTCTGAGGGTGCCCTCCGGGACCTGTCCTCATAGTACAGCCACCCTTCCTTGGCGTTCTCATCACCGTCGAATACCAGCTTAGAGAACAAGGCCTGCAGGAGTTCGTAGGAATAACCGCCCGCTACTGTCTCGAAGTCCACATAGATGTAGTCAGTACCGTACTCATCAAGCCAGTAATATCCGGTGTTGTCGTTCTCGTAGGTGTAGGTAGGTCCCCAATCCTCGCCGAAGACCTTGCCATCATCTATGTCGTACTCCAAAACGCGCAGCTCCTCTCCGATGTCCTCCCAGGTCAAGCTCTCATAATTATACAGACCGTTCCCAGGGGAATCGGACCAGATGAGGTTGGCCAGCCTCCAGTTCAGGAACACCTTGTCGAAGTTCATGCGGTTATACCCCATGTCTCTAAAGGCATCATCGATGCTGGCCATGCCCTGCAGCTGGTTGGTGAATATGCTCTGCATCATCTCAGTGCCGCCATAGTGGTCGTACATGTAGGCCATGAACATAGCGACCGCACCGTAGTCAGCAAGGGAATTAATGTCACCCTGGTCCTCCCAAATTGTCAGGGAGTTGTCCGGGGTGGCCATGAACCAGGCCATATGGTTGTACGAGAATCCATATCCGCATAGGTACTCGGAGAACATGGACAACCCTTCGTTGATCCAGCTCTCCTCGGCAGAGTCCATCACATCATGTAATAGGTGCTGGTACTCATGGGCCACGGTCGACTCGTAAACATACGAGTAATGACCAGAGTCGGGTATGTCCGATTGAACACCTGTCCGGTTTGCCCAATCGAAGCAATCGATGTTGATTATGTTTCGGTTGTACATGGCGCTCATGTAGCTCCAATAAAACCCAGCGACGTATCCACCATTATAATCATCATCATACCAGCTAATGTCGCGGATGTTGAAGATCATTATCATGAGCTTGCCCGAATCGTTCGTTGTGAACAGCTCATCAGCGATATCCTCTTCAGTAAGGTTGTAATCCTCATATCCAGCCATGTAATAGGTATATTCCCAATACTCCATGCCTGGTACTGATCCATTGAGCGCCGGAGAGCTGATGAACGTCTCGGTCATCACAGTATAAATCTGATCATCGAAGTTCTCTATGATGAGGTCCACCATATCATCCGTGATGTCGGTCCGGTTGTCTCGCGGGTCAAAAGCGCCGAAATAGTATGAAAGGTCGTTCGCGACCCACACCTCACAATAATTCCCCTCGCCACGCTTGGTCATTTCTTCTTGGTAGAAAGCACCACTGGCTGTGTTCTGTGTCCAGTAATTCATCACCGTTCCATTCGCCATGTCCCCTGCCTTAGAGACCGTGGTGATGGACCTGTCTTCTTGGACATCGTCAGTATGGGCGTTTCTGATCATCTCGCTTGCATAGATAGGAACCTGGTCCGCAATTCCATCTGTGGTCGCCTGGGACGACAAACCTGAATATGGAATCACCACCAGAAAAGCTCCTGATATCATCGTAAGTGCAATGACCGTAGCCATTATCTTTTTCAAACTATCCATTCTCAATCATCCTCCCGCCCCCGTATTAGAACAGTCCCGAAGGGGCAATGGGTACATAATTTACATGACAGTTATTTATAGCATCGTTCAAAATGGGTGTCTAAAAAGGTCATTTACCCTTCATTGCTCCCTCTATTTCTAGGTCAATTGGCCAACGAACAGCTATGTCATCAATGATATTTGATTGAATAAATAAAAAAAATAAGAATAGAAAAGGTTTGTTACCGGGCGAAGAACATGTTGTCGCGGTAGTCGATCCCGAACTCATAGTCCACAGGCCCTTGGGTCGGAGATACCAGGAGGGTTATCTCATCGTAGAACGTGAACGCCCCCATCAACCGCTGTGCTACCTCGGTCGCATCGTTGGTCGGTATGTTCACGATCATCGGGTTAAGGCCATGACCGGTGGCGACGATGGTCACCAAGAAGTCGGTCTCATCCTGGACCGCAGTGAAGGCGTCCGTGGGGATCAGCACGTTGTCCACCGATGCCGAGGTGATCTCCCAGCCCCAGTTGGTCGTGCTCCGGTCCGTCATATAGCGGAACCCGAGCATGATCTCTTGCCCGTCGTATGCCGTCAGATTGAAGGTGAGGTTGATGTAATCCCCCGAATGACCTGTCAATCCCGGAACGTTCGCAGCTATGCTCTCCATGCAGCTCTCGTCCACTACTTCAGTACAGTAGTCCCCGGTATCGTTCAGCGATTCCCAGGTCAGACCGCCATCGGTGGACACCTGTACGAAGCCGAAGTCCCACCCATCTTCGATATTATAATAGGTGGTCATGTTCAGCCAGTGGGTGCAGTTCTCGTATTCCATGTCGGCCGCATCGGTCAGATCGACCTCGGTGGTCAGCAGGAAGTCCGCCTCATCATATGAATAGCCGACCTCGTCAAAGTAATTTACAATGTTGATGCCGGTCCACCAATAACCGAAAGAGTTGCTCTGCCAACCGATATCAACATCGTCCTCTCCGTCGAAGTACAGTTTAGAGAACAGCATGCTGAAGAGATCCTCCGAAGGATCGCTATCCGTTCTGGATTCCATATTCAGCTCGATATAGTCGGTTCCGTACTCTCCCAGTCTGGACTCGTAGGTCAAATACCCGTCTATGTTGTAACGGTAACCAAAGTAGTTGGCGGCACTTACCATGCCATCATCAGCATCGTAATGAAGTGGGTCGATGTAGTAATAATCCCCATCATGCACGATGTCGTCAAGGGTCAGGGACTCATAGTTATAGATCCCGTTCCCGACATCATCGGTCCACAGCAGGTTGGCCAGCCTCCAGTTGTTGAAAACCTTGTCGAAGTTCATGCGGCTGTAGCCAGCGTCCCTCAGGCAATCGGTGATGCTCTCCATGCTCTGCAACTGGTTCTGCATTATGGCGGAGATCATATCCGAACCGCCATAATGGTCGTTCATGTAGATCATGAACAGCAATGCGGCGCCATAGTCGGCCAGTATATTATTCTGTCCCTGGTCGCTCCACTGGGTCAGGGAGTTGTCCGGGGTATAGAAGAAGCAGGCGATGTGAGAGTAGCTGTATCCATATCCGCAAAGACCCTCAGAGTACATGGAGCAGCCTTCATTGAGCCAGGTGCTCTCATTGGTGTCCACATAGTCATGCAGCAGGTGCTGATACTCGTGAACCAAGGTAGACTCATAGACATATGATGAATGCAAAACGTTGTCGATTTTAATATCCTCTTGTTCGCCGGTCCTGTTCACCCAATCATAACTGTCGATGTGTATGATGTTACGGTCATAATAGGCCGTCTGGCTAGGGGAATAGAATCCAACGATATAGTACGGATATGATGGGTTGACGAAGTTCGTGTCCTTGATGTTGAAGATCATTATCATGACCTTTCCATCATCAGTGGTGTTGTAGTAATCGTTAGGATCATCAGTGTATGTAGGCATCAGGGCATTGGAGCCATTGTATGCTGGCGGCTCGGAGAAATACTCGCTCTCGGTCGGGTAGATAACCTCATCGAACTGCTGCGCGGCATACTCTGCCTGGTCCATAGTGATGTTAAGCCTATTGGTGTAAGCGTTACGGGCATCTCCGGATGAGAAGGTCAGATCGTTTGCGACCCAAACCTCGCAATAGTTACCCTCGGCCATCTTGGTGAAAACCATCCAAGGGCTCTTTCCATATGATCCAACGAAATACCAGTTGGTATCACTGACCGACCAGTCCTTCGAGATGGTGCTCTTGCTCGAGGATATTCCCTGAGCATCAGCGCTCTCCAGAACCTCTTCTGGGTCTATGGTCTCTGCCCTGATCTGATAACCAAGGTCGATCCCGATGGGATCTGCTATCCCATCAATATCGGTGTCCGAGGCTGTGCTATATGGTAACAAAATAGCGAACCCCCCAGCCACCATGGTGAACGCCATAATCACTGAAATTAATTTTTTCAAACCATCCCTTCTCAATCATCCTCCCGCCCGTCCCCTCATTTTATAGATATGGGCGATAAATGCAACGTTTCATCGTCTTTATTTAAAAATACCATCTGTCAGCATTCGATTCATCGGGAATTTTGGGGTGATCTCAATTAAATATGGAAAAAATGATGAACCGCTCGATGAAGGTCCGAAAAGGATTTAGTCAGGCTCCTATATGGGATAGGTCGAAATGGTGAGATCAGTTGGAAAGGAACGAACGTAAGGGCTCCTGGTTCAAGGAGGCCATGAGCCTTCCCGAGACCGGACCCGCGCTCAGAAGGTATTTTGTCAACACCATGTTCGACACCACCTTCGCGGTGCTGGGCATAATCATCGGCTCCGCCCTCACTGCGGATGCTGACAAGGGTCTAGTGATCACCACCATCATCACCAGCGCCGTGGCGTTAGCAATATCCACTGGCAGCAGCGTTTACGAGGCCGAGAGCATAGAGCAGTCCAGGCGCTTGGACGAGATCGGCCGGGCCATGCTCCGACCCGTTGACGGGACGAACCTTGGAAAAGCCTCGAAAGCGAGCGCGGCCATAATCGCCATCTCCAATTCCATGGCCCCCCTGATGGCATCGACCATCATTCTCATGCCGTTCCTGCTCATGGCCGGGAACATATTAGAAGCGGCCAAGGTGGCGATAGTGCTGGCGATATCCATACTGTTCGTCACAGGCTTCATCATGGGACGCCTCAGCGAAAAGAACCCCTGGTGGAAAGGACTCAGGATGGCCTGCATCGGTCTGGTGGCGTTCGTGATATGCTATATGATCGGAGGAGCCGTCTGATCATGCTTTCTTGAGGAGCACCTCATAGAGCTTCTTGGTGAACGGGGGCGAAGGGTCGTCGAACTCCCTGATATGGACGATTTCATATCCTTTGGCCAGACGTCTTATCTTCTCCTCGGGGAAGAAGTGGACCACGAAACCGATGGGATTCTGCCACATGTCCTCCCCCTTGTGCGGTCCTTTGCCGAAGTGAGGGTCGTGGTCGTTACGCACCGAATAGAGGTTCAGTCCGCCGGGCCTCAGCACCCTCCGGCACTCCTCCAGGATGAACGAGATCTCCTTTTCCCACAGCTCCATGGTGAACAGCATGTGCGAGTAGATGGCATCGACGGAGGCATCGGGAAGCGGGATGCCCGAGCGGACGTCATGCACTACGCATTCGATGTTAGGGTCCAGGCAGAGCTTGCAGGCCCTCTCCCTGATCTGGCATATGCCCGATTCGGAGTAGTCCAGGGCGGTCACCTTGAACCCCTCGCGGGCGAACAGCATGCTGTCCCGCCCCTGTCCACAGCCCAGTTCGACTATCCTGTGGCACCCGTTCTTCTTGAATATCTCCACCGCCCGATACCCAAGGTCGCTGGGCTGCTGGCCGAAGAAATCGGCCTTGGAGGTATAGGTCGAGTCCCATTGCTTGCGCTGATCGATCTCGTCCATGATGGACCCCCGATCAAACGGTCTTGGCCCTTGATTTGGGGATGGCCCCTGCTCCCAATACCTTCAATGCCTTCACGGTGTCCTCGAAGTGCTTGAACGGTATGCCTACGAACATCTCCTCGGCCATTATGTCGGTGGTCTTGCGGCAGCCGAAGCAGCCCAGGGATATGTTCGTCTTGCCCTTCATGATCGGTATGGCGGTGGCATCGACGCAGCTGGCCTGAACGGCCGCCATCTCCACGGTCACACGGCCGCCCTTCTCAAAGGTAGCAGCAGCCGGCAGTATCCAGAAGACCTGTTCCGGCAATGCGGTGACGATAACGACGTCCGGTACGAGCGTCGCCTTGGACAGCGGTGATGCCGCCACGGCCACGACACTTCCCAAGGGGAAGGACGTCCTAAGTTCCAGCGTTGTCTTGGCCGCGCTCGGGTCCTTGTACATTCCCATGTTGGAATG
Organism: Methanomassiliicoccales archaeon; assembly: GCA_028682895.1. Taxonomy (GTDB): domain Archaea; phylum Thermoplasmatota; class Thermoplasmata; order Methanomassiliicoccales; family UBA472; genus UBA472. The sequence continues at coordinate 101,139 of JAJRAK010000001.1, forward strand.
GAACTCGCCAGACGCTACCTTCTCTGGCACAGGGACCAATCCCAACGCCGAGGCCCCTACCGGGCAGGCTTCCTTGTCCGCAGGGACGAGAAGCTTCTCGCCGTGCCTGGCCCTCATGATGGTGCCGCAATGTCTCACCGGGGTCTCCGTGACCGGATAATCAGAGGGCATCGGCATCCCCTTTTTAATGAGCGTGATGGCCACTGGCTCGTGTTTCAATCCTAGTATCTCCTTCATCTCTTTTGCCATCAATGCGTAGTCCGTCATTTTATCCCTTGATTAATACTGGTGCGCATTGCTTATATACATTTATTATATCTATATTAAATAATACAAATAAAAAAGTACACCCCAGCATATCCATGGAATGTATCACGATTGATAAGGAAAACGGGATAGGAAAGATATACAGGGATCGATCCCGTAACCGGGATCAGCATATGCGCGGCACGGGGTCTCCCACCGGCGGCTCGAGTATGCGTCGTCCGCCCACCTCGGTGCGCAGCATGACGTGCTTGGTGTCCTTGCTGGCACGACCGACGATAGCCGCGTTCCGCCCGTGCTCGTCCTTCTTCAACGCCTTGAGGACCTCTTCCGCCATATCAGGCACGCAGGCGATGATGACCTTTCCTTCGTTGCCAATGGTCAGCGGGTCCAGTCCGAGCATCTCGCTAGCGTTACGTACAGCGTCCGCAATAGGGATGTCCTTCTCTGTCAGTTCGATGCCCACCTTGGACTTGGAGCTCCATTCGTTGATGGCGTTGGCGAAGCCGCCACGTGTGGCGTCCTTCATCGAGGTGATACCGCCGACCTCCAGCAGCTTTGCGATCATATGGTTCAAGGGAGCGCAGTCGCTCTGCACCTTGCTCTCGAATCCATAACCCTCGCGGAAGGAAAGAAGTGAGATCCCATGGTCTCCCAGCGTCCCAGAGACAAGGATCGCATCACCATCCCTGACGTTATCGTCCGTGAGCCAGCGGGAATCGACCTTGCGGTATGAGGAGGCCACTTTCAGGTTGTGGTCCATGGCCGGATGGCGCTTGCCAACGGCTGCGGCCGATATGACCATCCTGTCGATCGCCCCCTTCTCCATGACCTTGGTATCGCCCGTGACGACCGGGACCTCGGCTATCCTGGAGCACTCGCCGATGCTCTTGGAGACCCTTTCTAGAACATCGATCTCCAGTCCTTCCTCCAGTATCATGGACATGGAGAGGGCCAGAGGCCTTCCGCCCATGACCGCGATGTCGTTGACCGTGCCGCTCACGGCCAGGGTGCCGATGTCACCGCCCGGGAAGAATATCGGTTTGACAGTATGACCGTCGGTGGTGAAGACGATGTCATCGACCACCGCGGAATCGTCCAGCGAATCCAATGGCACCTCGCTCTTGAGCTTGGGAAAGAAAGGCGCTATCGATCTGGCGATGAGCTCCTGCATCATCTCTCCGCCGGCCCCGTGGCCCATGGTGACCCGCTTCATGCGCCTCGAAAGAATGGAAGCAGATAAAAAAGGTTGCTTTTGAAGGGAAGGAAGGGCAGAATAAAATGAAAAATGGATAGGTGGCCGTCCAGGCCACGTTCTATTGGCCTACTCCCTCTGCTGCTTCTCCGCCTTCCTTCTCATCTTCTCCTCACGGCCCTCCCTCTGCAGCCTGCCAGGGGCCCACCAGGCCTTCTTGCCCATGACGGTCAGAGCGGCTGGCACTATGTAGGTCCTAACGATCATGGCGTCGAGCAGGACCGCGACCGACAGAGCGAACCCGAACTCCTGGAGCATGGCGTTGCTGGACAGCATCATGGCACCGAAGGCCCCGACCATTATCAGTGCCAAGGCGGTAATGATGCCACCGGTCCAGTCCACAGCGTCAACCACGGCCTCCTTCGTTTCCTTCCCTTTGTGTATCTCTTCCCGGATGCGGGTCAGGATGAACACGTTGTAATCGATACCAATGCCCATCAGGATGACGAACAGTATGAGCGGGATGAGCCAGAGAATGGGCAGTCCGAGCAAGGAGCCGAAGACCAGATGGGTCAGGGCGAAGGCCCAGGATATGCTCATAGCTATGGAGAGCACTGCGAACGCCGGAAGCAGGATGGAGCCAAGCACGATCATCAGCACGATGAATATGCCTATGACCACCAGTATCTCGATGTTGGTGAACTCCGAGGCCGTACTGAGGCTGGTATCGTACAGTGCAGCGGTCGTTCCGCCCACCCGTATCTCCGATCCGACCAGCTGGGATTCCTGCCCCTTCCATACCACTATCTCATCCCTTAGGTCGTGGATGAAGTCCACGGAGTCCGCGCTCTGTGGCTGGTCGGCCAGGATCACCGTGAGCAATATGCTCTGATCGTCGTCGCCGATGCACGAGAGCATGGCGGACAGTATCTGCGCGCTCTCCTCATCGGAGAAGGAATCGAGGTTGCGATAATCGATATGCTCACCATAGGGGCGGGTAATGCCCGTGACCTTCTGCACCTCCGATTTCGCACCGATGGACGCTGTTATGTTCTCGATCGCGTCCAGATATTCGTAGTTGAATGCCGTACCATTATAGATCACGACATCACTGGTGATCACTATTTGAGTGGGCTGGATGGAACCAGCACCGAAATCATCGGTCATGGCCTTCATACCATTGATGCTCTCTGAGTCCCCCATCACTCCGATGAAATCGAAGCTGGTCTCAGCGGTCACGAACAGGTAGGTAGTGGGGACGGTCACCAATATGGCCGCCACCAGCACTATCTTGGCGTGGTTCACCGAGAAGGTCGCGGCCTTGTGGAAGTAACCGTGGTTACCGGTCCTCTTCTTCTCCATGAACTTATGAACATAGTCGTCCCACCGCTTTCCGGTCGTAGGCCAGAATAACTTGTTACCCACGAGCATCAGTATGGACGGGATCAAGGTCAGGGAGACCAGTAGCGCGATGACGATGGCGCCGCTTATGATGACGCCCATGGTCTGCACGAAGCCGAAGTCAGCTGTGGCCATGGCCAAGAAGGCGATGATCACGGTGGAGGCGCTGGTGGCAACGGACTCGCCGGCCCAGGTCAGTGCGGTCTGGACGGCCTCCTCTCTGGTCGCACCCTTTATGCGTTCCTCACGGTAGCGGGTGATGATGAAGATGGAATAGTCAGTACCCACTCCCATCAGGATGGCGAACAGCATGGTGGAGATCATGTAGTTGACATCAAGCACGGTGGACGCCAGGATGAACACCATGGCCTGGCTCACACCCACCGCGACACCCACCGCCCCCAAAGGCAGGAACTGTCCGATGACCGTGCGGAACAGATAGCCCATTAGGACCAATATCACGGTGATGGTGATCGGTTCGATCAACATCATGTCGTCCTCGGACTCGTTAGCCATGTCCTCGGATATGGCGGCCATCCCGGTGACATAGGTGGTTACGTCATAACCTGTGCTCTCCTTCGTTTCGTCGATTATCGCTCGCACATCGCCCACCACATCCGTCATGGGCGTGTCCCCGTCCTCGGTGATGTAGTCCGCCGCCACGCTGAAGGACAAGAGCATCAGCATGGTCTGGTTGCTAGACGAGACGAACCCGCTCAGCAGCTGGTCCGGCATCTCGACCGGGTAGCTCTGGAGTGTGCCAGTGCTGATGATCGAAGCAACGGCGATGGTGATGTTTATCTGACCGCCGAGGCTGGTATAATCCGGGCCCATATCATAGGTCTCCTGCAGGAACATCATGTTGTTGATCCCGGACATATTGGACATCATTCCAAGCGTGAAATTGTGTACCACCGACCCATTGTTGAAGGTCGCCATGTCAAAGGCATCCTGGACGTCGGACATGACCTGTTTCTCGGATTCATCCAATGGTAAGCTATCGATGAATGACGTGGCAGTGGAGTTGGCGCAATATTCACCGCGGGAGATGGGGCCCGCAAACAACGAATAATTGATGGCCGTAGCGTTCCAGGACCCGGCGAAAGCACTATAATAGCCGAAGGCCAAGGACGTCATGTTGGCGTCCATGCCGGACAGGTAGGTGCTCAGTGCTGCGCTGGTGGCCGCATAGGCGTAGGCGGTGGCGTTCGTTTCATTAGCATCTCCAGCAAAATATCCAGCCCAGTTCTGCGCATGCATGGCCGGTATCCCCCAGAACAGGAACGCGCTCTGGTTGATCTGCTCCTCGGCAGCATACATCCGAGGCCCGAGCTCGTAAATGGTCAGGAACAATATCTGGGCCGAGTAGGAGTATATCGATGCTGTGCTTTCGAGATATGGCAGGTCCGCGCTCTCCAGGTCCTGTTGGAGCTCGATGACATAATCCCGGGCATCGGCCTCGGTCATGTTATCAGATTGCAGGACGATGATGAGCGTGCTGTTCGACACGGAACCTTGGAAGTTCTCAGCGATGATCTGCGATGCGATGGTGGACTCGCTCTTATCCTCCGAGGTCATCTCGGTGTCATAGCTGACCACGTCACCGAGGCTCATCATGGCCGGCACGCTGAACAGCAGGGCGATCACCCAAATGACAATGATGACCTTGTAATGCTTGGTGACCGCCTTGGCAAGCTTATCGAATACCATCGTCAACCCTCTTTATCGATGGGATAGTTGGCGGCATCTGGCATATATATAGCTTTCTTGCGGTCAACATTTTTTTCTGGCATTTTTATCACGATCTATCCAAGTCTAGTTTGGATCAGTACGAGGTCAGGTCCTTCCAATGCGTTGTTGATCATGAACGGATGATGAACAATAATCTTATCAAGTACCGTCATTTTACCTCTATCTGCGGGGCTCGTAGGGTAGCCTGGATTATCCTTTTGGCCTTCGAAGCCGACGACTGGGGTTCAAATCCCCACGGGCCCGCCATCTTGTTCTTGCTCCATTTGAGGAATTCGACAACAATTCCAAGGGCGCTCCGATATCGATGAACGATGGAACACAATTTACAGACATATTTTCTTTCTATTTTTTAGAAAGAAACCAAATGATACTTATTATAGGATAAATCTCCAATCATTTGCTTCCAGGTCACTGGGGGGAAGTGGGGAATGGAACATGATGATGTCCAAAACATTAGCTTTAGCTATGGCATTATCAATGCTCATTATCGGTCTTGTACCGATATGCACCGATGCATCGAGCATTGATTCAGATAGGTATATTGAAAAAACAATCGACGATCGGATAGATATCAATGGGACCGCGGATTTCCATGCGCAAGCGGACCATAAGAACTGGGCCGGAACAGGCACTAAAGCGAATCCGTACATCATCTCCGGTCTCGTCATAGAATGTGACGCCAATCAGACGGCGATCAATATCATGAACACTGATGCATACTTCTCGATAAGAGACTGTTCGATGACCGCGATATCCCAAGACAACATCGACAAAGGCTCATCCTCCTCGGGTGTGGAGCTGGTTAACGTCACCAATGGAAGGTTAAGCGATCTTGCCATCAACGGTTTCGTTTACGGCATCACAATATTTTCCTGCGGCAACATCATCGTGGACAACTCCTCGATGTCCGATGCAGCGTACAACGGTCTCGAGGCCCGGTACTCGAACGATATCGTGTTCGAGAACAATTCCGTTACTAGATGCGATGCGGGCGGGGTCGACGCCAATAACTGCGACGGACTATTGATCCAAGGCAACAACGTCTCCTTCAACTCCAATTATGGGTTCAACCTCTGGATGTCGATCACCGACTCTCTTATAAGATGGAACCTGGCTTCACGAAATGGATGGTACAGCGGGCATGCTGCGCTGTTCATTGCTGGAACAGGTAACACCATCTACGGAAACATCTTGGTGTCTCCTGGCGGTCCCAACTCGATGCCGGCAGAGTACGGGTCCGGGGCGGATAACAAATGGAACTCATCCAATGGCGTTGGCAACTTCTACGGAAAGAACTACAACCTCTGGCCTGGAAAATACACCAGTTTCCTTGGTGATCCGATTTGCTCCACACTGGACGAGAATGGAGATGGTATATCAGACGTTTCTTATAAACCGAAAAATGGTGGCAGCAGTTACGAAGGGGAGAACGAGGTCGATCATTATCCTTTGATAAGCCCGACCTCTGCCCCCCGAAACCTCAGCGCTACGGTCGATTCCAACCAAATAACTTTGAGCTGGGACGACCCCTTCTATATGACCGGTTGCATCGATCATTACATGATCGTTCGGAACGACGGTGTCTCCACGACTAGGATCAATGTTACCGGGGCCTCCTACATCGATACCATCGGTAACGTCGATGAATGGACCTCGATCTCCTATTCGGTCGTCTGGGCCAGCAAGTTCATGACCAGCGGTCCCAGCAACATAGCGGTCGGGCAAAACCCGGACTGCCCCTCGGTGTCCATCATCTCCGAGCTCGGCATCAAGGTACAGGCAGTGAACGACGTCATCACCTATTCTAACAGCACCGTTGACCCGCAGGACGTTCTTGTGCAGTGGAGCGGATTCGATTCGGACTCGACAACAATGGTATACCAGGTGAGGATGGACGATGGCGACTGGGTAGATAAGGGACAGGCGACCAATCATACCTTCACCAACCTATCGCAGGGTAACCACACGGTCACCGTCAAGGCCACGGATAACGACAACAATCTGGCAGAGTGCTCAAAGACGTTCGTAGTCCGCAAGCACGTTCAGATGTCCGTCTCCTGTTTCCCGGTCGTTGATGGGGACAACTATGACCTGATGCTGAAAGGCAAGGCTTGGGACCTCGTCACCGGGGATGCCATTCCTGCCCTTGATATCAGCATCGCATATAGTATCGAGAGGGGGCAGTCTTGGAACTTCCAAGCGGTCTCCACCGGGACCGATGGAAGCTTCCAGGTCACCATAGACCTTGACCTGAAGGCCATAATGGCCATCATGCTCTCGACATGCTTGGTAGACCAGTACTCGGACTCGTGCTATTACTACGAGAACGTGACCTATGCTGCTCTGACCTTGGAGGGCAGGGACGGGGTCTTCCTGACCAAGTCCACGTCGACCATCTCTGACTTCCTGTTCTCCTCCAACATGCTGAAGTTCAATGTGACCGGTGAGAACGGCACGTCCGGGTCGACCAGCATATATATCCCCAAGGCCGAGATGAGCGAAGTGGAAGGCATCGAGGTCCTTCTAGACGGGGCCGAGAGCACTTATTCGATCGAAAGCACCGAGGATTACTGGATACTGACCGTGAACTATTCGCACAGCATGCACCAGATCACTGTGAACATGGAGCCCACTGCTGCACTAGGTGATTCCAGCACCGTTCTGATGATGGTCCTGGTGATCGTCATCGCCGCGGTTGTGATCGGAATCGTGCTGATAAGACGGAGGAGGAAGGCCTGAGAACGCACAACCGGCATCCTTCCTGCCCTTGCTCCAGCGTTGCCCGGCAAGGGTCCATTCTTTTCTTTTTATTTTCATGATCATCGACCTCAAAGTGGTCGATTCACGACCGTTCAACGAAACGAAGCGAAGGACCGGGTCGGGCAGGGACGCCGCATCGAGGTGCCTTCATGCCTACGATGATGTCTCTACATCAGCGCCACGTAACAAAAGGGTCATTAGCGCCTATGACATGATGTGGTCCTATGGACCCCGAGACCATGCTGGGCCTGTTGGCCGGTTTCCTGACCACCGTAGGCTACATTCCTCAGATCATAAGGGCGCTGAAGACCCATAGCATGGACGACTTCTCGTTATCTATGCCGCTCCTGCTGATGATCGGCATGGGCCTCTGGCTCGTCTATGGCATCATGCTGAACGACCTTCCACTGATCATATGGAACATGGTGGCCATGGCCTTCAACGCGGGGCTGGTGCTGTTGAAGCTCATCTACTCCAAGCCCAAGCCGTCCCCGTGATCGCCGTTCATTTGTTCGGGAACGAGAACGGGCACACGGCGATGCATCTTCCGCAGGCCATCTCCGGCTTGCTCCCGTCGCCGATCAATCTTTTCTCATAGTCCCCGCATTTGGCCCAATCGATGACATCGTCCCTGGACGCTGGGTGATGCTTGAAGCCAGCTCCTTTCAGCACCTTCATGGCGCACTTGTCTATGCAGGCGGTGCAATCGCCGCACTTGTTGTCGATGAGCGTCGCTCCCTCCCTCATCGGCATGTCAGTGAGCACGGCTCCCATGCGCTGACGCGGACCACATCTCTCGGTGATGAACAGTCCGTTCTTCCCTATCCATCCCAATCCCGCCTGGGCGGCGATGGCCTTCTGGGAGATCGCACCGAGGAGGCGCTCAGGGTCGACCCGCTGCGCAGGGTCGATGAAACGGGCCTTGTACCCGGCCTCGGTCAGCATGGCGACGATCTTCTCACCGGCGGCCTTCAGCTTCTTATTGCACATCTTATAGGCCTCTCTCATCTCGGTGCTTGGTTTGTTCATTGATGCTCTGACAGCGGCCTCTGGTATCTCCACGGCGAAGGTGATGGCCGATGGGAATTGGAGGACGGTATCGTCCCCGGTCTGGATCCCCTTCAACGGTGCAAGGTCGGCGAACCCGACAAGGAAGGAGCCTTCGTTCATTGCGGTCTCCATTATCCTGTTATACATGACCTCGATCGGATCAGATATCATGCTTATTCGATTGCTCCGCCCATGATTAATAGGTTGTCCCGGACACCCTACCGTTCGCCAGGGAAAGAGAACGGGCATGTGGAGATGCAGTTACCGCATACTTTCGGATGGCGATCATCCAATAACTTGTCCTCGTTCTCACCGCACTTGACCCAATCTATCACTAGGTCGCGTGAACCCGGATGGTGCTGGAACCTTGCACCTTTCAACGCCTTCATCGGGCAATTATCGATGCAGATCGTGCATTCGCCGCACTTGCTGTCGATGAGAGGCGCATTCTTCAGCACGGGCATGTCCGTGAGCACGGCGCCCAACCGTTGCCGGGCACCATTGATGTCTGTCATGAACAACCCGTTCCGTCCGATCCATCCCAATCCCGCCTGGGCGGCTATGGCCTTCTGGGATATCGGGCCGATGAGATGCTTCTGGTCCACATTCTGGGTCCGGTTGACGAAGCGGGCATTGTACCCGGCCTCGGTCAGCATGGCGACGATCTTGTCACCGATGGCGAGCACCCTCTCATTGTTCGCTAAGTATCCCCTATGCAATTTGGCACTGGGGCCGGTCCTGCTCATCGGGATGGTGTCTTTCGGTATCTCCACAGCATAACTGACGGCTGAAGGGAACTCGAACACCGTAGGGTCCCCGATCTGGATCCCTTTGAGGTGTGAGAGGTCAGCGAACCCGACAAGGCCGGAACATTCTCTGGACGCGACCTCCTCGATCCTTGTCTGGAGCATCTCCAAAGGGGTTGGGGCCATACTGGTCCTATCGCTGCATGGTCGATTAATATATTTTCATCGGTCCTAAAGAAAACATCAGGGTATGGACGTTCGACCGAGCTCGGTGAGGCTGTACACACGCCAGTTCTTGCTCTGACGCCAGACGATCATCTTCGCCCTCTCCAATATGCTAAGATGATATGACAGCTTGGAGTCACTCAGGCCGGTGGCATCCTTCAGGACACAGGGGCACAGATCGCTGCGCTTCAAAAAGAAAAGTATGGAGAGCCGCACTGGGTCCGAAAGTGCTTGATGCCTTTCGGCCAATGCTCTCATTGCCATATCGTCCGGAAGGTCAGCCCTCAGTCCGGTCATCCCTCCGATACCGGTCAGTCCGGCGGCCACCTCTGGGGGTAAGGTCACGCACTTCTCCCCGACCCGGTCATTTTCCGATGCCATGCTGCAACGTCCTCAAAGGAGGAACAATCATCGGAAATTATTAGTTTATGTTCAGGTCCAACGTCATTCCAGAAGCAATAGTCCGATGGAGACGAGGTCGAACCGCATCACCTTCCCGTACTGCATGTCCTTGCAGGGCACGGTGCGTAGTTCCCACCCCACCTTCCTGGCCGTGGCGAACACGTCCATCCCGGCCGCCTCCATGCTGGGGCGGACCAGGTCCATATGCCTGCACCTCCGTCGCACGCTTTCGTCCACTATGCCGATCTCCTCCTCGGCCACGCAATGTTCGCAATAGATGCATGGGTACGCGCCGAAGGCGAACGCCTTGTAATGACCGTCGTAGAACGCGGTCTTCTCCAGCATATGGACGGTCCGGTTCACCCAGAGTATGAGGTCCTTGTACCAGGGGTGAAAGTCCTCCGGCACGTCCTCCGGTCGGACGTTCTCATGCCCAGGCACGCCGTCGAAACGGAGCAATAGGGCGTGATCGTACTCGGCCAGCATCCGTCTGGTCTCCTCCGGGCTGGGGGCGTACGGCGGACAGGAGAGATGCTTGGCGTACCCTTTGCATCCATAGCGGCACTTGAACCTGACCCAATCGGACACCACGACATCGTGTGAGCTGATGGGCGCAGCGAAGGCGCCTTGCTCATCGGCCATGTGCACCAGCTTGATGATCTCCTCGGACGGTCGGTCCGTCAGCATCACCGATGATACATTCGGGCATCGGCGTATCAACCCTGCGGTCCCTTGGGCCGTTCTAGAACATATCCCAAGAGCGCACGTACTTCAGGAGCAAGAAGACGAACAGGGCGTAGGCCACTACGCGGAACAGGATGGAAACGACGTCGATGGCCATGGAAGGCTCCAGCAATTCCAAGAAATGAGAGACGGTGAAGAACGCGAAGGCCACGGCAACGAACAAGGGCAGCTCGTGTCGGCTCTTCCAGTACCCGACGATGCCCACGCCGACGATGGCCGCGCATAGCAGGATATTGATCACGTTATCGATGTCCGCATCCATGTTCAGCACTCCTCGTTCCCGTCCATGGCGTTCATGACATTTAAGAATGACCGCTCCTAGCGTTGGCACGACGGGCAAAAGATGGTCGTGCGCCCGCCCACCACCATCGTCCGCAGCTCTTGGCCGCATCGGGGGCAGCGCCCGTCCCTTCTCCGGTCCTTCAAAAGGTATCCTTTTGGAAGGGAAGAGAGATCGCCCTCCGCGGCGATCGAGGCGTTCAGGACCTCACCGATCCGGCGACATATGCCCGACAGGTCGTCATCGTCAAGGGATGCCGTGGACGTCCAGGGAGATATCCTCTCCTGGAAGAGCACCTCGTCCGCGTAGAGATTCCCGACCCCGGCCAGGATGGACTGGTCAAGGAGCACGGACTTGATGGCCTTCTTACGTCCGCCTGCCCCGGAGACGAGATCGTCCTCGCTGATCGATAGGGCATCCGGTCCCAGCCCCCTCTCCTTGACGAACGGAAGTATGCCATCCACGTACTGGAACCGGCCGAAGCGTCGCGGGTCATTGAGGACGATGGAACCACGGTCCAACCTCAATCTCAACCTCTGATGCGACGTGCTCTCATCATCACCAATAAGATGAACGCTACCGCTCATACCCAGATGTATGCGAAGGGCGCCCCTGTCCAGCAACAGGAAAAGATGTTTGCCATGGCGGCCTGTTCCGATGACCTTCCGACGCAATATCTTCGAGACGAACTCATCGCGGTCCCCCTCGAGCATCTTGGGGTCCAGGACGATGACGCCCTCTATGCGACGGCCCAATGTGCGTTCGTGAAGGTACCGTCTGGCGGCCTCCACCTCGGGCAGCTCGGGCACGTTCACCACATTGGCAACGAGGTATCGTTGGCCGCGGCTACGAGCACTTCCTTGAGCTTCTCCGGCGTGGGCACTCCACCGAACAGCTTCAGGCGCTCGTTCACGAAGAGCGCCGGGGCGACGCCGGACCCGTACTTCTTGTACAGGGGCATGATCTCGCCGACGAAATAGTACTGCCTGCTCATCTGCGCTTCCGTCGCCGTGACCAGGTCAAGGTCCGCTTCCAGACCCGTCTCGGCCAATACCTGCTTGATCAGGTCGATATATTTCTTATCGTACACCGCATGCTGCGGCTGGCAGCATGATACGGAGAATATCGTCACCTTGATCTTATTCGCCATAGAGCTCCCTGCCCACCCGTCTCAGTATGTCCATGCCGTAGATGTCCGTGTCGAACAGCGGCACCTGTCTGCGGGTGATGGTGGGGAACCTCTGCTCTATCTCGGTCAGGTACTTGTCCTGGGTGGCCCTTCTCCTCTCCAGGAACCAGTTGCCCTTCAGCACGTCCTTGGGTATGACCTCGTTGATGATCAGCGACCTTACCTTGATCCCGAACCCGCCCAGGTCCTCAACGGCCCTGGCAGTTTCCTCTATGGGCAGCTTTTCGGGCAGGAGCACCAAATTGAAGGCGGATACGCTCTCATCAGAGAGCCCCTTCACCGAATGATCATACCTCGCCTTCTCCACCTCCAGGTCGGCCACCATCTTCTCGTCGTAGACGAAGCCGAGCACTTCCGAAAGCTCGCGGCGGTTCTTGATCTGGTTGGCGATGTAGCCGGACCAGTCGAAAGGCATGGACAGCTCACGGAGCGTGTGCCCGGTGGGCGCGGTATCGAAAACGACCTTGTCGTGAGTAGTATCATCGAAGAAGCTGACGAACTGGTCGAAGGCGGCGATCTCCTCCGTGCATGGTGTGGACAGCAGCTCGCTGCCGAACATCGTCGAAAAGCCCTGCATCATCCCCTCCAACCTGCTCTGGAAGACCCCCATGGCCTTCTTGGGGTTTATGTTGAGCCCGCACAGGTTGCGCTCGGTGCCGATCTTGGTGATGTCGGTGGCACTGATGTCCTGGCCATAGATGGCCGATAGGCTGACGGTCGGGTCGGTGGCCACGATCAAGGTCTTGTAGCCATGGTCTGACAGCCAGGTAGCTGTCGTTGCGGCCATGGTCGTCTTGCCCACGCCGCCCTTCCCTCCGAAGAACAAGAACTTCTTGCTTTCGATTATATCTCTCATCTCATTTTTCATGCGGATCGGTGTGAAAACGCAAGCAACATAGATATTGGTATTCCCGAACCCACCTCCATGTTAGCACTGGGCTCGCCTACGATAATATTTAATATCAATTGGTCAAATTATTTATTTAGTCTTTTCTGGGAGGTTTAAAATTGGAGGAAACTACGACAGACGATGTCAAGTTCAAAAAATTGAGGAGGTTCAACCTAATAATGGGGTTGTTCCACTTCATCCAGGCAGCGGTGATGTTGGCCATCGCGAACTACGACGTGAAGATGATGTTCACCACTTCGTACATCGACGCCTCCGGCGGTTTCCCGCCCATGGGCCCCGGTTCGGCGGTGGAGCTCTTCTCCGTTCCCTTGGGCCCGATGGTGGCCGTGTTCCTGCTGATGTCTGCCATAGCTCATCTCAGCGTCTCGACGTTCGGTTACAACTGGTACGTCAAGAACCTGAAGATGAACATCAACAAGGCACGCTGGTTCGAGTACGCCCTGTCGTCATCGTTCATGCTGGTGGTCATTGCCTGGCTTTGCGGCATGTTCGACTTCGTGTCGATAATACTGCTCTTTAGCCTGAATGCCTGCATGAACCTGTTCGGCTACATGATGGAGCTGCATAACCAGAGGACGGAGAGGACCGATTGGACATCGTTCATATTCGGATGCTTTGCCGGGCTGATCCCGTGGGTGGCGCTGTTCATGTACTTCACCGGGGTCAGGGGCGGAAGCCCACCGGGCTTCGTGTACGGGATCATGATCTCCATCTGCTTCTTCTTCAACGTGTTCGCCATCAACATGCTGCTGCAATACCGGAAGAAGGGCAAGTACCAGGACTACCTCTACGGGGAGTACATCTACATCGTCCTGAGCCTGGTGGCCAAGACCGCACTGGCATGGCAGGTGTTCTCCGGTACGATGGTCGGAAGCTGAGACCATCGAAACCTCTTACTTCCCTTTTTATCTCGCTTTATAAGTACGGGCATCCCCGCATTGCACCAGTTTGCCGTCCTCAAGGTAGGATATCGCCCCGTGCCCTCCGCAGACCAGGCACTTCCGCCCGTCGTTCGTCCTCTCCACCTCTTCAATGAGGCCGAGGAGCCCCTTCCTTTCCTTCGAGGCCTTACCGCTGTCGACGTTCACCGTGGTCATCAGGTTCTTGGCCAAGGTGGCGAAGCCCTTGCGGTCCTCGGTCAGACTGTCGAAGTTGATGAGGCTATCTCCGGTGAAGAGCACCAGTTTCTCAGGCAGGAAGAAGAACACCTGTCCTATCTGGTGCCCGCCGAACCCTTCCAGCACCTCGCATCTCATGCCGGCCACGTCCATTATGGACAGGACGTTGAACTCACCCCTTTTTCCAATGGCGGAGCGCGGGAACGTTCGTGGCGTACTGCACACCGAGAAGTCGGAGAAGAGGTTGATCAGCTTGGTGTAGATCTCCTCCAGGATTGAACCCTCGCTCTCCGAGCCATAGGCCCTGTTCGCTTGACGGATGACCTCAACGGTATCGGGGTGCATCCACACCTCAGCGTTCAGAAGTCCAGCAGAGCCTGAATGGTCAGCGTCCCCGTGTGTCAGCATGGTCCTTTTCACCATGCCCATCCCTCCCCATCCTTCCTTCTCCATCAGGAGGTCCAGGTCACGGTAGTAGATGCCGAACCCAGTATCGATCAGGGTGACATCGGTCCCTTGGCGCAGAAGGTAGGTGTTCCCTCCGCATGGCAGCTGCACGCACAGGATGTGCGCTCCACCAATGTCCACGTCCTGCAGTTCGGCATAGAAACCGTCCCCGCTCGTCCTTTTAAGATCACCGCCGCTGCGCAGGATGTCCGAGAAGACCAGATGCGGGTCCTTCCCCAGGTTCATAAGCTCCTGTACGATGTGATTGACATCCGAAAGGAGGCGTAGAAGGAAGGCATCCTCGGTCTTGTCCAGCAGGCGCCGCAGTTCCTGGGCGAAGCGAATGTAGAAGACCGTATCGTCAAGGTGTTGGCCCGTTGTATCGTATTCTATGATCTCCAGGGGGTAGCGTGACTTGAGCGCTTCCAGCAGGCGGTCCACCGACTCGCCGCTCTCTACGGTGAGGGAGACGGTCAACCGCTCCGGGTGCTTCCCGCGGTCATCGAAGTCCAAGAAGGCGATGTTGCACTTCGAGGCCGTGGTGAAGTTAAGAAAATCGAAGAGGGCGCCGCTGCGGTTCGGCAACATGACCTGGAACTTGAGGAAGCTGGGTGTGATTATCTGCCCCTGGAGGTACCCGATGGCCTCCAGCTCTGCCCGCATGGCCAAATAATCATCGTCCGAGCACCGGGCCTCGAAGAACACAGTATAAGGGTCGATCCTCTTGTCATACTGGATCCGGTCGATGTTGCCCCCGTGGCGTTTCACTATCTCGGCCGCGCGATGCAACGCTCCTGGCTCATCAGGCATCTTGGCGACGAAGTAGTGCCTCTGCATCATGAGGCGGAACGCTCGCTGAATCTTATATTTTGGTCTCTCACCACAACTGCGTTGACAGAACGGTCAACGGCAACTGTGAGTTCATATACTGGTCGAGCGAATCAAAACATATGGCGGAACGGCAAGCGGTCAGGATCCTGGTCGCGATATTCATCGTGGCGTCCTTGATCACTGTAAGTTTGGCCATGCTGTTCGTATGGCCGAGCGAGAACTGGCCCGATGGCGATCTGCCGGCCTTCGAGAGCGAATCCCAGATGCGGGAGTACCTGGAGCAGAACCAAGAGGATGACGGTAACGACTGGTCTTGGACATGGTGGTGGGACCAGGGTTTCACTTCCACTGGCGAATCTGACGGGGCGTACTATACCGGGACCAATGTTCAGGTCGCCGGTGTGGACGAGCTAGATATCGTGAAAACGAACGGTGAGCAGATATTCGTGTGCCGTTGGAACGGCGTGTCGATAATCGATGCCACGCCATCATCGTCCATGCGGAACATATCTGAGATCAACACCACCGAGCTGATCGGGAACGATTCGTACGCTTCGGTGCAGGGGATCTTCCTCTGTGGCGATATCCTGGCGATCATCATCGACCAGTATGAGAACGGGGCGATGTATGACATCTATGATGATGCATATTCGGTCGACTCCTTCTATTACTGGTATTTCGATGCCATTGTGACGTGTTGCCTGGTCGACGTGTCCGACCCCACGCACCCGTCTCTTATAACTAGCACGTCGCAGAGCGGTGACTTCACCGGCGCAAGGCTCATCGGCGAGAACATGTACCTGATATCCGAAGAGTATGCCTGGCAGGACGGGGGCGTCGAGAGACCATCCGTCGGGACCGAAGGCGACATGCAGGACGTGGATGCCACCAGCATAAGGTTCGATCCCGATTCCGAGGACGCCAACGCATTCCTCAACATCCTCGCTTTGGACCTCGGGTCCTATGAGAGCAACTTCACCTCGATTGTGACAGGGTATTCCAGCGTCATGTACGTGTCCATGGACGACCTGTACATCACCTACGTCGAATACAGCTCAGGGGACTGGACCATCGACGACTCCGATGCTACAACGACGACCATCTTCCGTCTGAGCTTGGACGGTCTGAACGTGGTCCCAGAGGCCAAAGGCCAGGTGAAAGGGTATCCACGGGACCAGTTCGCTCTCGACGAAAAGGACGGCGTGCTGCGCATGGCGGTATGCACCAGCTCGTTCAACGGCGAGAGCGGCGTCTACACGTTCGATCAAGGATTGAACGTCATCGGCTCCCTCACGGGGTTGGCCCCGGGGGAGACCATCCAATCCGTGAGGTTCGTAGGCGACATGCTCTATCTTGTCACATTCTTGCAGACCGATCCCCTGTTCATCATCGACATGAGCGATGCGACCGAGCCAGAGCTGCTCGGGGAACTGGTCGTCCCCGGTTTCTCCACCTATCTGCACCCCTGCGGCAACGGGACCCTGGTCGGGATCGGCCTGGAGAACTGGGACCTGAAGATATCCCTCTTCAACGTGAGCGACCCGACCGCGCCGAAGGAGGTCGACACCCTGCGATCATCGCTGGGCGCCTCGTCCGAGGCCCTATGGGAGCACAAGGCGGTGCTCTACGACCAGGGACTGTTGATGATACCGGTCTCCGTGTACAACAGTACGAACTATGGACGGGCCCAGCAGGTCCTCGTCATCCAGGTGGACAGCGACGGTCTGACGGTCATCGAGAAATTGGACGTCGGCACAGGCTACGGATCTGTGCGCTGCGTCATCATCGATGATGCTCTTTATACGGTGACAACATCATCCGTGATCGCCTGGGAGAACGGCACGTATGATAAGGTCGGGGAGGTCATCATCGGACCATCGGAAGACCACTACCAGCTCGAGGACTAGACGATGGGCTGGATGGAGGCGGACCGCATGAAGGTCGAGCTGGACAGGGTCGCCCTGTTCGCCTTGGCCTCGGACACCAGGCTCGAGCTTCTAAGGGCGCTCCAGAACGATCGCAAGACCCTCGCCCAGCTGACGGAAAAGCTCAATGTCGACAAGGCCGCGGTGCACCGGCATCTCAAGAAGTTGGAAGAGGGCGGTCTGGTGAGCAAGGAGGATGACCACGGTTTCATCTATTACTCGCTGACATGGAAGGCTAAGAACCTGGTGTCGCCCGGTGAAAGGACGCATGTGGTCGTGCTTTTGGCGTCCGCCCTGGCGATCACGGCCATCGTAGTGGTCCTCATGGCCTACGTAATGATGACGGGCATTAGCGGCGGCGATGGAACGAGCACCCCGACCGGGCTCCTTGACTCCCCCGAGGTATCTGGAACATCAACGTTCAACGCGACGGTCGAGATCGGGTCGATCACTCCCAGCACCGCAATATCTGATATGGACTTCAAGATCGGGACCCTCAGCGCAATGGACGTTTCGACGACCAATACCTACGCCCTGCCCTATATGGTCACGTTCTATGACATGGACGGGGACCTCACGGCATCGGACGGTGATTACTTCACCATCACCGGGATAACCGAGGACGTCACCTTCTACCTGATATACGAGCCGACCGGCGAGGTCATCGACTCAGTGATGATAGACGTTTAGAATTGGTCATAAGCGCGGAAGGCCGAGAACAGGACGACTGGAGATCATCTCATCTTGGCGGCCATGCTGACGGCCACCTTGAGCTGGTTCAGCATGCACGGCTCAACATAATAACCCTTCATGCTGCGAAGCTCTCCGTACATGTCTTCAGGGGACCTGCCGATAAGTTCCTTTACGGACCTTATTCCCAAGATGTACAATGGCTCGGCCACCTTCTCCCCTACCACGGGGATGGTCCTCAGTTCCATCATGACCGCTTCCTTGTCGTCCATAGGTCGAACTACGCAGCGCTGAGGATATAATCATTTTCCGATCGCTCACGGACGAAGCTGGGATGCCCGGCGGAACAGCTCCTTGACGGACTCAGTGACCTGGCCCTCTTCCAAGGTCCCTATCAACATGTAGAACATGGTGAACGCGAAGTAGGGCGCCAGGTAGAACCAGCTGAACGGTGTGAACGCAATCAACAGCACTAGGGCGATGTCGCTGAACGGCCGGTAGTGCAGGAAGTATTCCATGGCCGGTCCGAACCTTCTCTTGTGGGCAATCCCGTCAGCTATCTCGTCCACCGCCCCTGCGATGAGGAACACTGCCAAGGGCACCAGCATGAGCTCTGCGCCCCAGATGAAGGCCCCGGCGATATAGGTGACCAGGGCCACCAAGGTCCCGACCATGAAGCTCCAGTTGTCGATCTTCTTGGTGAGCACCAGGCTGATGAGCATGGCCAGGTAGAACGCGGTGGAGAACCCGCCATCAAAGATCATGCAGGCCCCCATGACCAGCCCGGAGACGATGGCAAGCATCTTGGAGATCCTTATCGAACCTATGCCCTCGTCATATGCCTGATCTATGTACTTTATCGCCCCTCCCAAGAAGGCGTAGGCGACCACCAGGAAGATCACGTCAATGAACGTAAGGTCCCCGGCGGTGAATAATTCTAAAGCTATGAGAATCCGCTCCTGGTCGTATTAATTCGGAGCACATCAGTGGGAACTGATTAGATAAGCGTTTCCCCTGATAAGATGACGATAATAGATGGCGTATGACGTCAATTGACGATAAATATGGGTAAAAATCCCCATTTATTAGTGTTTTTAAGGCGTTGATATAATTATTGTCGAATCGATATTCATTCATCCGAATCTTACTCAAACGATCAAATTTTTTCACCCTCCTTTCCTTCCGGTCCGATGGGGTAACACTGGTTAATAAAAAAACATTTAGATATTAGAAAAACCATATATCCACTGGCCCCCACCAGGGACTGGAGGTGGTTTACCAATGGCTAAGGACAAGAAGCCGAAGGAGAAGGCGAAGGAGAAGAAGTAAATTCTCACTTCGTCGGCTTTTAAACCAACCTCGTCAGGACGAAATGCCCTGGCGTATTTCCCTATTTTGTTCAACTTTTATATACTGGCCATTGTTCTTGAGTCCCTATGAAATGGGCATCACACATCGCCATCGGAAAGGTGATAGCCGATGCCCTTGAACTTTCTCCGGGGGAGAGGAAGGCCTTCCTTGACGGAATTGTGGAGCCGGACCGTCACAAGGAAAGGGGGAACAGGGACGGACGGTCCTACCGTCTCAGTCATCATGATCCCTCGGACCGGGTGATAATGCTGCATGTATGGATGGCCCGCAGGTCGATGCTCCGAAATGATACCTACCAAGGGTATCGGCACCTAGGGATGGCCCTTCATTACATCCAGGACAAGTCGACATCCAAGGGATTCCTGGGGCTTACCCACGAGCGCAGGGAAGAGAAGCTGGCCAAGGTCGAACCGTCCCGCGATGAGGTGATGAAAGGATTGAAAGAGCACGCTTCCTCGTCCGAGTTCGTCCGGCGCTCCCTATCTGAGATCAAGCCGCTGAAGGATCCCAAGAGGATAATGGCCCAAGCGTCCTACCGCTCGGCGTCGGTGGCCGCGGCGGTCATCGATATGGATGGGCAGACGCATGTGAAGAAGGACTACGCCCGGGCCCGCAGGAAGCACGCCCTGGCGACCGTTCCGCTGATCATTGGCTCTCTGGCCATTGGCGCTTCCATTTCCATCCTATGGTCCTCTCCGTACCCGATGGTCCCCGCGGCCGTCCTAGCCCTCATCGCGGTCCTGCTGGACCGTCCATACCGTCAGCTCAGGCGTCTGGCCGAATGGAACGGGCTGGGGAAGCATTGAGCAAGAGGTTCGATGACGCACGCGTCGAACAGCTCCAGAACGACCCTCGATCATATCCTCAATAAAGGTCCATATCGATGGCCTGCCCTTTGACAGGAACTACGGTACGCAACGGGCACAGCTCCCTGAACCTCTCCGGGTCGGGGCAGTGCACCGGTATGACCACCTCGGGCGATATCCTCTCCACCACCTGCCATAGATGGTCCAATGAAAGGTGCCCGGAACTATGGAAGCCCCTCTCGAAGTCCAACTTTCCATCCACCAGGGCCAGTCCCCGACAGTTGAAACCGAACAGCTCTATCCAGTTCATCAGCTTCTGCAGGTTGTCCATCTGCTTCAGGTCATAGGCCATGCTGTTAGAGTAGACGTACGTGCCGCCCTTAGGTCCGATGTCCAGCAGCTTTGTCATGTCAAAGAACGAGAAGCAGAGCATGTGCTCATCAGGCTCCCTGGCCACGTCCTGGGGGTCGGCCACCTGCCAGCCTTTCTCTTGGAGGTCGTTGACGGTGGAGACGTCGTCCGGGCTCAGGGACCTGTACACCCAAAGAAGGTCCTTGCGTACGTTGCCATCCACCTTGGCTATGCTCTCTAGGAGTGCCACGTCCTTGTGGGTCACCACCATCCTCTTGCCGGTGGTGTTGGCGATGTCGATGAAGGTGTCTAATCGTTCGAAGTTATTGGCAGAGAAATCGGCGATGGTCAGTCCCTTCCCCGCCTCTACCGCGGCCCGGCAGTTCTCCCTGACCATGGCCTCGGTCATCTCCCTGCCATCGATGGGCCGACCGATCCGCGTTCCTTCGATGATGAGGGCCTTGGGGGCAAGTTCCCTGGCCGAGTCCGCGAAGCGCGAGGTGCACTCCCCGTTCACTCCATGCATCCTCAGGTCACCGGAATAGACGAGCCAATCACCTTCACCGCGCCGGACGGCGAAGGCCGTGGCGCCATACACCGAATGGTCGACCGGGAACGAGCGGTACTCTATTCCATCGATCTCCCCCTCCCCCTGAGATACGTCGCACAGCGAACCCTTCTTCCACTGGGGGTCGTCATCTATGACATCGCCGGTCAGCACCCATCTTCGACCGCGCATCTGCTTTTCCTTGGTGCGAGGGGAGAAAAGCACCCTGGGCTCCTCTTCCTTCCTTTCCCTTACCACATGGTCGAAGAGCTCTGTAGGGGCACCGGCCCTGCCCATCTCGCTGGAGGTGCGGAGGAGGGCGTAGGTCATGGGGCTGGCGACTATCGGGATGTCCTGGCGCAGGAACCCTATCTGCCCGTAATGGTCGAAATGCGCGTGGGAAAGGAACAGAGCGTCCACCCGCACCGGCCTCATTTCCGAGGGCGGCAGGTCGCTGGGGAAAAGGTCGGGACGATAACAGTCCAGGGCGGGCAGCATGCCCATGCGGACATAGTCCCACAGTCCCCGACCGGACCGCGGCTTGGAATATTCGGTGTAATAGTCCTTGCTGACATCGAACGGCTCGCCGAAATCGAAGAACAGTCCGCGGTCGCCCAGATCGACGTGTATCTTGTTCCCGCCGACGACGCCCGCCCCACCGTAGACCGTGATGTCCATGTCGATCGAATGGAAGGTCCGGTGGGGATTTATGACTATGCTCTCGGTTTTACATCGATTACCAAATAATTATTCGTGAAAACGAGCGACAATATTTTTATGAACGGTCTACTAAAATGAAAATCTCGAAACGCATATATCTGGCGAACATGTTGGAGCACTCATGGCAGCCATGACCTTCGCCCAGAAGGTTCTATCCCGGACCAGTGGAAAGGAGGCGTTCCCCGGTGACATTGTTTCGGCCAAGATCGACCTGGCGATGTCCCATGAGAACGCCGCCCTGGTGCTCCGTTCGTTCAAGGAGATTGGAGCGAAGCAGCTTTGGGACCCGGAGAAGGTGGTGCTGCTCTTCGATCACAGGATACCGGCCAATACCACCAAGGCCGCTGAAGGGCATCAGACGGTGCGTAACTTCGTGCGGCAGGAAGGTTTGCCAAACTTTTACGATATGAAGGAAGGCATCTGCCATCAGGTCCTTCCTGAGAAAGGGCACGTCCTCCCGGGCATGCTCATCGTCGGGACGGACTCGCATACCACGACGTATGGTGCGTTGGGGGCGTTCTCCACCGGCATCGGTGCCACCGAGATGGCCGCCGCCTGGGCCACGGGAGAGCTGTGGATGAAGGTCCCACAGACTTTCCGATTCCATCTGAACGGGAAGTTGGACGGCATCACCTCGGCCAAGGACGTCATACTTCATCTCATCGGCAAGATGGGAGCGGACGGTTGCGATTACCGCTGCACGGAGTTCGTCGGTCCGGTCGTGGACGCCATGTCAGTGTCCGGCCGCATGACCATGTGCAACATGAGCATGGAGATGGGAGCCAAGGCCGGGGTATGCTTCCCTGACCAGAGGACGGAGGAGTACCTCAAGGGAAGGGCGAAAGGCCCATGGCAGCCGATCACCTCCGACAAGGGCGCAGAGGTGGAGAAGGAGCTCGACCTGGACCTCACCGGCCTATCACCCCAGGTGGCCTACCCGCACTCCGTTGACAATGTGAAGGCGGTGGAGGAGATGGTCGGGATACCGATAGACCAGGCGGTCATCGGCTCCTGCACTAACGGACGGGCGGAGGACCTGCTCGCCGCCGAGCGCATCCTGCACGGACGAAAGGTGGCCGAGAGCGTTCGCCTGATCGTCGTCCCTGCGTCAAAAGAGGTGTATCTGTGGGCGGCGGACAGTGGCATACTATCATCGCTCGTAAGGTCGGGCGCGATCGTGACGAACCCCGGGTGCGGTCCCTGCCTGGGTGCGCACCAAGGCCTGCTGGCTCCAGGGGAGCGTTGCATCGCCACCACGAACCGTAATTTCAAGGGCAGGATGGGCTCCCCGGAGTCCGAGGTGTACTTGGCATCCCCGGCCACGGTAGCGGCAAGTGCGATGAAGGGAGAGATCGCAGACCCCCGGGAAGTGGGACCATGAAGGGAAAGGTATGGAAGTACGGCGATCACGTCAACACCGACGTGATCATACCCGGAAGGTACCTGGACGATTACGACCCGAAGCACCTGGCGAGGCATGCGATGGAGGACATCGACGTCACGTTCGCAAAGGACGTTTCATATGGGGACATCATCGTAGCGGGACGGAACTTCGGCTGCGGCTCCAGCCGAGAGCAGGCGCCTCTCGCTCTCAAGTTCGCCGGCGTAGGCGCGGTCGTCGCCCCTAGCTTCGCCCGGATCTTTTACCGGAACGCTATCAACATCGGCCTTCCGGTCATCGAGCTCGACGCCCGGGAGATGTTCAACAAAGGGGACACAGCGCTCATCAACTTGGAGAAAGGCATAATGGTCAACGAGGCCAGCGGCAAGAGCGTCAAGTTCGAACCGCTGCCCGATTTCCTGCTGGCCATACTCAAAGAAGGAGGCCTGGTCGCTCACACCGCGAAGAGGTTCCGTTAGAGGAAGTTATATAAGGGGGGAAGGATTGGGCTAGCTCAAGGACGCTCCCAGTCACCTGCTGGAATACAGCGAAAAACATGTCTGGGTCATCCTATGCGGGGCGTGAAAAAATTTATAAGCCCCTCGATAATATGGGGACACTTCCCCTTATGGTGAATTCATGAAGTATACTAGATTTGAGAAGGCGCGGATCATCGGTGCCAGGGCACTCCAGATATCCCTAGGCGCGCCTGTGCTTCTAGAGATCCCTGAAGGGATGATCGATCCGATCACCATCTCTCAGTTGGAATACGACAGGGGAATTATCCCTATAACGGTAAAACGCGACATATGAGGTTATTAAAATGAGCGACGAGACCAAGACCGATCTTCTCGTACCGGAGGACGTCTATCTGACCTCCGGCGTCCACATAGGCACCCAGCAGAAGAGTGCTGACATGAAGGATTTCATCTTCAAGGTCAGGACCGATGGCCTGTACGTCATGGACGTCAAGCAGACCGACGTCAGAATAAGGGCAGCGGCCAAGTTCCTTTCCCGCTTCAAGGCCGACCGTATATTGGTCGTGTCCGCCAGGCAGTACGGGCAGAAGCCCGTCAGGATCATGTCCAAGGCCATTGGCGCCATGTACTTCGAGGAGAGGCTCATACCCGGTTCATTGACCAACCCGGTGCTCAACCGTTTCATCGAGCCCGATGTCATCATCGTGACCGACCCCGCCGCCGACCAGCAGGCCGTCGCCGAGGCCTTGAACGTGGGCATACCGATCGTCGCCCTCTGTGACGCCAACAATGAGACCAGGAACGTTGATTTGGTAATACCGACCAACAACAAGGGGAGGCGCTCCCTGGCCTGCGTCTACTGGCTGCTGACCCGCGAGATCCTGAAGGAGCGCGGACAACTGCTGAGGGACGAGGATTTCAAGCTGGGCATCGACGATTTCGAAGCCAGCCTGTAAACCCCAACCCTTTTCAACTTCCTTCCCTATATTTTCATTCATGGTGCGCCGACCGGCCGTCGCCGGACAGTTCTACTCTTCTCGCAAGGACGATCTCGTCGATGAGCTGAAGCGATGCTTCCTTTCCCCATTGGGGCCTGGGCATCTTCCTGAGGTCAACAAGGACGGGCCGCGCCGGATCGTTGGCGCGGTCGTGCCGCACGCCGGTCTGATGTTCTCCGGGCCTGTGGCCGCACACCTGTATGCCGAACTGGCAAAGGATGGACTGCCGGAGACGGTGGTCCTCATCGGTCCCAACCACACCGGTTATGGGAGGCCGATGTCGGCAAGCGGCGATGATTTCGAGACACCGCTCGGTATCCTTAGGTCCGACAAGGACGTGGTGTCACATCTGAAAGGGGTGATAGAGGTGGACCGGGCCGCTCATATGTACGAGCACAGCCTGGAGGTGCAAATGCCATTCCTGCAGTACCTCTCCCCGGACATCAAGATCGTCCCGGTGGTCATGGGGCAGCAGGACATCGTGATGGCCAGGGAGTCGGCCAAGGTCCTAAGGGAAGCATGCTCCGGGAAGGACGTCGTATATATCGCCTCCTCTGATTTCTCCCATTATGTGTCCGCGGCCACGGCCAAATCGAAGGACGAGAAAGTGATCGAGAGGATATTGGAACTGGACGCGGAAGGTGTCATGGACACTGTCAACACCTACGATATTAGCATGTGCGGCTACGGGCCAGTGGCGACGGCGCTGTTGGCAAGCGGTGCGAGCAGTTCCCGCCTGCTGCATTACGGCAACTCAGGCGACGTTCGGCCGATGAAGGACGTCGTTGGCTACGCCTCCATAGCCCTTTATAAATGACCAGGCGTCCTATCGATGTTTTAAATATATACCCGATGGCATATACGCTTTAGCCCCTCAAGGGCATTTAAAGGGAGACGATTGAAATGGACGGTACCAAGACGTGCCCCTACTGTGGGAAGTTGGCTCCGGCCGACGCCCAGTTCTGTGCAGGGTGCGGAAGGAGCATCAGCTCGCCGCAACAGGTCCCTGAACAGCAACCTCAACAGCAGGGTGGGTGGCAGGAGCCCCCTCAGCAGAACTATCAGCAACCTCAACAGCAGGGTGGGTGGCAGGAGCCCCCTCAGCAGAACTATCAGCAACCTCAACAGCAGGGTGGATGGCAGCAGACGCCTCCCCCGTACGCAGCACCCGGTCAGCCATATCAGCAAGGATACGGCGGCGGGGCCAAAGGACAGATAGGTGGTGCCATCCAGAACCGTAACATGACCGATGATGTGATGAGCGGAATTTGGATACTATGGCCGTTCGTCGCTATTGCAATCGCAGGGGTCATCCTGATCGCGTTATTGTTGCTTAATGCCGGATTATGGGCTATCATCGTCGCATTGCCTATCGGCATCGTCCTCTATGCGGTCTTGAACTACAAACTGTTGAAAAGAATGGACGAGCATCGCAAGAGAGAGATGGCATTGCGCATGGCCATAATCTCATATCTCAAAGAGAAGGGCGCCGAGACGCAAAGGGCTCAGCTCATCGCCAACGACATCGCCGCTATGGAGAGTATAAACCAAGAAGCGATGTACAAAGAGAAGGAGAGGACCCCGGTCCTGTGGACCATACTCGGTCTGATTCCCTTCGTGAACTATCTGGTGATGTACATCATGGGCGAATATGCCTATGACCACGACAAGAGATGGCACGCCTTCACTCAATACACGCAGTCGGCCTGCCAGAAGCTAGGCATCAACATCATGACGCCCTCGTGGAGCACCCTGAAGGAGAGGCCCAACATCATCCTGCTCATCGGAACGCTGCTGCTCGGAATAATCATGCTGGTCTGGTACTACTTCATCATAAAGGACCTGAACGACCACTTCCAGGCGCAGTGGCAGTTCGAGGACCAGCTGATGGCGCAGCTAAGGTAAAAAAAGGAAAAAATTGGGGAAAACCTCTTCCCAATCTTTTTTATATTTTTCTCATCCGACCTAGCACAGGTTCGTATACGAAACCTTTGTCCAGCAGTGAGTTGGCGATGTTGTCCAGCTCCTCCCGTTCGATGCCTTGGGCCTTGGCCTTCTGCACCACCTCGTCCCAGGCGGCGCCACGTCCGGAGTCCAGGCTCTCGATCATGGAGAGTACGAGGGCTTCCTTGTCCACATCGTCCTTCTCGTCCTGCTCTGGTACCTCGATCTCCTCGGGAGAGGAAGATTCCGACCTCATGTCCGGTCCGGTCTGGTATTCTGGCAGGAGGAACTTGAGCGCGTCCGAGACCATGTTGCGATAATGCACCAGCGAATCGGGGTGGTAGTGCTTCACGCTGAGGGCCGCGCCCTCGGCCAATGGGCGGCTGAAGCCGATCTGCATCAGCTTGTCCATGTCCGGTTCGCCCAATTTCATCGCCTCCTCTATCGCCGAGATGCGGTCCTTGGTCGCCTGGCAGGTCTCTAGCACCCAATTGTCACGGGAAGCGGCCTCCACCTTGCCGATGCGCTCCGGGCGTATGGATACGTAGAGCTTGCCTTCCTCGGGGGAATAGGTGCGGAACTTTCCGACCACGGCGACGAAGCAGGGGGGCTGCAGCTTTGAAAGGGCCATGCTGGCCTCTGGCTGGTACTGCCCTGCGGTGAGATAGAACGTTCCCGTGGGGTCGGTGATCTTCGCCCTCCACACCGGTTCGTTCTCATTTCCCACGTTCTCGTTGTCGGTGAGCACTCCCACCACGAATATGCGGTTGATCTTCGCTCCCAATGGCGATATCAGGTAGGATGGCGTCTTCTCGCCCTCCCCCCTGATCTCATAGCTGGATGAGTTGAACTCGGCAGCGAACACGCGCCATGCTACTTCTCTGGACATCAATTGAATCCCTCCATGTCGGTGAGCATCTTGGCGCCCTCGTCCCTCACGTTCCTCTCGAAGATGTTCGCTTCCTTCGCTATCATCATCGGACCGAAGTCATCGCTACGGACCATTCCGCGCACTTCAAGGGTCTGGGCGAACAACTTCTCTTCGGCCATCTCCATGATCAGCTCCGGGTTCCTCTCTTCCATGGTAAGTTTTACCGCCTGTTCCATGGTCAGTCCCATCAGCCTCTCGGTCAGGTCCTTCCCGAACACTACGTTCATGGACGACGTCCCATCGTCCAGTATGGCCTTGATCCTCAGGTCGTCAGTGCCTTTGACCTTTCCATGTACGCGGCAGGTGCTCTTCTGCAGCACCCTCTTGCAGTCCGGGCATCGCATGACCAGACCGCTTCCCTCGCGAATATCGACGATAGTGCCGCGGATCATGATGTCCATGCCCCCTCCGGAAAGCTCGACGTCCTCTAGCGTCCTGACCTTGGGTGTGCCGGACGACACGTCGCCCAAGGTACCATCGGTCAGCACCTGGACCTCCACGCGATCTCCCAGGTTCAGCTTGGGCATTCCTCTCCAGCTTTTGACATATGCACCAACGAGGCGCACCTCCATGCCCTCGGCCAGCTTGGACTCTCCCCAAACGGTGAACTCCACGCTGCCCGTCTCGTCCGTCAGCACTCCGGTGATGATGTTCTTCTTTTCACCGGAGGCGACGACCTCCTTGCTCTCCAACTTTGTGATCTTGCCGGAGATGATCACGAAGTTCATCCCGTCGGCCAGCTCCGAGACCTTGACCTCTTTGGAGCCTCCGCCGGAAGGCATTCCGGCCACGTCCAGCACCTCCTCGCTCTCTTCGACGGAGGCGCGGTTGCCCAGGTTGAGCTGTGGTGCTCCTTTGTATTCTTTGGTGTAAGCGTTATGGATGATGACCGTATCGCCTTCCTTCAGCTGCACGGCCTCCGTCTCCCAGATAGTATAGGGCACCTTTCCCGTCTCATCGGCCACAAGCCCGTAGACGATGCTCTTCTGCGCACCGCCCACCTCGATGGTCTTGGGGTTGACGGTGAGCACCTTGACAAGGATGTCCACTGACTGCTCCGAACCGGTCAGCTCGGCGACCGTCTTGCGCCCGCCGCCTCCCTGCAGGGCGTTAGGGTCCCCGCCCTTCTTCTTCACGATGTTGCGCTTGGCCCAGTCCAGGGTGACCCTGTAGTGGTTCAAGTACGTCTCTAGCTCTTTCAGTATCTCTTCCTTGTCTGCATTGTTCCCGAGCACCCTGGCAACTTCTTCTACGTGGGGTGCGAGCTCTTCTCTGTCCATTTGATGCCTCCTTTCCTTACTGATTAAGGCAGGTTGTAATGCCCATTTCGTTTAATAGCATTATTCACCGCAGATTGAAAATGAGAACGAAAAGACCTTGAAAAGCTCAAGGCCAGTTAAAAGGATTAGTTCAGTGAGCGATTGAAAATGCTCACTCGGTGAAGGTCTCGCCGCGCTCGTACTTCTCCTTCAGGTGGGAGATGAGTATGTCGCGGTTGTTGCGCAAGTGCGATTCATACCAGGCCAGCACGACGTCCGAGAGCTTCTCGTGGAACTTGTTCATGTCCAGCTTGGACAGCGGGGAGTCGTAGACCACGAACTGCCCGAATATCCGCTTCCATCCGGCGTACTTGTAGTAATGCTCTCCTTCGCAGTAATCGAACACCATGCGCAGGCAGGGGGTGGAATCGACCGCATAGTACATGACCTTGAGGGAATCGCCCATGCGCCCCTGTGTCTGGGTGCGATCGACCAACTGTACCTTGGACACAGCCTCGAAGTCGAACTCGTTCTTGAAGCGCCACTTTATGGGAAACTCCTCGAACTGGGCGAACTCGCTGTAGGTCGGCTCCATGTTCAGCTGCACATTGATCCTGGAGAATCTGTTCAGAATGTTCCAGAAATCCCCTATGATGGTGCTGTTGATCGTGGTCTTTTGGAAATTGACCTCTTCCTTGTCTTTGGAGATCGCTTCGGTGCGGGCCGAGAGCTCTGCATCAAGCTTGGCGAACCAATCTTCGTCCTTGGCCTTTACCGCTTTCTTGTCTGGAACCATTGAACTCTCCCCTCGCATAATTATCATACGAACATAAAAAGATATCTCATTCCTTTATTTACCCAGCAATCACCTTGAGGCGCCTGGAAGCACGGCAATCCTTTTCTAATTATAGAGTGCTGCCGCTCTCATGGTGGGCTTGATCGAAGGATTAGTGGACTTCTTGGAACAGGTCCAGCACGATCCAGCCATTTACTCGTTGATGTTCTTCATCTACGCTGTCGCGGCGACCATCATACTACCCGTGCCCGTAGAACTAATGCTCTTCCTGAGTCCGGACACGTCCATCGTAATCAAGGCACTGGTCCTGGGGCTGGGAAAGGCGGTCGGCAGCATCCTTGTGTTCTATATCGGTGTGAACGTCGAGGGCCCGATCCTAAAGCTGGCCGACAAGTGGAAGTTCTTCCGAAAGCTGGTGGCAGCATGCCAATTGGTGGTCACCAAGTTCGGGTATTTCGGGCTTTATTTGATCATGAGCATACCGCTGATGGTTGACACAGTGCCGGTCTACCTGTTCTCAATTTTCAACAAGGAGGGCACGATGGATGTGAGATACTTTGCCATCGTCAACTTGGCCGCCGGTATCACCCGCGCCGCGGTTGTCTACGCGGTCTTCTACGCCCTCGGAATAAAACTATTATGAGAACGTTAGAAAAGTTTATATCCTTCAGGAAAATTTTGAGGTAATGGTCCCGAAAGAAAAGATATTGAAGATCCTTGACGAATATGACAAGGACAAATTGACCGTGGCCACGCTCTGTTCTCATTCCTCCTTGCAGATCTTCAATGGGGCCAAGAAGGAAGGCTTCCGGACACTCGGTCTGACGGTGAAGGACAACTTCCGTTATTATGACGCGTTCCCCAAGGCCAAGCCGGACGAGTTCATGAAGCTCGACAGCTACAGTGACCTCCTTGACAACGTCGATGAGCTGCTGGCCCGAAACGTCATCGTCATTCCCCACGGCTCGTTCGTGGAATATATGGGCACGGACAAGTTCGAGAAGATGCCCGTTCCTACGTTCGGAAACCGCAACGTGCTAAGATGGGAGTCCAATCGCGACCGAATGAGGATGTGGCTGGAATCGGCCGGCGTTGTCATGCCCCCTATCATAGAGGACCCAAAGGAGATCGACCGCCCGGTGCTGGTCAAGTACAACGGGGCCAAGGGCGGCAGGGGATTCTTCATAGCCAAGGACTACAACGAGTTCAAGCTGGGGCTGGACCCTGAGCAATCATATACCATTCAGGAGTACGTGCTGGGCACCAGGTACTATCTGCATTACTTCTACTCTCCGATAAGGAAGGACGGTTTCAAGGTGCACGACGGTTCGTTGGAGCTGATGTCGATGGACCGCCGCGACGAGAGCAACATCGACGAGCTGTATAAGTTGGGAGCCTCCGAGGAGCTGAAGAGGCTGGGGCTCTTCCCGACGTTCGTCGTCACTGGCAACGTGCCCGTCGTCATTCGCGAGAGCCTTCTGCCCAAGGTGTTCGACATGGGCGAGCAGGTGGTGAACAGAGCTTACGAGCTTTTCGGTGGAATGATCGGGCCGTTCTGCCTGGAAGGCATTGTCACCGACAAGCTGGAGTTCAAGGTGTTCGAGATATCCTCCAGGATAGTGGCTGGCTCCAACCCGTTCATCTCCGGTTCTCCGTACTCCGACCTTACCGAGGAGAACATGAGCACCGGTCGCCGCATCTCCCGCGAGATAAAGGTGGCAGCTCAGGCCGGTCAGATGGACAAGGTCATCTCTTGAACAAACGCCAGCCTGGTGCCCAGGATGATGCTCGTAGAGCGCAATTCGGAAAGGTACCAGGCCCAGGGCGGCATCTGCACCGTTTCTGTAAAAATCTAGTATCATTTTAATATCCAACAGAAAAATCATCGTCGCAGGTGATACGCTGTCAAAAAAGTTCCAGGGTAGTATGGCCATATTGATCATACTTCTAATCCTCTGCTGGCCCGCTGCCTTGGTCTATTTCTTGATGAAATGGGACGACAGTATATTCGGTCCGACGAGGACCTGTCCTGGATGCGGAGCGAACATATCCATGAACTACAACGTCTGCCCCCACTGTGGAAGGTCTTTCAACGGGTACGGATACAAACAGTATCCGGGGACCAACGGCAGTACGGGCGCCTCAGAGCAACGTTTCTGCTTCGCATGCGGGGAACTGATCGCACCAGGTGGCCAGTTCTGCAGTCGCTGCGGTAGTAAGGTGGAGTAAAAAAGAAAGCATGACAGGCCGTATGCGAACGGTCTGTCACGCGTTGATGAAGGGCTCTCTTACCAGCCACGTTCCTGCATGCGCTGTTCCTTGCCCAGGGTGGAGATCTCGATGCCGTGCATCGCCTCCCCCAATCCCCTGGAGACCTCGGCGATGACCTTCGGGTCGTCGAAATGAGTGACGGCCTCGACGATGGCCTTGGCGCGGACCGCAGGGTCGGCGCTCTTGAATATCCCGGAGCCGACGAAGACACCATCGCTGCCCAGCTGCATCATGAGGGCGGCGTCAGCAGGCGTCGCTATGCCTCCAGCGGCGAAGTTGATCACAGGTAGACGTTGCATCTGAGCGACCTCCTTCACAAGGTAGAACGGTGCCTCGATCTGCCTGGCGATGGCGGAAAGCTCGGAATCGTCCTTGCCCTTCAGCTCGCGCACCTTGCCCATGATGATGCGCTGATGCCTCACGGCCTCGATGATATTGCCAGTGCCGGGCTCGCCCTTGGTCCTGACCATGGCCGCCCCTTCATCGATTCGCCTGAGGGCCTCGCCCAGGTCCTTTGCTCCGCAGACGAAAGGCACGGTGAAGTTCTTCTTGACCACATGCATGAACGGGTCCGCGGGCGTCAGCACCTCGGACTCATCTATCATGTCCACTCCCAGGGACTCGAGCACCTGCGCTTCCACGAAATGCCCGATACGGCACTTGGCCATGACCGGTATGGTCACAGCGTCCATGATCTCCAGGATCTTCACGGGGTCGGCCATTCGGGCCACGCCTCCCTGCGCCCTGATGTCCGCCGGGACCCTCTCGAGGGCCATGACCGCCACCGCGCCAGCCTCCTCTGCTATCCTGGCCTGCTCGGCGTTGGTCACGTCCATGACCACTCCGCCCTGCTGCATCTTGGCGAAACCGCGCTTTACCAGCTCAGTGCCGCAACGCAGTCCGGATAGGTCTAAATTGAAAGACATTCTTCTCACCAAGGCGGCTTACCTGCAGGGCTTTATTTATCACTTTTCCCGATGTGAACCAGCAGTTTTGGCGTTCTGCTCATTCAGAAAAGCATAAAGATATCATGTTCCTTCATCAGCTAGATGTTCGCAAGAAGGATGGAGAGCGTTCCCGAATCTGGCACCGTAAGGATAGCCAACATGGTCAGCAAGCTGAAGGATGAGGGAGCGGACATAATCTCTTTCTCCATGGGAGAACCGGACTTCCCCACTCCAATGAACATCAAGGACGCATGCGTACGTTCTATAGCGAACGATTTCACTTACTATACGCCATCGGCGGGCATACCCGAACTCAGGAAGGCGGTCGCTGAGAAGATCCGCAAGGGCAACCACATTCCCTGCGAATCGTCCAACGTCCTCATAACCCCGACCAAGCAAGCCATCTTCATGACCATGCTGGCGATGATCGACGACGGTGACGAGGTCGTGGTCCCGGAGATCGCTTGGGGGACGTTTGAGGCATGCGCCAAGCTGGCCGGTGGTAAGGTCCGCCACGCCAAGCTGTCGCCTGAGGAGTCCTTCCGCATGACGCCCGACAGTCTGGCCGAGCAGATAACCGATAAGACCAAGCTGATAGTCCTCAACTCACCGTCCAACCCCTGCGGCGCGGTCCTGACCAAGGAGGACGTCAAAGGAATAGCGGACCTGGCCAAGGACCACGACTTCTTCGTCCTGGCAGATGAGATCTATGATCAGCTGGTGTTCGAGGGGGAGCACACTTCCATCGCCTCGCTCGAGGGCATGTTCGACAGGACCATCACGGTCAACGGTTTCTCGAAAACATACGCCATGACAGGCTGGAGGGCCGGTTGGGCCATAGCGCCCAAGCCCATATTCAAGGAGCTGAACAAGCTGCAGACCCAGTCCATCACTTGCGTCACCTCCTTCGTGCAGCAGGCCTGCCTGGAGGCCATCAAAGGCCCGCAGGATTCGGTCATCGCCATGAAGAAGGAGTTCAAGGCCAGAAGGGACCTGGTGCACTCGCTGATCGACTCCATACCGAAGCTGGACTGCCCTATGCCCAGCGGCGCCTTCTACATGATGCCCTCCTACGATTTCGATATGTCCTCCGACGACATGGCCGCCTATCTTCTGGAAGAGGCGCACGTGGCCGTCACTCCCGGTTCGGCCTTCGGCCCGGCGGGCGAGGGACGTTTCAGGCTGTCATACGCGGCCAGCCGCGAAGACATACGCGAAGGCATGTCACGGATACGGACCGCACTGGCAAAATTATGATCTTTCCGGCGGCAGCATGTCCGGTATCCCGTCATTTATGACGTAGGACGCACCGCATCCGGTACAATGCAGCTTGCCTTCGACCACCTCTGCCCCTTCCTCCCTCTCCACTTCCAAGGAGAGGGGATGGTGCTTGCAGACCGGGCAGGCCAAGATGTCTAAAAGGGCCTTTTTCATGGTCCCCTACACCTCGTTGTCCATATTCAATCTTTCATCTTGGTCAGTTCGCTAAATATATATTCACTTCGTTTCATCGAGCGCCGGAGAGAAGACAATGCGCCGAATCGACCTGAGGAGCGATACCTTCACCTTGCCAACGAAGGAGATGCTGGACAGCATACCGACCGCCGATCTTGGGGACGACGTGGAGGGAGAGGACCCTACAGTGAACCAGTTGCAGTCCATGGCAGCCGACATGTTCGGCACCGAGGGCGCCCTGCTGGCCGCGAGCGGCACCATGGGCAATCTGATCTCACTGCTCACGCACTGCCGACGGGGCGATGAGATATTCATGGAGGCCCAGGCGCACATCTACTATTATGAGCTGGGCGGCGTATCGGCGCTTGTCGGTGCCATACCCAACCTCATTCCCGGTGACCGTGGGAAGTTCACGGGTGAGCAGCTGGAGGCTGCCATACGCTCCCCGGACCTGCATTACCCGGTACCGCGCCTGGTGTGCATAGAGAACACCCACAACCGCGGCGGCGGAACGGTCTGGACGCCCGCCGAGGTGGGCGATGTGGCCAAGGTGGCGCACGACCACGGCCTGAAGGTCCATTGCGATGGGGCGCGCATATTCAACGCCGCGGTGGCGCTTGACGTGGACGTCAAGGAGTACATGAGGCACCTGGACAGCCTGAGCTTCTGCCTGTCCAAGGGATTATCATGCCCGGTCGGCTCCATGGTCGTGGGCGACAAGGATTTCATCGCCGGGGCCACCAGGGCGCGTAAGATGGTCGGCGGGGGCATGAGGCAGGCCGGCATAATCGCCGCTCCGGGCATAATCGGCCTGACCAAGATGGTGGGCCGGCTCAAGGAGGACCATATCAACGCCAAGAGGCTGGCCGAGGGCCTGAACACCATACCCGGGATCAACGTGGACATGGACGCGGTGCAGACCAACATCGTGCTGGCCGATATAACCGAGACCGGCTGGGACGTGGACTATTTCGTCAA
This sequence comes from Methanomassiliicoccales archaeon, assembly GCA_028682895.1. Classification (GTDB taxonomy): domain Archaea; phylum Thermoplasmatota; class Thermoplasmata; order Methanomassiliicoccales; family UBA472; genus UBA472. The sequence continues at coordinate 136,302 of JAJRAK010000001.1, forward strand.
TCGGGCCTGCAAGATCGGGGTGCAGGTGTTCGAGTTCGGGGCCACCAAGGCCCGCTTCGTCACCCATTATGGCATCGACTCGGTGGACATCGACGACGCGGTCGCACGCCTGAGGCGCCTACTAGGCCATTGAGGCCCATGGAAACATATTAGAGCGCGAGGATTTTACCCTCTCAGGTCGCGTCGTCCGCATCGGGGCGCCCGGCATGAAAAAATATCATCCGGTGCATAATCACCACGAGGGGATACATTTGAGCAGGAGACTTTTCACGGTCGGTCCGGTAGAGGTGTTCCCGGACACTCTCGAGTCCATGAACAGGGGAATGATGGTCCACAGGGGCAAGGACTACCAGGACCTGCAGCGGGGCGTAGTGGAGAAGATACGCAAGGTGCTGGACATCGATTCGGAGGTCTATCTGGCCCCCGCCTCCGCCTCGGGATTCCTCGAGGGCTGCGTCCGCAGCGCCGTGGAGACGAAGATGTGCGGTCTGTCCAACGGGTCCTTCGGCGACCGCTGGCAATTGATCGGCCAAGAGAACGGCAAGCAGGTGCAGAAGATCAACGGGGACTGGGGCAAGGCGCTTCGCAAGACCCAAGTGGCCGGAAAGATCGAGAAGGACGTCGAGGCCGTCACTCTCGTCTCCAACGAATCGTCCACCGGCGTGCTCAATCCCGTGGCCGAGATCGTTGAAGGCGTCAGGGAGCAGGGCCAGGCCCTGATGATGGTGGACGGGGTTACCTCCGTGGGTGCCGTGGACCTTCACTTGCGCAAGCTCGACCTGGACGCTCTCATCTTCGGCAGCCAGAAAGCGCTGGCGTTGCCGCCGGGACTGGCGGTCGTCTGCGTTTCGCCTCGGCTCATGGAGAAGGCGACCAAGGTCAAGAACCGCGGTTATTACCTGGACCTGATCCAGTACAAGAAGCTGGCCGACAAGGACCTTCCGCTGACGACGCCGCCGGTGTCGCTCATGTACGGGCTGGACTACCAGTTGGACAAGATGCTGAAGGAGGGCGTGCAGAACCGATACGCCCGTCACCAGCGCATGGCCGATATGGTGAGGGGCTGGGCGTCCAAGCGCCTGGGCCTCTACGCCGAGGACGGCTTCCGCTCCAACACCATCACCGTGGTAAAGCTGAACGGGATGGACTTCAAGGAGTTCGACAAGCGCCTCAGGCAAAAGGGCTTTGAGGTATCGCCCGGTTATGGTAACGTAAAGGACGAGACGTTCCGCGTCGGACACATGGGGGACCTTACCGAGAAGGACATACAGGACCTCCTGAACGTCATGGACGAGGTAATGGAGGAAATGAAATGACCAAACTCTTAGTCACTGATGAACTATCCAAGGAAGGCATCGAGATGCTGACCAAGGGCTCCGGGGTCCAGGTCGACGTCAAGCCCAAGCTTCCTCACGAGGAACTGCTCAAGATCATAGGCGAGTACGACGGTCTCATCGTCCGCAGCGGCACCAAGGTCACTGCCGAGGTGATAGAGGCCGGCAAGAAGCTGCGCGTGGTCGGAAGGGCCGGGGTCGGTGTCGACAATGTCGACGTGGACGCGGCCACCAGGCGCGGCGTTCTGGTCATGAACACCCCGGCGGCGAACATTATCTCGGCCGCGGAGCACACCGTGGCCATGATGCTGACGCTGGCACGTAACATCCCTCGCGCCGACGCTTCGGTGAAGGCGGGCAAGTGGGAGAGGAGCAAGTTCACCGGCGTTGAGCTCATGGGCAAGACGCTGGGCATCGTAGGCATCGGCCGCGTAGGCGGAGAGGTGGCCAAGAGGGCGAAGTCCTTCCAGATGAAGCTGGTAGGGTACGACCCGTACATCTCGCAGGAACTTGCGGTAAAGCTCGGTGTCAGGATACTGCCGCTGGAGAAGGTGCTCGAGGAGGCGGACTTCATCACCATCCACACCCCGCTTACGCCGACCACTCACCACCTCATCGGAAAGGCCCAGCTGGAGATGCTGAAGCCTTCTACGCTGATCGTCAACTGCGCCCGTGGCGGGATCATCGACGAGGACGCGCTATATGAAGCGCTCAAGAACGGCACCATCGCCGGGGCTGCGTTGGACGTGTTCGAGGAGGAGCCCCCCAAAGGCTCCAAGCTCCTCACGCTGGACAACCTGGTCTGCACCCCGCACCTCGGAGCATCCACCAAAGAGGCCCAGGAGAAGGTCTCCATCGAGATGGCCGAGCACGTGAAGATGTTCCTGGTGGACAACAAGATCACCAACGCCGTCAACGTGCCGATAAGCCGTGTGGACCCCAAGATCGCACCGTTCATCGGATTGGCCGAGAGGCTGGGCGCCTTCTGCGTGCAACTGTCCGACGGTCCAGTGAAGAAGATCGAGGTCGAATGCCACGGGGAGATAGCCAATCTGGACACCCGTATGGTGACCGTATCCACCATCGTCGGTGTGCTGTCCATCGTCGTTGGTGAGAACACCAACATCATCAATGCCAGCAGCATCGCCCGGGACAAGGGGATACAGATCGTCGAGACCAAGGTGGACGAGAGCAGCCACTACACCAACATGATGGTCGTGCGCATATCCTCCGACAACTACAAGGTGGAGGTCCGCGGCACGGTGTTCCCATCGGACCAGTTCCGCATCATAGGGGTGGACGAGTTCGACCTGGACATGCCTTTGGAGGGCGACTTCCTCCTTACCAAGCACCACGACATGCCTGGAATGATCGGCAAGATCGGCACGCTCCTGGGCAAGAGGGACATCAACATCGCCCGCATGGGCGTTGGGCGCGAGGACAAGGGCGGGGACGCCCTCATGCTCATCGCGGTCGACCAAGAGGTCGGGAAGGCGGTCGTGGCCGAGCTGCGCGCCCTGCCGAACTTCAAGGAGGCACGGTCCATCGTGCTGAGCCACATGCGCACCAGGGAATACATGAACGTCTGAGGGCGCAAGCCCCAGACCCTTCTTATTTTATTTTCAATTCCCGCCGAACGCTCTCCATCTTCCGTTCCATGCTCGCCTGGCGGTCCTTGCGATCATCTATTCGGATGTCTGTGACAACCCGGTCGCTCATCTGCATGACCCGTTCATGGCAGCGCATCACAACTGGCATGACCTCTTCTTCGGTCCCTTCCAGCAAAGTGCCCATCGGCGTCAGATGAAATTTCAAACCGCTATCCTCCACTATTCGCACGCATTCCGCGACGTACTTGCTCAGACTGGTGCCGACACCGATCGGCATGACGGAAAATTCGACGATCAACGTTCCACCTCAAACGAACAATGGTGGTGAAAGTGTGAATAATTTATTCCATTCCTATGAGCGCTGCCACGACTTACGATATATCGATTGGATTATCCTTTTCGACCGAGCTAAAAAATAGGTTTCAAAACGATAAGTATTTATACTGTATAAAGAGTGAGAAAAGTCTAATTAATTTTCAAATCAACGTTATTATGAAGGTGTATTGATGAGAAGTGGAAGCAAAGATAAATCGCGATCTTTTCCATTGGAAACGAAGGGCGCACGCAAGTCCGCTCCCTTTGCAATGATGGAGGACGTCAATGCCAGCGGTTTGGATGGGTTGGGAAGCAATGGGGGACCGGATGTGGAAGCTTCTTTTGAAATATGTTTTGATGGAAAATGCACGACCTTGACTATCGAGGACCTTTCTCAGGCGATCAAGAACGGCATAGACCGCGAAGGAATGCCCGATGAACAGGCAAGATCGATGGCCCAGCACGTTCTGAACTTCTTTGGATACAGCGAGAGGATAATTGATAACATACTCGAGCCAGAGGACCGGGACGCGTTCTACCAGCTCGAGGACACAGGGATCCTGACCACCGAGAGGGAGGAGACCACCCTTTACGATGGAAGGGAATGGCGCATTCATTACTGGCTTTTCAGGAAGGAGCGCATCTACCAGCTCATCAATGCCAATGGCATGACCGTTTGTACCGATGACGATCTGCTTTCCTGCTATGACGAGATGCCGGCCGAGGCTTGGCAGCGATCGAAGTAAAACCCTTTGGCTCACTTTCGGTGAGCCCATAGCAACCATATTTATCATCGTCACAATCTGACCGCTCGTGGACCTTTTTCCCTATCCGCCGCGGCCTAATCAGGTGGAGTTCGTTCGCTCCGTTGAGCGAACCATGCTGGACCAGAAGCATCTGGTCCTGGAGAGCGGCACCGGTAGCGGCAAGACCGTGTGCGCCCTGTCGGGAGCGTTGCAGGCCGCCCTGGCTCGGGGAAAGAAGGTGATATATCTTACCCGAACTAACTCCCAGGAGAAACAGGTCATACTCGAGCTGCGCAAGATCAACGAGAAGGCGCCCGTGTTCGGTGTCGCCCTCCAAGGCCGTCAGGGCACCTGCCCACTGGTTCGCCGCGACAAGGAGCTCAGTGCCGGGACCCCCGAGGAGCTTTCCCGTGTTTGCCGGGACAAGCGCCGCCGTGTGCTGGAGGACCGGCCTGGTGGATGTCGGTTCTTCAAAGGGCTGCAGGACATGGACATGGCGCAAGTGCTGGACCATTGTCGAAGAACGCTCCCCACTGCCGAGGAGCTGATAGATTACTGTGACTCGCTGAACATCTGCCCGCACGAGGTGATGAAGGAACTGGCCCACGACGCCAGGGTGGTGGCGGCGCCGTATGCCTATTTCTTCATGCCCTTCATCCGCAACTCGCTATTGGACTGGATGGAATGTCCCATGGGTGATGCCCTGCTCATCGTGGACGAGGCCCACAACCTGCCCGACTACACCCGAGAGATCGAGAGCTTCCAACTCTCCCGCTATATTCTGGACATGGTGGCCAAGGAGGTGGAGGAGTTCGGCGACCCGGAGGTCATCAAAGGGGGCAGCGTGAAGGACGTGCACGATGAATGCGTCCGTCTGCTGGACGAGGCCATCGATGAATATCTCATCGACGAGGACGGGCTCATCCCGCCTTCCTTCGTGGAGGAGGGGCTGATGGCCGCGTTCACCGCCTCGTCCCACTCGCTCAGCGCCATGGCCAAGCTGCTCATGGAACAGGGGGACATTATCAGGGAGACGCGCTTCGCACAGGGTCGCCTGCCCCGTTCCTTCACCTATTCCATGGGGGCGTTCATCAGCTACTGGCTCTCCCTGGACGAGGAATGCTTCGTCAAGCTCGTCGTCGGCGGAGAGAACCCTTGCCTGAAGGCCTATTGCATAGACCCGGTCGTTACCACATCCGCCATCTTGGGGTGCGGGGGCAGCCTTCACATGTCCGGGACGCTGGTGCCGCTGAACGAGTACCGAGACTCCATCGGGTTACCGCTGGACAGCCCCATGGTAACGTTTCCATCCCCCTTTCCCAAGGAGAACCGGCGCGTCTTCTATGTGGACGACGTGTCCACCAAGTACGAGGAGATGCAGTCGTCCCCGGACATGGTGGACGCCATCGAGGACCACGTCGTCCAGGTATGTAACGGTACGCGCCGCAACACCGTTGTCTTCTTTCCCTCTTACGCTCTCATGGACCGCTTCGTGGAGGATGGCGTTTCCAGGCGCATATCCCGCAAGGTGCACATGGAGGGGAGGGGGATGGCGCAGCTCGAGCTCATGGACGTCGTGACGCGTTTCAAGGCCGCCAGCGCCGAAGGCCAGGTACTGTTCGCCGTCATGGGCGGACGGATAAGCGAGGGCATAGACTTCCCGGAGGACGAGCTGGAGGTCGCTATTGTCGTCGGCATCCCCTACCCGCGTCCGACGGCCAAGCAGAGGGCGTTGCTGCACTATTACGAGCTGAAGTTCCGCAAGGGCTGGGAGTATACCGTGAAAGGGCCGGCCATCCGCAAGCTGCAGCAATCTATCGGCCGCCTGATCCGTACAGAGAGGGACGTAGGGGCGGCCCTAGTGCTGGACAGGCGGATAACTCAATTCTCAGACCGCCTCGAGCTCACGCCTACGGAGCATCCATTGCAGGACATCCAGCAGTTCTTCCGTGAACGGGGCAAGTAGAAAGTTTCATAACCGGCCCCGGGGATTCGCGCCCATGGACCTCCTGCTGCTGGTACTATTGGGATTCTGGCTGATGTTGCCCTCGTTCCTGCCCAATTCCGCGGCGGTGGTGTTCGGCGGCGGCATGCCGGTCGACCTCGGCCGGTCATGGAACGGAAAGCGTCTTCTGGGTGACGGAAAGACCTGGAGGGGGCTCATCGGCGGCATCTGCGCCGGCATATCTCTGGGCATACTGGAACTGTACATAGCTTTCCCTTTCGATGACATCGACTTCTTCGGCTTCGGCGAGTTCCCGTCCAACATGGGCGTCGTTGTGGCATTGGCGGTCGGCTCTCTATTGGGAGATATGGCCGGCTCCTTCGTGAAGCGGCGACTGGACATCGGCCGCGGCGACAAGGCACCGATAATGGACCAGTACACCTTCCTGCTAGGGTCGTTCGTCCTGGTGCTGCTCGCATATCCAGGATGGTTCATCGACACTTTCTGGAACGACTATGGCTGGATATCATTGCTGGCCGTCCTGGTCATCACCCCGATACTGCATCGCGGGGTGAACATAATAGGCTACAAGATGGGACTGAAGAAGGTACCATGGTGATCATATGAGCGACGAACTCAAGAACGCGCTGGTGGGCTGCGGGGCCATCCTCTACGGGGATTTCACGCTGGCCTCAGGAAAGAAGAGCAAGTACTACATAGACATCAAGAAGGCCACCACGGACCCGAAGGTGCTGGGGCTGGTCGCTGAGCTCATGGCCAAGGACATGGGGAAAGGCCATGGCATACAGCGCATAGCCGGCGTGGCGTTAGGGTCTGTCCCTCTGGCCGTCGCCCTGTCGCTTAGGACAGGCATACCCTTCGTCATGGTGCGCAAGGAGAAGAAGGACCACGGGACCGGCAAACTGATCGAAGGTCAGCTCCTCCCTGGGGAGAAGGTTCTGGTGGTCGAGGACGTCATCACCTCTGCCGGTTCGGCGGTGTACGCCGTCGAGACGCTCCGACAGGCCGGGGCAGCGGTCGAAATGGTCATGTCCGTAGTGGACCGCGAGGAAGGCGGCAAGGCCGTCCTGAATGATATGAACGTGGAGATGAGGGCGCTCATCACTGCCAGCAAGATATTGGGGAACTGAATGCCTCTGGACCCAGAATGCCGCCGCTGCCCGTTATGCTCAGGGCGCACCCAGGTCGTACCGCCCTCAGGCGACCTCAGGTCAAAGGTGGCCCTGGTCGGTGAGGCCCCCGGGGCCCAGGAGGACCAGCTCGGCCGTCCTTTCGTCGGTAGGGCCGGAAGGACATTGGACAAATTGATGGCCGAGGCGGGACTGGACCGGGAAAAGGTCATGATCACCAATACCGTGAAGTGCCGGCCCCCGGAGAACCGCCGACCGACCGGTGAAGAAGCTTCGTCCTGCCGTCCCCATCTGGCCGAGGACCTGAAGGAGAAGACGTTCGTCATCGCCCTGGGCCTCAGCGCGGCCGAGGGACTCTTGGGAAGGAAGCTGGTCATGAGCGAGGTGGCCAATCGGACCTTCGACGTAGAGCTGGACGGACATGAGCTGAAGGTAATGGTGACCTACCATCCTTCCGCATGCATCTATCGCCCGCAGGCCAAGGACGTTCTGCGGGACGCTCTCCGTGCCGCCGTCGCTCACTTGTGAGCTGGGCGGAAGCGCTTCTTGAAAAGGAACTTCATGTTCTTCCAACCGTCCTTCCAGCTGGATAGTTTGACCTCGCCCACCCGGCAACGGTAGGTGATCGGTATCTCGATGGCGCGCACCTTGCGGAACGCCTCTATCTTGATCTCCTCGGACATGGGCATGCCGTCGTCGCTGAGCACCAATCGGTCAAGTATCTCCCTGCGGAAGACCCACATCCCGCTCTGCGAGTCCTTGATCTTGACATGGAAGAAAAGATTGGTAATGAACGTCAGGGCGAAATTGCCCAGGCGGTGCTTGGCGCTCATGGCGCCCTCCTGAAGCATGCCGAATCGGTTGGTGGTGATGAAATCCAGGTCCTGGTCGTTGAGCATCTTGTGCAGCGTCGGTATGTCCTCCGCCGGATAGGTGCAATCAGCGTCCAAGGTCGCTATGATGCGTCCATGCGCCTTCTCGAAGCCGGTCTTGTAAGCCCTTCCATACCCGCGGCGGGGTTCCTCGATGACCACCGCGCCTTTCTCCAAGGCTATCTCCCTGGTACGGTCCTTGGAGTTGGTGTCCACTATCATCACCTCATGGTCCCAGCCCTTCAAGGCCTCGTGCACATCGTCTATGACATGGCCTACGGACTCTTCCTCGTTCATCGTGGGGATGATTACGCTTATCTCCAAGGTTTAGACCCCGAGGTAATAACTGAAACGGACTAATAATGCTTTCAGGCTGAATATCATTATCGTTTCTTTCCGAACAGCTTGAAGGCCAAGTATCCCATCCAGGCGAAGATCAACCTGACGAAGGCCCAGAAGGTCATGCGTTGACGGAACATCCTCAGGGGGTCGTACTTGCTCCAGAGGCTCCCATGCTTCATGGTGAGCTGCTTCCGGCCCGCGCCGTTCCAGAACGCCTGATTGAAGAAACCGTAGACGGTCCCGCGAGTACGGTTATATATGATCGCCTTGGGGTTGTGCACGATGCTGAAGCCAGCATTGGTGGCTCGAATGTTGAAGTCGATATCCTCGGCGGTGACGAACCAGGGGTCCACGCCACCGATGGTCTCGAACACCTTTCTGCGGAAGGCCAGGTTGCATCCCGGCCAGGTGCAGTCGAATCCCTTGTTGAGAAGCTCCACACGGTCCAGCGTCTCCCAGGCGTTGAGGCCGATGTTTATCGAACGGCCGGCCACCATGTCCGCCTTGCGGTCGATGATGCAGCGCCGTATCTCTTTTATCCAGTTGGGGTTGGCGATGCAGTCCCCGTCCGTCAGGGCGATTATGTCAGCGGTGGTCTTGCCCAGGCCGAAATTGAGGCTGTCCCCACGGGTGTTCCCCGCCACGTACATGTGGACGAAGGGGTAGCGCTCCTCATATTCCTTGACGATGTCATGGGTCCGGTCGGTACTGTTGCCATCGACCAGGATGATCTCCACCGGTCCCTCCTGGACCACCAATGAGTCCAATGCGTCAGCGATGTTGTCCTCCTCGTTCCTTATCTTGAGGACTATGGATACTAGCATCGCCCCATCATCTGCGTTCGTTGTATTAAATCTCGCTGGCCTCGACAGATATATGAACCAAGGAGCACAATCGGAGGAACATGACCGGAAGGAGGCTGGCCCTCATAACCCCCATACGTGACGAGAAGGACCAGCTGGAGCATATGAGGAGGACCGTACTGGCCCAGGAGATGCGACCCGATCTGTGGGCCATAGTAGTCGGGAAGAGCTCCGACGGCAGCCTGGAGGCGGCCACGGAGCTGTTCTCGGACCTGGACTGGGTGCACGTGGTCCCCCAGACGAGCTATGCCCCTGGGCACGGTCACATGAACTTCGCCCGGGGAGTGAACGATGGCCTCGCTTTCATTATAAAGGAGGAGGACGGACGTCCGTTCCAATACATCTCAAAGGTGGATGCCACGGTCGACCTGGACAAGGACTACTTCCTCAAATTGGCCCAGGCGTTGGACGTGGACAAGGACCTGGTGATCGTCTGCGGTGAGGAGGTCTTCGAGTCGGACGGAGGGAAGGCGGTCCCGACGCAGCCTTCAGGCGATATAATCATCGGCTTCAACGACAACCGCCTGTACCGCCGGGACTTCCTGGTCTCCGTAGGCGGATATCCAGTGAGCATCAGCCCGGACACGGTGCTCCTGGTCAGATCGCACAAGATGGGCAAGGGACAGAAGGTGCTCACCACCACCGGGTACAGGGAGACGCGCCTGGGGTTCAATAAGGAAGGGGCATGGAAAGGATACTTCCAATGGGGCCGGGGCATGTACCGCCTCGACTATCATCCGTTGCTCATGTTCTCCGTAGCTGTGTACTTCGGGCTTCGGTTCGCCCCCCATTACCAGGGACTGGCGCTTCCTTTGGGATATCTGAAAGGCTTCATCGACCGGGAGGAGCGGATAAACGACCCGGAGGTCCGACACTACTTCCGCAAGGAGCGCCTGACGCAGGTAGCGCGCTCTTGGTTCGGCGGAAGATGAAGGGCTCCGGAAAGGTCGATATGAAGGTTCATCAGACCTTTTGTCTGACACATTTTGCATCAGCTCCTCCTACGAACGTATGTCCTGGACACTAGCGGACCGTAGATACTATGCTTCCCTGCGCGGGTATGTATGCGCTCGCGCGCAACCTCATTTCCTTTTGCTGGACATTGTATTCTTAAAAGTAAATTATATATATGCAGCATAATATACATAATATGTCCGACACCTGTCGGACTCGTGATGGGATGCACTCGAGCGAAGGCGAGCGGGATAGAGCACCTTCGCACTCCCCTGGGGGGTAGGACATGTACCTTAAGCAGATCGAGGTAGAGAACTTCAAGTCTTTCGGCAAGAAGCTGACAATTCCAATGCTCAGTGGCTTCACTGCCGTCACCGGACCCAACGGTTCGGGGAAGTCCAATATCTCCGATGCCATACTTTTCGTCCTGGGTCCGAAGAGCTCCAAGGCCATACGCGCCGGGAAGCTCTCCGACCTCATCTTCAACGGCGGCAACGCCAAGCAGCCGGCCACTTACACCAAGGTGTCCCTGGTCTTCGATAACGCCGACCGCACCATACCACTGGACGAGGACATCGTCAAGCTCACCAGGTATGTCAAGCTGTCCGATTCCGGGGACGGTTACAACTCCTATTTCTACGTGAACGACCGCAAGTCCACATTGACCGAGTTCGATTTTCTGCTCTCCAGCGCCCGCATCAGCGCCGAGGGCTACAACCTGGTCCAGCAGGGCGACGTCACCCACATCGTGGAGATGTCCACACTAGAACGCCGCCGTGTGCTGGATGAGATATCGGGTATCGCCAAGTTCGACGAGGAGATCCTGAAGGCCGAGGAAGAGAAGAAGGCGGCCCAGGACAACATCGACCGCATCGCCATCATACTGGGCGAGCTTGACAAGCAGATCCGCCAACTGGAGCAGGAGCGCGGAGCGGCCCTGAAGTACCTGGAGATGAGGGACCGTCTCTCTCTGGCGAAGGCACGTATGGCCCACAAGCGGAAGGAAGGGGCCGAGGCCGAGATCCGCGGTATCAGCGAGCAGATATCATCATATTCCAAGGACATCGAGACCCTCAAGGCTCGCAAGGGAGAGCTGGAGGCACAGGTCCGTTCCATCGAGGAGCTTTATCACAAGAAGGAGCTGGAGCTTCAGGCCAAGGGCGGGAACGAGTTCCTGCTGCTCAAGGAGAAGATGGACGGTCTGCGGGTCGAGGTGGCCAGGGCGGCCGACCAGCGCGAGAGGTCCGCCGACGGTATCATCGAGATAAAGAAGGACATCGAGGCGGTGGGCGAGGAGAAGGAATCTCTCTTCAACGAGAAGAGGATCCAGGGCGCTGCCCTCACCTCCGCGGAGGCCGAGCTCAGGGCGCTGGAACAAAGGTTCAAGATCATTCAGAGGGAGCAGGCAAGGTTGCAGTCCGAGCTCAGCTCTTATGACAGCGAGCTGTCGGTACTGGAAAAGGGCATCAAGGAACAGGACCAGAGGATACGTGAGATGTCCGAGACGCTCCATGCCAAGAGCATGGAGAAGGAGCGGCTGGAAAGACTGGCCCAGGACCTCGGGTCCGAGCTTGATGCTCTGAGGGCGGACAAGGAATCGGCCGAGTTCGAGGTCAAGGACCTGGACTGGCGTGTCAAGGAGATAGGCAAACAGGGCAAGGACTCCAGCGGCTCGTTGAAGTCCATGCAGGAACAGTTCTATTCCAAGAAGAACCGGGAAGGGCAGCTTTCCAAGATGGCCACCGAGCTGGAGGGGGCCATACGCAACCTCACCCGGGAGTATAACCATCTAAAGGCCGAAGAGGAGGCGGCGGTCAACGTCGCCCGCGGCTACAATCGCGCCGTGAAGGCCCTGCTGGAAGCGAGGGACCGCGGCCAGATGAAAGGCATCCACGGCACCATCGCCGAGCTGGCCGATGTGGACCCGAAGTACGAGGTGGCGCTGAACGTCGCCGCCGGTGGGCGAATGCAATCCATCGTCGTCGATGATGACGAGGTGGCGTCCGAGGCCATAAACTACCTTAAGCGCGGGGACCTGGGAAGGGCGACCTTCCTGCCGCTCAACAAGATGCTGGACGGAAAACCGCGCGGCAGGGCGCTGATGGCCGAGAAGGAGGCCGCCGGGTTCGCCATCGACCTCATAAGCTTCGATGAGAAGTACAGGGCGGCCTTCTGGTACGTGTTCGGCGACACTGTCGTCGTGGACACATTACAGAAGGCAAGGCAATTGATGGGCGGCGTCCGCCTAGTGACCGTGGGCGGTGAGCTGATCGAAGCGTCCGGCGCCATGGTCGGCGGTACCGTCGAGGGTTCCAAGCTCAAGTTCGGCGCCGGTAAGGGCAAGGCGGACGAGGTGGCCGAAGAGCTGCGCAAGGCAACGGAGCAGGCCGACAAGGTGTCCACGGAACTCGTGGCGCTCCGTCAGGAAGTGGCGGACCTGGAGTCCATGATACGCGAGATCAACGGGTCCGACCGCGGCAAGAACATTGAGATAGAAGGGCTGCAGAAACAGCTGGCCGATCAGAAGGCACGCTTGAAGAGGGTCACAGAGAGCGCCGATGCCAAACAGTCAGAGAGGGAGGCGTCCCTCGCACAGGCGGCCGAGCTCGGTCTGCAGGTCACCAAGATCGGCAAGGAGCTGGAGATGCTGAAGGAGGAGCGCGAGGTCAGCTCGAAGCGCCTCCTCGAGATAGCCCCGGCCGAACTTTCACAGAAGCTCAGGGAGGTGCAGGCGTCCGTCGTGAGCAACTCCGAGCTATTATCAGAGAAGCGCACCGCGCGCGAAACGCTCAAGATACAGGCCGAGGCCAGGGACAATCGTCTCAACGAGATATCAAGCCAGGAGGGCCAGTGGCAGGAAAAGGTGCGCCAGATGGAGGCCCAGGGCAAGGAGGCCGGGGAGAAGGAGACCCGGTGCAAGCTGGACCTAGCAGCCCTTAAAAAGATCGAGGACTCCATGGGCAAGGAGATCACCGCCCTGAGGGACGAGAAGGAGAAGCTCCTGGGACAGAAGGGCCAGGCCCAGGCCGACCGCGAGAAGGTAGTGGTCAAGCTCGAGACGTCCAGCGACTTCCTCATCGGGCTGAACACCAAGAGGACGCTCGCCGAGGAAAAGCTCAGGGAGCTGATGCAGGAGATATCCCAGCTCAATACGCCGGTCAACTATCCGTTGCCGCCCATCGACGACATCCGCTCCGAGATGGTGCTGTGCGAGAACGCGCTGAACGGAATGGGCGCCGTGAACCTACGTGCCATCGAGGACTATGATGAGAAGAAGGCAAGGCACGTGGAGCTGCGCACCGAGACAAAGAGGCTGGAGGACCAGAGGGACCAGCTCATAATGCTCACCGACCAGTTGAACGAGAAGAAGAAGGTCAACCTGGTGAAGGTGTTCGACGCGGTGAACGAGAACTTCCGCCGCGTCTACGCCGAGCTGTCCGGCGGTGGAGAGGCGGAGCTGCTGCTCGAGAACCCGAAGGAACCGTTCCAGGGCGGTCTGGTCATAAAGGCGAGGCCGCGCAATGGAAAGGTGCTCCGGTTGGAAGCGCTGAGCGGAGGGGAGAAGAGCCTCACCGCCCTGGCGTTCATATTCGCCCTGCAGGAGTGGCAGCCGTCGCCATTCTATCTGCTGGACGAGGTGGACATGTTCCTTGACGCCGTGAACGCCGAGATGGTCGCGAACCGCGTCAAGCAGAGCAGCGCCACCGCTCAGTTCGTGCAGATATCGCTGCGCAAGGTGGCCTTGAACAAGGCCGATCACATCATCGGAGTGACAAAGCCCGCCGGGGGCATCTCACAAGTGATATTCAAGCCGAACATCGGCGACTTCAGCGAGCTGGAGAAAGAGATCGACCTTCCCGAGGAGAAGGCCAGGAGGGATGGGGCATGATAGAGTCAGGGAGCTTGGACAACGTGCTGGGACATCTGATGTTCCACAAGGCATTGATCGATGAGGGACGTGGTGCGGAGAAGATCGACCGCTACCTGGGACTGCTGCGCTCGGCCGAGGGCGAGCATCAGGCCGCCGGCGGCCCGCTGGACCGCTCGCTGCAGATGGTCTTCGAACTGGTGATGAGCAACGACATGGACCCCTGGGACGTGGACCTCATGAAGTTCGCCAAGCTCTACGGCCAGAGGATGCAGTCCGAAGAGGTGGACTTCATCGTGGCCGGCAAGATCATGCACATGGCCTGGAGCATACTGCGAATGCAGTCATGCGAAGTGCTCAACCTCAATGACAGGCGCGAGGAGCTGTTCTTCTCCGACTGGGACATGGACGCCATCGACCAGTTCGTGGAGCGCGCCCTGCCGGACATCGACCTGACCGTACCTGAGGGCGTAGAGCTGAACGAGGTCATCAGGCACCACTGCACCCGCCCCGTGTCGCTGGTGGACCTGTTGGATGCGTTCGATACCGCTCAGCAGGAAGTAGAGATAGCCCTGAACCGGCAGAGGGTCAGGGAACAGCTGATGAAGGCCCCGGTCAAGTTCGATGGCAAGAGCCACAGCGATGATCAGGAGAAGGACATCGCCGAGACCTGGGCGAGGATAGAGCGCTGCGGTTCCGGCCCGATCGCTCTGGAGGACCTGTTCATCAGGGACAAGGAGGACGCGATCAAGATCTTCATATCGTTACTGTTCCTGGCACGCAACGGAAAGATATCCCTGTGGCAGGAAGAGCTGCCCTATGGACAGGTGTTCCTGGAGATCAAGCTGCCCTGGGACATCGGCCAGCTGGTGGACGGACAAGAGGCGAAAGTGCAGATGCCGCACGTCCAGATGGTGATGTGAAGTGGAGAAGGCGGCGGTGGAAGCAGTGCTTTTCGCCGCGTCCCAGCCACTTCGGGCCAGTGACATCTCTGACATGTGCGGCCTCAGCCCCGACGCCGTGCGCCGTGAGCTGAAGCGCCTGGAGAAGGAGTACGACGAGCGCGATTCGGCCGTGATGATGGCCAAGATAGGCCAGCGCTATTCCCTCCAGCTGCGCCCGGAGTACAACCATTACGCCATGCCGTTCGCCGAGCAGGAAATATCCGCCGATGTGCTCAAGACCGCTTCCATAATCGCCTACAACCAGCCGATATTGCAGAGCGAGCTGGCCAAGATGCTCGGCTCCAACGTATACGAGAAGGTGAAGGTGCTCAGGCAGATGGGGCTGGTCACGGGAAAGCACGTCGGTCAAACGCTTTTACTAAGCACCACCCGCGAGTTCTCGGAGAAGTTCGGGCTGGGCACCAAGAAGGAAGACATCAAGGAGTGGATGAGATCCAAACAGAAGCAGTAAGAAAGGACAACGGGTGGTCCATCAACCGCATACCCCCCACCGCTGTATACACCGTCAGGGCGGCCAACGCCCCGGCTGGCCGGAACGATGTGAGCGTGGTCTCCGTCTCCAACATCGTCCTGAGGGACGACTCGGTCACCTGCGCCCGCTGCCATTCGTCCAGAGGCTGGCAGGGAACGGTCAAGCTGTAGTTCCAGTTCAACAGAAAAGATTTAAATCCATCTGTACAATGCCTACGGGAGTGATATTTATGGTAATGCCTCTAGCTCTGATGGAGAAGACCCTGAACAAGAAGGTCTCCCTCCTGCTCAAGGACAACCGCGTCTTGGAAGGAAAGCTCACCGGATACGATGAGTACATGAACATGGTGCTGGAGGAGACCGAGGAGCGCACCGCTGACCAGACCCGTAGACTTGGGGTCGTCATCCTCCGGGGCAACAACGTAGTGAGCATCGCCCCGCTCTGATCATTTTTATGAAAGCGTTGATACTGGCCGGGGGCGCTGGCACCCGGCTCAGGCCATTGACCAATGCCATCCCTAAACCATTGGTCCCACTTCTCGGCAGACCGCTGGTCATGCACATCATAGACTCGCTCCCCAAGGAAGTGGACACGGTCGTCCTGGCCGTCAGCTACATGAAGGGGGCGCTGGAGTCGTACTTCCGTCAGAACGACTGCGGCCGCAAGGTAGTACTGATAAACGAGGAGGAACCGCTTGGCACAGGCGGTGCCATCCGCAACGCCCGGCAGTATCTGGACGAGATGTTCCTCTGCTTCAACGGAGATGTGATCAGCTCTCTGGACCTGACCGCCTTCCTGGACCATCACCGACGCCATGGTGGCATAGGCACATTGGCGCTGTGGAGGGTGGCGGACCCCTCGGCCTTCGGCGTGGCCAAGATGCTCAATGGCCGCATCACCGAGTTCCAAGAGAAACCATCGCCTGGCACTGCCGTGTCCGACCTTATCAACGCCGGCACATACGCGTTCGAGCCCGAGCTGCTGGACCACATAGGTGACGGTTTTGTCTCATTGGAGAGGGAGGTCTTTCCCAAGATACTGGAAAGGGGGCTTCACGGATATCAGTTCACCGGGCACTGGGTGGACTGCGGTACATTGGAAAGCTATCTGAACGCCCAGTCCGTCCTGATAGATGATGGTGAGGACGTGGTGTGCGTTCAAAGGCAGGAAGGTGCCCGTCTCATCGGTGCGAACCATCTGGATGGTGTAACACTCTCCCATTGCCGCGTCGGCCCTCACGTCTGCGCCATGCGTGGGTCGTCGATCATGGACGGTTCGACGGTTGAAAGGTCCGTTCTCATGGAAGGGGCGCAAGTCGGGAAAGGATGCGTCATCAAGGACTGCATCCTCGGTCCCGGGGCGCAAGTGAAGGACGGCCAGACCCTGAACGGTGAGATACTGGTCCGAGGGTCATCCGCCTAATGATGAACGTCATGCACTAGGTATATATTCCATCACACGATTTCTCGAAGCAACACTGGGGTGTACATCTGGCAGCGAGTTGGACAGACAAGTTGATCGCCGTCATCAGCCGGAAAAGGTTCCGCACTGGTTGGACCGCGTTCATCATCCTGTTCTTCCTGCTGTTCGTCATCCTGCCGACGGTCTACATCCTGAGCTACGCCGTCACCGATTGGGGTTCCATCGATACGTACGTTCTCAACGACCCCGAGATGATGGAGATGATAACCAACGCTATCATCGCCTCGTTCGAGATCGCCGGGATCGTGACGCTCATAGATATCGTCGTGGGACTGCCCATGGCCTGGATGCTGGTGCGCAAGGACTTCAAGGGCAAGAAGTTCCTGGACACATTGATCGACATGCCCTTGGCGGTGCCGACGGCAGCCCTTGGTTTCTCCAGCGCCATCTTCTTCGCCCAGACGGACCTGAACGTGCCCTTCGCCCTCAATTCCATCACCTCTCCATTGTTGCTCATCATCCTGCTTCACGTGGTCTTCTCGTACCCCTACATGGTCCGCTCTTTATCAGCGATACTGGTACAGATAGACCAGACCTACGAGACGGCCGGACGGACGCTGGGCGCCAGCCCGTTGGCCGCTGCCCGTACGATCACCCTGCCGCTGTTCCGCGCCGGTCTCGTGACCGGTATCATACTGTGCTTCTCCCGCAGCCTGAGCGAGACCGGGGGGACGATGATCGCCCTGGCGACAATGAACAATGTTGGATTTGCGACCGGACCCACTCTGATCGGGGACTGGAAGTCCAATCTGGTGAGCAATCCGGACCTGGCCGCTCCGTTAGCGTTCGTCAGCATATTGCTGATAATACTCTCACTGATATTGCTGGTGGTGATCAAGCTCATCCTGATGAAGGTCCATCTACCGATGGGCCGCATCTGGCCCCGGCCGGAGAGGATCTTCTCCCGGGGTCTCTTCCCAAAGGCCAAGGACGGCCTGACAGTGTTCTTCCTGGTGATCCTCGTCCTCATTCCATCCTTCTTCATCTTCACCTACGTTGCCACCGCCACGCCGACATCGTTCGACTGGGGGCCGTTCCTGGACAGCCTTGTCTACTCATTCCTGATCGCCGGGATCGTCACAGTGATCGACATTGCGCTGGGAGTGCCGATGGCGGTCTATATCGCCAAGAACCGTACCGGAAAGATATCCGAGGTATTGGACGTCCTGGTGAACGTCCCGCTCATAGTGCCTACGGCCGCCCTGGGCTATTCCCTTGGTGTCTTCTGGACCGGTCAGAACCTCATCCCTACCTGGGACGTCCTGCTGATAATACTGGCGCATGTCGCGTTCACCTATCCATTGGTGGTGCGTAACGTGGCCGGCGCCGTGGAGGAGGTGGACCCTGCGTTCGAGGAGACGGCGCGTACCCTGGGGGCAAAGCCCATCCAAGGGTTCAGCCGTGTGCTATATCCGGTCATCAAGAGCTCCATACTGGCAGGGGCCATCATGGCCTTCACCAGGAGCCTGGGGGAGACGGGCGCCACGCAAGCGGTGGTGGCCGACGCCATGACCGCGCCGGTCTACATAGTCACGCTGATCAGGTCCAGTGACTACTACGTGGCCGGACTGGCGTGCATAGTGCTGATCATCGTCTCCTACGTGGCCATGCTCGCTCTGCGCTACGTCACCAACGGCAGGAGGTCCAATTGATGCCGACGGTCAAGCTCATCGGCCTGAAGAAAAGCTTCGACTACATCAATGCCGCCGACGGCCTGGACCTCGAGGTCCATGATGGTGAGTACCTCTGCTTGCTTGGCCCGACCGGCGCCGGGAAGACCACGGCGCTGCGCATGATATCCGGGCTGCTCACCCCGGACGAAGGGCAGATATTGTTGGACGGCAAGGACTGCGCTCACCTGGAGGTGGAGGAGCGCAAGGCCGCCCTGCTCTCGCAGACCTACGCACTGTTCCCTAACCTGACCGTCGAGGACAACATCCTGTTCGGGCTGAACATACGTGGTGCAGCGGCCGAGGTCAAGGAGCGGGTGCTCATCAACATGCTGGACCTGGTACGCCTGTCCGGTCGTTCGGACGCATTCCCGTTCGAACTGAGCGGAGGCATGCAGCAGCGCACGGCGCTGGCCCGAGCGCTCGCATCCGGTGCCGACCTTCTGCTTCTGGACGAACCGTTGCGTGCCCTGGACGCCCGGTTGCGCATATCGCTCCGCGTGGAATTGCGCTCTTTGGTGAAGACGCTGAAGATGACCGCCATACATGTCACGCACGATCACGATGAGGCGCTGGTCATGGCCGACCGCGTTGCCATCATCCGGAACGGCCGCATACTTCAGGTCGGTACTCCAGAGGAGATCTGGGACAATCCGGCCACTCCCTTCGTGGCCAATTTCGTAGGGCAATGCAACTTCTTCACCGGGGAGGTGCTGGAGAACGAACCGTACACGGTCCTACGCACCAAGGATGGAATGCTATTGAAGGGACGCCCTTCCAAGCTACCAAAGGGAAGCGAGGCGGTGCTGGGCGTCAAGATCGGGAACACCGACGTTTCCAAGGAAAGGTCTGGATATATGTCAGCGAAGGTGGAGCGCATCATATTCGAAGGGCGCAACCTGCATTGCGACCTGATGATGGACAACGGGCACCGCCTATCGGCCAAGGTACCTTCCTGGAAGAGAGGCAAGGTGTCCGTCGGGGACAAAGTGAACGTGAGCTGGGAAGAGACGAAAGGAGCGGTCTTCCCCATGCCCGCCGGCGGTCTGGAACAAGAACTGAAGGTGGAGTGAATGCCAGAGGTGAAGTTGGTCGGGCTGAAGAAGTCGTACGGCAAGGTCACCGCCGTCAACAAGGTCAACCTCACGGTCGAGAATGGCGAGTACGTCACCATCCTCGGTCCCTCTGGCTGCGGCAAGACCACGCTGATCCGCATGATCGCCGGAATAATCAGGCCGACCGAGGGCAAGGTCTACATCGGCGGTAAGGACATGACCAGCGTTCCCATCGAGGACCGTGACATCGGGTACGTGTTCCAGAACATCGCGTTGTTCCCGCACCTTTCGGTCCGCGACAACGTGTCCTACGGTCCGAGGGCCAAGGACCTCGACCAAGAGGAACAGGGGCAGATATCAAAGAAATACCTGGAGATGGTCAAGCTCCTGGACAAGATGTGCATGTTCCCGTCGGAGCTGTGCGGCGGGGAGCAGCAGAAGGTCTCATTGGCCAGAGCATTGGCCTCCGGTTCCAAGTTATTGCTGCTGGACGAGCCGCTCTCCGCTCTCGATTCCCGGGTAAGGGTCGACCTGCGCTACGAACTGCGCCGGCTGTCGAAGGAGCTTGGGATAACCACGATACATGTCACGCATGACCAGGAGGAGGCTCAGTCCGTTTCCGACCGCATAGTCCTCATGCGCGCCGGCACCGTAGTGGAGACCGGGACGCCCGAGGAGCTTTACGTCCACCCGCGCAACATATTCACGGCCAACTTCATCGGCGAGACCAACCTGCTCGAAGGATGGGTAAAAGAGGTCGTGGGCGGGACATCGTCAATAGAGCTGAGGAACGGTGGGCTGGTGAAGGTAGCGCAGACCAACATCAAGCCCGGGGACGCAGTGGTGATATCCGTGCGCCCGGAGTTCGTGTTCGCGGCCAACGAGGGCATGAAGGCGACCATCACCGACATAACTTATATGGGTACATATTGGCGCATCATGGCCAGCACCGAGGACGACGAGGAAGTGTCCTTCGACGTGACGACCATGGATGGTAATTCTTTAACTATCGGTAAGGAGCTATATTTGGCTATAAATCCAAAGACAGCGGTCCTTTACCCCAAACCGGAAGATGGAGTAGAAGAGGCGATTAAACTTGAGTGATAAGGCGTCGTTACTGGAATGGTTCTATTCGAGACGGGAATCGGTGGTCTCCAAGGAGCTGAGGGAGCATGCCCAGGACGTGGGGGACACCGTGATCGAATACAACAGGGCCATGTCCGCCATGTGCCAGGGGGAGAAGGGGCAGGCACTCGACGCCTTGAAGAGGTCCTTCCTCTCTGAGAAAGGGGCCGACTTCCACGAACAGGCCTTCTCCGAGGAGATGGCCCGTGGTGACATGGACGAAAAGAACCGTGAGTACCTCCTGCATCTCATCCGCCGCATGGACTACGCCGCCGACTGGTGCAAGGAGTCTGGTATGAACATGCAGCTGGTGTTGGAGCTGGACATATTCGTCCCCTCCAACATTTGGAACAAGTTCTGCATAATGACCCGCGAGCTGGAGCGCATGGGCAAGGCGCTCAAGGTCTGCGTGGACAACCTGGGCGTCAACAACGACCTTGTGATCAGGACGCGCAAGGAGATAGAGGAATCAGAGCATGTCATGGACGAGCTGTACTTTATGATGAAGAAGGAGTTCTTCGTCTCCAATCTGGATGCCAAGTCCATCTACCTGATGAGGGACATGCTGCACGGGATAGAGAACTCCGCAGACAACTTCAAGGACTCCGCGGACCTCTTGCACATACTGATAGTATCCCAGCGGGACAAGCCCAGGTGATCTTTATGACCAGATTGTTCGGCACCAACGGCGTCCGCGGGGTAGTGAACAGGGACATGACGCCACAGCTAGCGCTCGACGTAGGCCTGGCCATAGGCACGTTCATGATGGGACGAGTGGCCATAGCCACCGATCCCAGGACGTCCGGGGACATGCTGCGCTCCGCCGTCTCGGCCGGGATGGTCTCGGCCGGCAGCAGCGTGGTGGACCTGGGGATGCTACCCACTCCCGCGCTCCAGTACTATGTGAAGAACTCGGGCGTGAAGGGGGGCGTCATGATCACCGCTTCCCACAACCCCCCGGAGTTCAACGGGATCAAATGCGTGGACCACGACGGCACCGAGATGCCGCGCAAGAAGGAGGAGGTCATCGAGCGCATCTATACCGAGAGGTCCTTCAATGCCCCGGACTGGAGGAACGTCGGTACAATCTCGCGTCTGGATGGTATCGGCGCCTCGTACATCAACGCCATCCGCCGCTCCGTGGACAGGAACCTCATCGCCGAGGCCAAGTTGAACGTGGTACTGGACTGCGCCAACGGCGCCGGTTCGGTCACTTCCCCGTATCTGCTCGACGCCCTCGGGGTGAGGGCGGTCACCTTGAACGGCAACCCCCAGGGAACCTTCCCTGGCCATCCGAGCGAGCCAACGCCTGGCAACCTCAAGGACCTCATGTCGGTGGTCAAGGCCACCGGCGCAGACCTGGGCATAGCTCATGACGGCGACGCGGACCGCACCGTGTTCGTCGACGGCAACGGCGATTTCGTCTACGGCGACCAATCACTTACTGTACTGGCATCGCAGATGGTGCAGGACAACGGCGGCGGAATAGTCGTCACCCCGGTCAGCACATCTTCCTGCCTGGAGGCCGTGGTCAAGCGCCACAATGGCCAGGTCATATACACCAAGGTGGGGGCGCCCATCGTGGCCCGCAAGATGATGGAGATCAAGGCGCTGTTCGGCGGCGAGGAGAACGGAGGGATGATATTCCCCGAACACCAGTACTGCCGCGACGCGGCCATGAGCATGGCCAAGATGCTTGAGATAGTGGCCAAGAAAGGTCCGTTGTCCGAGCTGCTCAAAGAGGTGCCGCGCTATTGCCTGGACAAGCGTAAGCTGGAGTGCCCGGACGATAGGAAGGAATGGTTGATCGAGCAGGTGGAGGCCCACTTCTCCGACCAGAAGACCGACCTGACCGACGGCGTCAAGATATTCTTTGACGGGGGATGGAGCCTGGTAAGGCCATCAGGCACCGAGCCGATATTCCGCGTATACTCCGAGGGAAAGGACGAGGCCACGGCCAAGCGCTGCGGGGACGAGTGCGAGAAGGTCCTGCGCGATCTTCTGTCGGAATGATCACAGCACCTTTTTCCTTCTTTTTTCCAATGGCAACGTCCAGTGCTGTGAACGAGAGTAATACCGGTATCGATACGTCATCCCCGGCGGGTATGCACGATGGCGATCACTTCCATTATCATGCGCGCGGCCAAGGCGGCCGTCGCCCCGGGGTCATGGGAAGGAAGGACCTCCGATATGTCGAAACCGACCAGACGGTCCCCGACCATGTCTATGCATGATTTGACCTCATACCCTGTCAGGCCGAAAGGTTCGGGGCGGGACGTCCCCGGGGCGAACCCCGGATCGATGCCGTCCATATCAAGGCTCAGCAGGACGTTCTCCCGGCGCATCATGTTCAGCGCCTTCTTCCAGGAGTTCTCCAGCCCCGCCTCCCTTATCTGGTATGCATCGACGTAATTGGGCATCTCCTCGGAGTATTCCTCCTTGGAGATGGAACGAACACCGAACGGGACGACGTTGCCGATGCCAACGACCTCTGACACCCTCCTCATGGTGCAGGAATGGTCGAACTTGCGCTCATGTCCCTGCTGGAAGTCCAGGTGTGCGTCTATGCTTATGACACCGACGCCCTCGAACGCCCTTATGAAAGGATAGGTGATGCTCCGCTCGCCCCCCATCAATATGGGGAACTTACCTGCGGAAACGATGCTGCGCGCCTCCTTCTCCACCGCCTTGAACATCTCCTCGCAGCTATTGCCGAACTCCAGGTCCCCGGCGTCATGCACCTTCACGGTGGACAGGTCCAACTTATGCTCGAAAAGATACGGATCAAGAAGTTTCGACGCCTTGCGTATTGCGGCGGGCGCTTTCCTGGTCCCTGAACGCAATCGTGTCGTCCCATCGTATGGCACGCCCACTATGACGAAATCGGCCTCCTCGAAAGTGGAATTGGCCGAAGAAAATAGATCACTGCGGGCCATGAGAGGCCTCGTCGGCTGGGATCACACCTTGGTGATCTTACGGCGGTCCATGGCGATCATGTACATGATCTCCTCACCGGCGTTGAGCTGGCCCTTGTACTCCTCGGGTATTGGCAACTGGAATGTCTCGT
Organism: Methanomassiliicoccales archaeon; assembly: GCA_028682895.1. Taxonomy (GTDB): domain Archaea; phylum Thermoplasmatota; class Thermoplasmata; order Methanomassiliicoccales; family UBA472; genus UBA472. Next base: position 160,138 of record JAJRAK010000001.1, read on the forward strand.
AGGTGTCCATGTCCATGAGCTGGACCTCCTCGCCCATGATGGAGAGGATCTGCGCCTTGCGCTTGTCGATCATCGGTACCTGGACCTTATGCTTGACGGGGTGGACGATCTGACGTTTCTTGTTATCAAAGATGCCGATGGCATCGATGTTCGATTTCGCTTCTCCATGCTTTCCAGGCTTGGAGGTAGATATATTGATGATCTTGCAGGGCTCACCGTCGATGAGCATGTAACGGCCTTCCTTGAGCTCCCTGACTTCCTGTTGTGTCCACGACATAGCTACCAGGTGAGGGAAATGACAGTGGACTTATATATTTTGCTTATCGGCGGCGGTTCTGTCCGTGACGCTGACCCTGTCCTTGCCGTTGGTTCTGGTGTCTGCCCTGAGGCCGTTCCTGACGCTTCGGCGGGTCGGGGTATTTCTCCTTGACCTCGGCGATGCGTTTCTCCATCTGCTCTATCAGCTGGTCCGCGATAGGTTCGCCCTTGTAGGCGTCCACCTTGGCGGCGATGCTTATCTTTCCGCCCAGGCTGCGCGCCACCTTGCCCCTTTGCCAGTACGGTGTCCGATTGATCCAGGGGTGCTGGAATATCACGCCGTGCTTCGGCGGATTCTTACCAGAGCGCAGGTGCAGGAATAAGGCCTTCTCCGCTCCTAAGAGCTGCACGGTGCTGGACGGCATGCGTGCCAATCTTTTCAGTCCGCCTGCCAACGAGATAAGCCTCGCACCCAGGTTCGGGTTGAGCAGCTTGGTGAGGTTCGGGGCCACACGGTTCATGCCATCTAGGATGTAGGCGTCCAACGCTTCCTTCCTCTTGTACAACTCGAACAAGGTGGCTCCCATCCCGCGAATCACTTCCAGGTCTCTCTCCACCAGGTCCATGCCCACGGATTCCAGGGAAACGCCCAGATGCTTCATTATGACCTCGCGGTCACCCATCTCCGCTACCAGCCGGGCGTACTCCGCCTCCACCGCAAAATCGCCCAGCTCCGGGAAGTAGACGCCGTACCACTCATGCAACCGTTCGCTTAGCAGGTTGATCTCCTCAATCAGGTCGTCCGTCGCCCTTATGGCCTGGGCTATGGAGCGGTCCTCGCTCAACGGCTCGCGCACCCTTATCTTGCCCAGCTCGACCATGACCTTCTGCATGAGCTCGGACGTCATCTCGTATTTCTCTGGTTTGATGAAAGAGGCGTCGAACACCATCGGTTTGCCCAACGGCTTCAATCTAGCATCGGTCACCTTCATACGACGCACGGCCAGCTCCCGCTCCTCCGGGAGTATCTCCCCGCGCTGTACTGCGGCCAGCTTCCTGGCGATAAGTTTCGGTTCCTTCTCGAACAGTATGTACCGGCGGACCTCCGTCTCCTCGCACAGGAACACACCGAACCACTTGGTGATGAGGATCATTTGATTCACTCCTTCAATATGCGTCTGATCTCCGCCTCAGGTAACCTATCTCCCTTGCCCAGCACCATCAGGTGGTACTGCAGCTCGGCATGGAACTCCAGAGTCTCCAAGCGGTGGAACGCCTCCTTCAGGTCCGAGCCCAGCGCGATGGCGCCATGGCTCTGCAGCAGGAAGGCGTCGGCGTGTACGACCTCCTTGCCCAATGCCTCTGCCAGGTCGTTCGATCCCGGGGTGGCGTACGGTATCGTTGGCACTCTCTTTCCAAGCACCATCACCCCTTCGGGCGTGAGCCCGGGCATGACATCGATGCGGGCGCAGGCCAGGGTGGTACAGAACCGGGGATGCACATGCACCACTCCGTTGACGTCCTCCCGGTTCCGGTACGCTGCCAGATGGAACGGTGTCTCCATGGAAGGCCTTCCGCTAAGGGCCTTTCCGCTGGCAATATCGACCGTCACCAGTTCGGTGGAGTCCAGCATGCCTTTGCATGAGCCGGAGGGCGTGATCAGCATGACGTCCCCGACGCGGGCACTGATATTGCCGCCAGTACCGTTCGTCAATCCTTTCTCGTAAAGCATGCGTCCGTAACGGACGATGTTCATGCCAGCATCCTTCATAGTTTGACCCCCTTCAAGCTCTTGGATACGTCCTTAGGGTCCAGCACTCCTGTCTCGGTGATTATGCCGGACAGATACCTGTGAGGCGTCACGTCGAAACCCGGGTTGAGCGCCTTGCATCCCTTCGGTGCGATGCGAACGCCATCGACCACGAGGACCTCATCCTCTCCACGATATTCGATAGGTATGTCCTCGCCCCTCTTGATGGAAAGGTCGAACGTCGATAGCGGGGCGGCGGTGTAGAACGGCACGCCCAGCTCCTTGGCCAGGACCGCCTTCTCGTATGTTCCGATCTTATTAGCGAAATCGCCATTGGCGGCGATGCGGTCCGCACCGACGATAACGATGTCCACGCCTTCGCGCAGGAAATGCCCGGACGAGCCGTCCGGGATGATGGCATGAGGTATGCCCTCGTTCAACAGCTCGAAGGCGGTGAGCTTCATCCCCTGCAGCCTGGGCCGGGTCTCCGAAACGTAAACGAAAATATCCTTGCCCTTGCGCCAGGCCTCACGTATGGGCGCCAGCGCCGTACCGTGGTCAACTGTTGCCAGTGCACCGGCGTTGCAGTGCGTCATGATCCGTGCCCCGTCCTTGATGAGCCGCTCTCCATTTTCGCCGATCCGCTTGCAGCGGTCCACGATGGTGTTGGCGTAATCATCGGCGGCCTGCACCGGGTCGGCGCCTGAGCCTATCCTCGATAGCATATGGTCAACGGCAAAGAAAAGGTCGAAGGCCGTCGGCCTGGTCCCCTTCAGCTCCTTTGCGGCCGCTGCCAGGTCCTGGTGGTTGTTGCACGCGAGCAGCATCCCATAGGCCGCGGCGACCCCGATGGCGGGCGCTCCCCTTACGGTCATATCCCTGATGGACTCGGCCACCTGGTGATGGTCCTCAAGATCTACGACCTCGACACGGTGAGGAAGGACCTTCTGGTCCAGCATTCTGACCTTTCCGTCCTCGTACCAGACGGCCCTCATGTCCCGGAGCTCGCCCTCGATAGATATCCTCATCTTCCTTCGTTCACTGGAGCGTTGCCAATGTAATTAAGTTATGCCGAACACGATGTTTCGTAACATCACGATACATTTATCAACAGGGTCCATTAATCAGTACATTGGCGATCATTCTGCCCAACAAATCCTCTGATTTCGACGTTTATTCAACGACGACAGGTCTCAAGCAGATTTCTAATCCAGTAAGGCAGAAGATATTGAGCGAGCTGCAGAGAAGGGACCTCAGCCTGAGCGAGATCGCAGTGCTCACCGGGAAAGCACAGAGCACCTTGTCCGTACACCTGGACAAGATGGTCAAGGAAGGGCTGATCGGTTACCGTGACGATCCGGAGGACAACCGGAGAAAGATATTCTATGTCATCTCCAAACCGGTCGGTAGCTCCGTCGTCCCAAGGGAAGAGCTGAAGAAGGCCGTGCGCAACACCATCGGGCGCTCGATAGGTACTTCAAGCACCTTCCTGAAGGGAACGATACGCTCCATCGTCATCGGCATGGAGTCCATCGGGTTCAACATGGACCCTATCCTGAAGGACATAGGCCGGCAGATAGGCGCGGAGATATCGACCCGAATGAAGGCCCACGACGTCGAAGGGTTGATAACCGAGATCAAGGAGTTCTATGCGACGCATGAGATGGGCGAGGTAGTGGTGTTCTCGCTGCATCCGGTCACGCTCATAATACGCGATGAGTATGACTGTTCTAAGGCCCCGGACGTGGGAAAGACGCTGTGCCTTCTCAATGAGGGTATGCTGGAAGCGATATTCGAGGAAAGACTGGGCATGCCCCTGCGCGTAGTTGAGAAGGACACGTTCGGTGCGGGCTTCAACATGTGCAAGTACGTGATCGAACCGTCATTGTGACGGCGCTCACTTCGTACCTACGACATCGTATCTGACCCAGATATTGCCGCCATCCAATTTCTTCACGCCCTTCAACTTCAGTTCCAGCGGCGCCTTCAGGTCAAGTCCATCGGCCGAAATGAACGTGTTATCTGACAGGTTGCCCAGAAGGAACGGGCTGACAAGCAGGCTGATCTCATCGACCAGGCCGTCCTTGAGCAGCGCCCCGGCCAGCGTACCACCGCTGTCGATGCGCACCTTCTTCACTCCGTATCTGGACCTCATCTCCTGAAGGGCCTTTCGCAGATCGACATGGTCCTTCCCGGCGATGATGAAGTCCACGTTCTCGCTCTTAAGATAATCAAGGTACTCTTTCGGGGTCGATTCCGAACACAATGCTAGGACGCTATTCCAGAATGGTTGTTTCTTGAGCGCCTTCCAGCTGCGCACCCTTCCCTTGCTGTCGACGATGGTCATGATGGTGCGACCGCAACTGGGAAAGTTCTTGGCCACCTCATAGGACCATTCAGGGACCTCCTCCGGGACCTCCGCCTTCAGCATCGTCTCCGCTCCGGAAAGGACCGCGTCCGGTTTGAACGTCTCGGCCAATTGATAGTACGTCCCCATATCGTACTCGAAGCCATCCGCCTTTGAGTCTACGCTCACCTGGGTATGAAGAACGACGTGGACCTTGTTCATGTACGATCGAGAATTATCGAAAGATAAATAGGCGTCGCCAAGGGCATTGAAAGTGCGATCGGAAAGACCATGCGGCCATTTAATTATCTGATGATCCCGTATTGGTCCAGGTGAGGAATTTGGCCCTATGCCCCAATTGTAAAGGTCCGATAAATGGCGTCAGCATCGTTAAGGAACAGATAGATGACGGACAGACCGCGAGCGATGAGGTGTTCGCGTTGGTCCAGATGACGGTCCACACGACCCTGTACTCCTGTCCAAACTGCCATATCGCTCTCGGTGTATCACAATTCACGAGCTATTGATTAGACATAAGCGATAGCTTGACCGCACGCGGTCCGATGGATATCTGACCATGATCATCTGGATGGATCTGAAGCAAGATCATCGGGAGAGATCATTTTCGATCTCTTTGATTTGATCCAGTCAATCTCCCAGGGCTCCACCGAGCATGATGGTCACTATCATCAAGACATAGGATGCAAAGTTGAATGCCCAATGGTATCTCCATAGCTTCGCAGGTCTTTTCCACATGACCAGCCCAGTTACGATCCCGACCACGGCCAGGATCACCGAAAGAAGCCCTATCTGTCCATGAAGGGTGTAGAATATCTGACCCTTATCACTATAGAACGTCATCGACAATGCAGCGAACGTCCCAAAATAAACGATATAATAAAGTGCGCTCAGCCAGCGGTGAAACGCTCTAGGAACGCCCTTAGGGAAAATTTTTGATATTATCTTGATCCGTGAGTTGCTCATCCCAGTTAATGCGGATAATAGTCCTAGGAACGCTGCCAGGGCCATCAGGGGAACATGAAATCCACCTTCTTCTTCAGATTCACCCTCATCAGCCGATACACCAGAAGGGACCACGATCATCGCTGAGACGATCAAGAGTGAAAATAGCAACACCAGGAATGAAAAGACGAACCCCTTCTCTTTGATCATCTAGAACATATCCATGGCCCTATCTCATAATTTAACTTACCTCGCTCGACAAATAGCAGGATCGGGGGATGCATCGATGTGGTAATTTCTATTCAAATAATAAAAATCAACAAGAGCTGGTGAGTGTAAGTGGGCCCATCCGGATTTGAACCGGAGACCTTCTCCGTGTCAGGGAGACGTCATAACCGCTAGACCATGAGCCCTTGGGATTTGGCGGTAAGATGTTCTAATGTATATGCCTTTCGTATTGCTAATTACCTAAATAAACAGCCTGGTATAACTGTTCCTCAGGCAAATTTTATTAGTAGCATCATCTTGCATGACATGAGCTAAATGACAGAGATAATCCTTTTCACTAAACCGGACTGTCAGAAATGTGAGTATGTAAAGTCGCATCTCCCCGAGGGATTGGACGGCCATCTGCGCTTGGTCAATACCACCGAGGCCGAGGGCTTGGCCGAGGCGGCATACTATGAACTGCTCAACAAGAACCTTCCCATATTGGTCGTCGACGATGAGGTGTTCGAGGGTTCGATCCTCATCCTCAACAAGTTGAAGGAACTGGTATAAGATCAAAGGAAAAGAGATGTACTGTCTAGGCATCGAAGGCACCGCCCATACCGTGGGCGTGGGGATCGTGGACCACGAAGGGAACGTCCTGGCCAACGAGATAGACATGTACAAGCCGGCCGAAGGCGGCATTCACCCGCGCGAGGCGGCGAACCATCATGCCGAGACGCTCGTTCCCATGGTCCGTCAGGCCATCGAGAGGTCCGGTCTGAGGTTCAAGGACATCGACGTTGTCTGCTTCTCCAAAGGTCCTGGCCTGGGACCATGTCTGCGTACCGTGGCCACCGGTGCCCGCGCCTTATCTCTGAGCTTGAAGGTCCCGATCATCGGGGTGAACCACTGCATATCACATCTGGAGATAGGCAGGATAAAGACCCCGGCCAAGGACCCAGTGCTCCTGTACGCCTCTGGCGGGAACACCCAGGTCATCGCCTTCGCCAACGGTCGCTACCGCATATTCGGGGAGACCTTGGACATCGGCATCGGTAACATGCTGGACAAGCTTGGTCGAGAGATCGGGCTTGGTTATTACGCCGGTCCGAAGATCGAGAAGGCCGCTGCCCAGGGAAAGAAGCTGCTCAACATCCCCTACTCGGTGAAAGGCATGGACCTGGCCTTCTCTGGCATACTTACCGCGGCCGTAGCGCACCGCAACAAGGGCGAGAGCATCGAGGACATCTGCTATAGCGTCCAGGAGACCTGCTTCGCCATGCTGACCGAGGTGACGGAACGGGCGATGGCACATGTGGAGAAGGACGGGGTGCTTCTCGGAGGTGGCGTGGTCCAGAACAAGCGGCTGCAGGGGATGGTCAAGGAGATGGCCGAGGCCCGGGGCGCCGTGATGTACGTACCGGACAGAACGCTGTGCATGGACAACGGGGCCATGATCGCTTGGACCGGCCTGCTGATGCACCGCGCCGGCATCCGGCACCCGCTCAACACCACCGTGGTGGACCAACGCTTCCGGACCGATCAGGTGGAAGTCACTTGGCGCTAGTCCTCTTCATCTGTTTTGAGACGATATCGTCAAGCACCTGGATGAAATCGATGTCCTTTCCCAGGGGCAACGTGGCGCCGCTCGCTATGTTATGACCGCCGCCAACGCCCCCGACGGACGCGGCCGCCTCCCTCAATGCGGCAGAAAGGTCCAGGCCGCCCTTGTCCACCAGTTTCCTGGTGCCTCTGGACGATACCTTGAACTGATCGTCCATGCGCGTCAGGCAGATCGTCGCCTTATCTTGGTCACCGATCCAGGACATGACGACCCCGCACAGTTCGCTCGAGACCTCCCGATGTGGTGATTCGAAGTACTGTATCGACATTCCTTTGGAAAGGCCGCTCTCGGCGGTCCTCTTCGCAGCGGACATGAGCATCTCGTCGTACTCACGCACCAAAGATTCCGCTCTCTTGCGGGCCTCCTCCTGCCCCATCATGACCGCCAGTCCCAGTGCTGTCTCGTCCACCCGTCCGCAGGTGTTGATCAGTCTGGTGAGGGTGCCGGCGCGGGCGTTGTCCTTAGGGAAGAAGTAGTCCGGAGCGAGCGCGTCCTCGATGTTGCCCATCTCGCTGCCCTGCTCCAAGAGCATCAACGAGACCAGCGATGCCAGTTTGCGTCTTCCGTTCTCGTCCAGTCCGTCCCATGTCGACTCTGGACGGATGCCGGCCTCGTTGAGCAATCGAGCAATGCCCTCAGCATCCCCGCTCACTCCTCTTATGAACGGATAGACGGAACGCATCAGACCATCGCCTATCGGTCCGGGTATGAACAGCGATCCTTTCCTTTCCTGGACCAGGTCCCGCTTCGACGCCTCATCGAAGAGGTGGGCGTTGACACCGGACAACCCCTGAAGGTGCTGTCTGTCCCCGACCATGCCAGCGAAGGCCATGGGAAGCAGGTCCCAATTGCCTTCATCGACGGTCACGGCTAAAAGCATGGACAGTGTGCTGGCACAGGCGTAGCGCGCTCCGTCGACCTTGTTCACCGCCGGATTGAGGTGGAACAGCTTCTCCGAGTCAGCGTCGGTGCGATGGTGGTCCAGCACTATGACCTTCATCCCCAGCGCCTCCAGCTGGGCGAGGTTGCTGGAGCCCATATCGGCGATGATGAGCAGGTCCACACCGGGGACGGCGCCTCCTTTGACGGCCTCCAGGTCGAAGGACCGCAGCATGGTGGTATGCGACCCCTTTCCCAATCGGACCATCATGGAGGTCAATACGCTAGCGGCGCCAATGCCATCCGCGTCATTATGTGAAAATATCCGGGCCTCGGTGCATCCTCGCACCGCTGCCGCGGCGTTAGAAAAACGAGTTAAAAGGTTTTGGGGTAGGACGCTAGCGTCCATGTACCACTCACTCGATGAGCAGCTCAGCGTTCTTCAAGGAATAGTTCCAGTCGCTGGGCAATATGTCCTTGCGCTTGTAGTACTTCACAAGCCTTCTGATCTTGGACTCGATGAGCTGCAGTCCCCGGCGGTTGGAGATATCTCCATGGTTGCCGTTCTGAACGTGCAGGTTCAGGGTGATGGCCTTCCTCATCAATGCCATCAGGTCCTCGGGCAGCTTCGGGGAGAGCCCGTTCTCGTTCAATATCTCCAGAACGGTCTGGCCGGTGGCCAGCCTGACGCTTGGCACCGCATGCTGGTCCCTGAGGACCAGGCCGATCTTGGAAGTGGTCAGACCATCCTTTCCCAGCTTGACCACCAGTGCTAATACTTCATCCTTGGACAGGGGAACCCACTCTGGGTTCTCGGTAAGCAAAGGCCTCCTAGAACGGGAGGACCCCCTTCTCCTGGCGTGCATTCTTGCCATGTGAACATCATCCTATATTGTTAGTGAACAGGTTTAACTTCGTTGGTGGCGGCGAAGTGACCGTCTATTTCACTCCTACTATTTAAGAGTTCGACTCTTGCCCAGCTTAAAAGAGACGGCCTCCCTGGCCCATGATATCTGCTCCCGGTATTCGCACTCCGGGAAGGCCAGGTTGTCCGGCAGTTCTTCGAAGAGCTCCCATCCCATCTCCCCTTTCCTCGCCCAGTACTCCGGCGAAGACCACGACCGCCCCCATCGGCCGGCAGTCGAGCACTTGCAGTTCGAAACCGCACTCCTCCATGTACTCCCGCATCACTCCTTCCAACGGGGTCTCCATCTCCTCGAGCTTCCCGCCTGGCATCTCCCACCCTTTGCGCTTGGGGTTGTACACCATGAGGAACCGTTCGTCCCGGAAGCCGATAGCGTATACGTTGGGCACTAGTTCACCATCTCTTCGCTGCGTCCATGGTCAAGAGGTATCGCTATTTATCTGATTCCCGTTCCAAACTTCGATGAGCGATATCAGCGAAGCCGGACGTGACGAGTTCATCATCACCGAGGTGGACCCCAGGTGCGCCGAGTCTATCGATCTGCAGTGGGAAATGCGCCGTGAGCTGGACCGGAGATACGACATGGTCACGATCGGAAATCCCCCTCTGGAGCAGTTCAGGGCCCCCAGGGCGGTCTTCCTGATAGCATGGTCCGCCGGCTCCCCGGTCGGATGCGGAGCGTTCAAGACCCTGAACGAGAACATCGCCGAGGTGAAGAGGGTGTTCGTCAAGGAGGCGTTCCGGCGGAATGGGCTCGCGCGGCAGATCATGCAGGACCTGGAAAGGAGGGCGGTCGCCTATGGGTACAAGAGCATATTCCTCGAGTCCGGCGAAAGGCAGCCGGAGGCATTGAGCCTTTACGAATCGCTCGGTTATGAACGGGTACCTTGCGATGGAAAGGTACCTTGCGAGGACTGGAGCGTCTGCTTCGAAAAGACGCTCTGAAGGGCTACTCCCTCTCCACCACGATCATGGCATGGTCCTTCTCGAACGGTTCCAGACCAACGACCTCCCTGACGGTCAACCCCTCCTTCGTGAGAAGCTCGGCCGCCTCCCTGAATATGACCTCCGGGTCCTTGGTCACGTCCTCGGAGCGGGCCTTCACGGCCAGCATGCCCCAGCGCGCCGGGAAACGGCGCATGGCCCGGGCGAATATCCCGGCCTGGTTCTTCTGGGCCACGTCCTGATAGATGATATCAGCCCTTTCCACCAAGAAGGCCAGATCATCTGGTTTGGTGGCATCGCCGAGAATCGGCATCATGTTGGACCTGATCTCGCAAACGCCAACAAGGTCGCGGAACATGCGGGGGGCTATCTCCACACAGTATACCCGGCCTTCGGTGAGCAGGTCCGAGACGTGGCTGGGCGTCGTCCCACTGGATGCGCCTAGGTAGAGCACATGCGAATCAGCCTTGAAAGGGAAGAAACTACCTCTCTTTCTTATGTAGGCGGCCAGCTTGCTGCGGTCAGGCACCCATTCCCGATACTCCTTTCCTTCCTGGTCGAACAGCCTTTCCCCATATACTCGGCGCCCTGGCGTCAGGTTCTGGGTCAATAGCATGTCACCCGAACGGAAGACCCCTGGAAAGGACGTCGGTTCCACGCGTAGCTTGGCCTCGCTCATGTCATAGCCATGAGCGCCAACTTATTAAGCGTTTCATCGACATGATGGGCCGTGGCGGAGCCGGACGAGTCCGAGCGCATCAAGGAGCTGACCGAGCGCATAGCTCAGCTGGAGGAGGCATTCCGCCGGGTCTCCATCCCATACGCCGAGCTTGTGTCCCAGCTTGCTAACTTCCAGGGGACGGTCAGCAAGTACTTCCGCCTTATGGACCTCTACCAGAGGTACGGCGTGATATCCATCGACACCATACTCCCCGAGGTCAAGGACCCCATCTCCAAGGAGATCGTGCGGTTGTTGTTGGACCGTCCCGGCCTGAACATATCCCAGTTGACCGATGAGCTGAAATCTCGCCGTGGCAGCTCCTCCAGGCGGATCGTGCGGGACAAGTTGAACGAACTGGCCGCCAAGGGTTTGGTGGTCGAGGAAGCTTCCAAGGGCGAGAAGGAGTACCGCCTCTCGGAGGACGTGGTTAGGAAGTGGTCACAGGTGCTCGGTCTGACGAAATAGGGTGACCATCGATACGAATGAGCAAGAGCGCGAAGAAGGAAGGGGCGAAAATATGACCAAGGACGATAAGGCGGACGAGACAGGACTGAGGTTCGAGGTGAAAGGTATGAGCAACAACGATATGCCGGATGCAAAACAGCTGAGCGAGATATTCACCGTGCTCTCGGAGCATGTGCCGAAATTGCTGGACAGCGTGACCAAGGTGCTATACGGTTCTCAAGAGGGAGCTAAGTTCGGGGAGTCCGTGGCCGCGTTCTACAAGGTGCTGAAGGACTCGGGGATGAGCAACGACCAGGCTTTCGAGCTGACCAAGGTCTACATGTCAAACCTGAGCTTGGGCGGGATGCTGGGCAATATCGTCAGCGGGGCGAGCAAGGAAAAGGATTGAAAGATGTCGATGACAAAAATTACGATCGACCCCGACGATCAAAATGTCACATACTACGGAGCCAAGGTCAGAATGAGCACCGAGGACCGCGAGGCCATGCTGTACGCCGTGGCTATGGCCCCGGGGCTGCTGTATCACATCACAATATCATATCTGCGCATGAGAAGACGTGCCAACAAGCAGGGAAAGGAATTCTACCGGGCTCTGGTCCGGGACGGTGTCCCAAAGGACCAGGCCAGGTCGTTGGCCGACGAATACTCGTCGGCCATCTCCTTGGTCAAGATGATCAAGGAGATGCGGCACTTCACTTCCTGAACAGGAACTCGGCGATGCCGTAGCCGATCTCGTCCGTATCGTCATCGACCTTGAAGCGGGCCAGGTTCTCGAACATGATGGAACCGCGGTTGTCCTCTCCCTTGAACTCTATGACGATCTTCTTCTTCATCACGCCCTTCGCTCCGTACACAACGCCGTCCTTGTCGTAGAAGGCCATGTACAGCTCGCTCGGGCTTCCGTCCGCATCGTACTCGGTGGCGAAGTCCGCCTTGACGATCGGGATGTTCTCACCGTCGATGTACAGGAACCCGGCATCGACTTCGCCCTTGTCCATGTACAGCTTGGTGATGTTGAACCCGTAGCCGTCGTTGAACTGGCAGGTGAGCCATACCCAAGCGCGGGGTGCGGTCCAGTCCCTCTCTCCCCAGGAGTGGTCCCTCTCGCCCAGTCCCTTGATGTAGTATTCCTTATCGTCGATGGTCAGCTGGCCCAGGGCCTTGCCCATCTGCTCCAGGTGCTCGGAGCATACTGCCTTGGACAGATCCTCCTTATCACCGGTGGTGACGCAGTCGCGGTAGTTGAACATGGGGTTGAGGGCCTCGAACCTAAGGTCGAACGCGACCTTCGCGGTGGCCGCCTCGTCCTTCTTCTTGGAGGACATCTCCCCGTCAAACTTCAGGTTCCAGACCTTCTCGTCCTCGACCTTGGTCAAAGTCAATCCCTTCGCCGTAAGCTCGTTGCCGTCGAACTCGATATCCTCCTTGGTCCCCACCATGGAGCCGTCCGGCATCATGAAGAAGCAGAAAAGGGATTTCTCGTTCTTGTTGGGCTTCAGGCCCAGGCGCATGAACCCGCAGATATCGTTCCCGCGGTCGTAGAAACTGAAGTAGAAACTCTCGTTCCAGTTCTTCTGTTCACTCTTATCATGAATTATATCGGTTTCCACTGGAATCATCCTTCCGTAATATAGATGAGGCCTTCGTTGCCGTCAAGCGTTATCCTCTGACCTGTTATGAAGATTTTGGTCGCCCCCTTGACCGCGGTGACCGCCGGAATACCGTACTCACGGGAGACCACAGCACCATGGGAGAGTATGCCGCCAGTCTCTGTGATGAGGCCGGCTATCTTCGAGAACACGGCGGTCCAACCGGGGTCGGTGTTCGAGGTGACGAGTATCTCGCCCTCCCTCACCTCCGAGAGCTGCTCGATCGAACCGACGACACGGACGTTGCCGGTGGCGACGCCCGGACTTGCAGACGTTCCTGTGATGCGGGCCGAATCGCCTGTGACCTTGACCGTATCATCGAACTCTACCTCTCCCTTGAGGAACTTGGGTGGAAGCTCTCCCTTCCAGCGCTCGAACACGCTCTTCCGCTCCGCTATCTCGTCCAAGACCTCCATTCCGCGGCCTTTAGACACAGCGAATATCTCCTCCTTCGATAGGAAGAATATGTCCTCCTCTGCCTTTATCAGTCCCTTGGCCAGGAACCGTCGGGAGTATTCCATGTAGATCCTGCGCTCCCGATACAGTATGTGGTCCAGGTAATAGCGCTGGTTCTCCCTGAACATCAGGTACACCTGGGCGAAGTGCATTATCAACCGGAACACGCCAGTCTTGAAATATCCCCATCTCAGCTTCCGCATCCTTCCCAGTATGTCGACCTCCGCCTCTTCCCTCTCCCTTATCTTGCGTCTCTCCAGCTCGATAAGGTCGACCTGTTGGGAGGAGACAAGGGAACGTACTATGTCCGCCACCAGCCGGGGGTCCTCTCCCCAGCG
>JAJRAK010000046.1 GCA_028682895.1 Methanomassiliicoccales archaeon
CACGGAACTGGTATGGCTGTTTGCTACCGTACTTACCGTCGAACACCTTCTTCTGGAGGTAGACCACCTCGGCCTGCTGTTTGACGCCCGATAAGGCCTCTATGACCTTGCCGATGATGGGGGCGTTCATGGACGTGAGGGCATAACGGTCTGGTCTATCCAGATAGGCCATCGCCTTCCCATCGCGGTAGAACACCGCGATCTCGTCCTCGCGCACGACTATGTTATCGTTGTACTTTATGTTCCTAGGCATGCGGAACATGATGTTGCTCCGCTTGTCACCATCCTCCCAATTGAATGTTTCAGCACCGATCAAGCTCATGTGATCACAATCCTGTTCCGGTTATGGTCGCCTTACGGCGCTTGAAGCGTTCTTCTAGGCCAGTCACGCGGTCCATCACCGTGTTGATGGACGATCTGAGGTCAGCATCGTTCCCCGACCGGACCAGTGAAGGTATATGCACCAATGCCTGGTCGATGAACGCTATGCTCTCAAGGATCGAAATGTCGTAATCATACAGGTTGTAAATCTCATCCTGTTTGAAACGCACATCTGCGGCGATACCGGAATATCCGACCTCAGCATGCTGGATCTCTCCCTCGACCCTCTTCATGGCGCTGATCGCTCCGCCGATGTCCTCCAAGGCCTTGGACATGGGGTTCTCCCTGACCAATGCCTTTCGGGCATCCTCGAGCTGCGCCCTCTGTTGGGCCAATCTCTTTGCGATCTCGGCCCGAAGTATGCGGTCGGAATCACGCAGGTCTTCCCTGATACGATAGCCACGGAATCCTGGCACGATCAATTGGATCTTCTTTAGGAGACCCCGATCGTCTTCAATCTTTTCTCTAATATCTGGCAAAGGAACCCGCTCCCTTGCCGATAATAATGATGGACCGTATCTTAAAAATATTCCTTAGTGACGCCTTCGGACGAACTCTTTTTGCATCTCCGTCTTACGTTGATATCGTCTTCCAAGGAAGTAACCGATTATAGCGCACGGGACGGTCAGGAGGAACATGGGGATTTCATCGGTCAGATAATACAGAACATCTCCGATCAAGATGCCAACTGCCAGCCCCCATATCATGGCCACCCAAGTGATGTTCACACCCATTATTATCACACCAGCAGGGTGATTGCCTCTTTTTAGATAATAATGTTGGTTTCAATGCGAGGGCAATGTCCATGACCGGACATTTGGTCATAATACATCGATATGAAGGTCAACGGGACCGGGAAACGAGATGATATGGCAGAGGGTCGTGATGCCGCGGATCTAGAGATGATAGGCATCTTGACGAACTATCTTCAAATATCCCACTTAATTTAATTTCTAACGAAAATTTATTTATCCTATCGATATGTTGAACGTTCGTTCGGCGGAGAACGATGTTTCATCTTAGCCGGACCATTTGGGAGGAGGAACACAGGGGGTTTCTGGTCGTCGACGACCATTGATCCTTAAACCACTTTCAAACCTCTTCCTTGATCCTTATTATTTTTCAGGAACAATAAGAAGAGCGGGACGCACACGAGCTGCAATCCCACCGATACCGCGATCATGAGGGGTATCGAGATATCGTACATGAACCCCAGGGTCACTGAACCGACGAACCAGAACGAACCGAACACTGTGTTGTAATAACCATAGGCGGACGCGCGCCGTCCTGCAGGGGCCAGGTCGGCGACCAATGCCCTCATGACCGATTCCTGCGCTCCCATGCCCAGTCCGAACAATATCATGCCTATGGATATCAGCATGATGGAGTCCGTGAAGGCGAACACGGGGAAGAAGGCCGTAGGTATTATGACCGCCAGCAGCACCTTGGGGCCCATACGGTCAAAGTATTTGCCTAGGACCATGGCGGAGATGGCGTCCATGCCCATCGCCATTGCGTACAATAAAGGTGCCAAGGAATCATCCCCGATGCCGTTGACCTCCAGATGGTACGATACGAGAGGGAAATCGATATATCCGGCCGCCAGGAATGCGGCGGCTATCGCATACAACCAAAAGCGCTTTGGCAGCTTCTCCTTCACCGAGTCTGGAGGACGATACTCCATCTCCTGCGGTGCCGGGTATTTCTTATACGTGAAATATAGGATGATGAGCGTCACGATCGCCGGCACTCCGAGTATGAGGAACGCAGTAGAATAGGACCCGCCACATAGGAACACCAGTATTATCATCACCGGGCCTAACATCGCACCAACGGAGGACAATGCCTCCTGGACACCGAACGCCCATCCACGCCCGGTCTTGCTAGCGGCGTGAGATATCATAGCATCGCGTGCTGGAGCTCTTATCGCCTTTCCCATCCGCTCCATGACGATCAAGAGCCCTACCGAGAACCAATCCCCGGCGAATGCAAGGAGGGGGATCGCCACCAGGTTCATCGAATATCCGATGATGATTATGGTCCAGTACTTGCCCGTCCTATCCGTTATGCGCCCGAACACAACCCTCGAGGCATAGCCGATGAACTCACCGAACCCCGAGATGAGCGAGACGATGGCGGCTGTCGCACCTAGTGTCTCCAGGTAGTTGCCGCTTATGCTCTTCGCGCCCTCGTAGGACATGTCGGCGAAAAGGCTAATCGCACCCAACAGAAGAATGAAGTAGGTGGCATATTTGAGCGTATCAGCTGGATTGGAACCAGCATTAGCCCTGACCTTGCCCATCCACTTGCGAACCATCGGCGCATCCCATCCATAGCGCGGACTATCTGGCAAGCTTTATCTGAAATGCCCCATTTAATACTATCATCCTTACTTGCCGAATGATCTCGGGGAGCAAGATAGATTAGCAAAGAGCTTCCATAGCGCGCAGCATGAGCGAAGGCAGGCGCAACCGTCTTGCGGGCGAAAGGAGCCCTTACCTGTTGCAGCACGCCACCAACCCCGTGGACTGGTATCCATGGGGTGATGATGCGTTCGAGGCGGCAAGAAGGACCTCCAGACCGATCTTCCTATCCATCGGGTATTCGTCCTGCCATTGGTGCCATGTCATGGAAAGCGAATGCTTCGAGAACGATGAGGTGGCCAAGCTCATGAACGAGACCTTCATCAACATCAAGGTCGACCGCGAGGAGCGTCCGGACGTGGACAGCTTGTACATGAAGGTATGCCAGATGATGACCGGGGGAGGCGGATGGCCGCTGACCATCATCATGACCCCGGAACGAGTCCCCTTTTGGGCTGGCACGTATCTTCCTCGCACCACGCGTCAGGGAATGATCGGCATGGTGGACCTCATACCGGCAATCAGCAAGACCTGGAAGGAGGGAAAAGAGGAGATCAAGGATGTGACGGTCAAGGTGCTGGAGATGCTCGATTCGTTTGAGAGGGACCCGATGGACGGCGATATTTGTTCGCTAGTCCCGCTGACCCTCGAGCACCTGAGCCAGGACCATGATCCGAAGTATGGGGGTTTCGATGGCGAACGCAAGTTCCCCACGCCGCATAAGATGATCTTTTTGATGAGATACTGGAGAGAGCACAAGGACGAGAAGGCCTTGACGATGGCCTTGCGCACGTTGGACAGCATTCTGAAAGGGGGGATCCGGGACCATGTGGGTGGAGGGTTCCATCGTTACTCGACCGACCATCGTTGGCACCTGCCTCACTTCGAGAAGATGCTCTACGATCAGGCGCTCATGCTCATGGCGCTTTCCGAGGCTTATGCCATCACCTCGAACCGGGAATACAGGCAGGCGGCCGAGGAGCTGGTAACATATGTCGAGGGGAGATTGACATCCCCGGATGGAGGGTTCTATTCCTCAGAGGACGCTGACGCCGCTGGAACGGAAGGCTCGTTCTACATTTGGACATATGAGGAGCTTTCATCCTTCCTTGGTCCGGAAGAGCTCGCTTTCCTCCGGGAGGCATACGACGTCTGGGAATCGGGTAACTACCGGGACGAGGCTACGCGCATGCAATCCGGGAAGAACGTATTGCATCTTACCTCGTACGTCTCTGAGATAGTGGCAAGAAAGGGTCTGGACCTAGGTACGATGACGAGCATGGACGCAGCCCTCAAGGTCAAGATGAGGAATAAAAGGGCGGAAAGGCCCTCGCCGGCATTGGACGACAAGATATTGTCGGACTGGAACGGACTGATGATTGCGGCCCTTTGCTCCGCGCATCGATATCTAGGCTCGGAAAAGGCCTTGCATATGGCGGAAAAGGCCATCGACCACATAGAGAGGGAACTGGTGGTCGACGGTGAACTCTATCATAATCTGCGGGACGGTCATGTTGGTGTGAATGGATTCCTTGATGACCACGCTTGTTTGGCATGGGCACATCTTGAGATATACTACATCGGTCAGAACAAAAGGCATCTGGAAAGGGCCATGGAACTGACAGAGGAGATGAACCGTCTGTTCTCGGACCGGGAGGAGGGCGGCTTCTTCTTGTCCCGAGAGGACCCCGCCCTGCTGATGAGGATCAAGGACCTGTACGATGGCGCAGTGCCCTCGGGCAACTCCATCGCCTATTACGTCCTGGTCCAGCTGGCCGCCTTGTTCAGCGATGCTCGGACGATATCCATCGTAGATAGTTGGGAGAAGGACTTCATCCGGGAGCTGAAGTTGGTACCATCGTCGTACACCATGACAATGAACGGCGCCCTGATGAAGGAGAGCAGCCGCACGTTGGAGGTCTTCGGCGGGGCGGACCACCATTTCGACGGGTACCACCCACATCTGCTGACGATCAGCTCGGAGCACTTGGAAGGCATGGAAGCCAAGCTGAAGGGATACCAGCTGTGCAGTGAAGGGCGATGCCTATCGTTCACTGATGACAAGAGCGAGATAGAGAGGTTGCTACAATAGGTCGAAGGCGGCCGCCAGCGCCCCGTCCTCGGCCTTTGATATCGTAGAGGCGGTGCCGATGATGATGGCATCGCCCTCGCGTACGTCGAACAACGAACGCAACAGTGCAGAGATCAGAGGGTCTTGGTCATCCAAGACGTAATCGGGCGGGACTATGAACTTGTTGCCCTTTACTACCAGGGTGGTAGCGCCCTCGGCACCGGCCATTATTGCCGAGTCCCTCTGCTCCACGCCCATCTTTATCTTGCTGCCATGGTTGCCCATCTGCACGGCCACGCATTCCTGGCCTACGGCAAAGGAACCATGGCCTATGTTGGCCATCTTGATGGGAAGATTGTTCAGGAAATCGTTTCCGTGGCGGGTGATCTTTATGCCCGTCTGGCGGACATCGATCATACCCAGGCTACGCAGGTACTCGATTATCGTCCTCATGCTGCCCTCGCCGATGCCTATAGCGTCAGCTATCTGCTTCCTTCCCTTACGTTTCTGGTCCGATAGCACCCTCAGGGTGCGGTACACATGCTGGTTGCCGAAGCGGTGTACCGGACCGAATCGAGGAAGATCGACGAGTTTCATGTCTCAGAATACCGTGACCTGTCCTTTTACAACTTTCTCTGTGACCTTGCCTATGTTCTCCAACCATTCGTCGGAGATGGCGTAGGCTTCCTTCTGCCACTTGTTGAAGTCGGCGCCAGGGGCCATGAACAGCTGCACGCTGCAGGTCTCAGGGTCGCTTATGGGGCGGCCGATCTGGGAGAGTATGCGCACATCGGCCTCGAGGATGTTGCCGTTGCTCTTCTTCACGATGTCGTTGGCTATCCAGTTGGCCAGGATGTTGTACATCTTGCCCACGTGGGTGATGGGGTTCTTACCTGCGGACGCCTCCATGGACATGGTGCGGTAAGGGGTGATGAGACCGTTCATGCGGTTCCCCCTGCCGACCGAACCATCATCGCCGTTCTCGGCGCTGAGGCCGGTCACGGTCAGATAGAAGTTCCCGGTGGCCGGGTTATCGGCGTGGTTGATGGCCAGGGATATCTCGTAATCGGTGTACTTGGTGGCGTTGTCCAGGACCCTCTCTTTCATCTCCTCGATAACGCTAGCGTAATGGTCCGGGTCGGGTATGTAGCGGTCGACCATGGCGCAGGCGATGGTCATGGACATCTCATCGCCCCTGCGGGAGCACATGACCTTGACGTCCTCACCGGTCTCTTTCAGTTTCTTCTTCATGGCACCGTTTATGTATCTCTCGGTCTCCAGACACACTAGTTCGGTCTGGGAGTAGGGGGCGAAGGAGCAGCCGAAGGATGTGTCGTTGGCCAAAAGGCAGTGGTTCCCGTTGCCGTCCATCTTGCACTGGTCCTTCAAGGCCTCGAAGTTCTTGATGAGGTCGAAGGAGCCCTTGCCTATCTTGCAATCGACGATAACATCGTTCTCGACGTCCAGGTTGGGGAAGCGGCTCAAGTATTCCTTGGCGGCGGCGATAGCAGTGGTGGAGAAAGGCAGGCGCTCCCCGTTCACTTGGGTGATTGCACGGCCGGAGAGTAGCAGGTAGATCGGCTCGAGCATCTTTCCGCCGCCGAACTTCGGGGAGCTCTGTCCGCCGACGACCTCGTTCTGGTCGGTGTTGTGATGCAATATCTCACCGTATCTCTCCAGATACATCTTGCACAAGGCACGGGAAACGGCCTCGGCCACCCCGTCCGAGATGCTGTCAGGGTGCCCGATGCCTTTGCGCTCCACGAGCTCAACGTTCTGCTGGGCCAACGGAGCTGCCATCATGCTCTCGACCACTATGTTCTTGGACAACTTTTTAGGGGATACCTTGCGGGCCACCGGTTTCGCGGTCGCCTTTACCTTAGCACTTACCTTTGCCATATATGAACACCTTTTCGAATTGAACGTTGGCCATCATTGGCCTGATTGGGGCTGTTATTTCCTCGATTAATATAAGTGTGATTGACTCAAATATTCATATACGAATAATCATATTACTTGGTATGAAGTTCCCCCCGGAGACCGAGATCAAGCGCATGCGGAAATCCCTTGATATCACACAGTCCGATCTGGCAAGGATGAGCGGGGTCAGTCAATCCACCATAGCCAAGCTGGAAAGGGGCAGTATAAAGGGGAGCTATGAGGCGGTCACCAAGATATTCACGTCCTTGCAGAACGTTTCCCGCGAACACTCCAAGGCCAGCAGGGCGGTGGACCTTGCGACCAAGCAGATCGTAGGTATTCAAGCGAACGAGCTGGTAAAGGTCGCCACCGAGATGATGCGCGCATCTGGCATATCACAAATGCCAGTGTTCCAAGGGAGACAACATGTAGGGAGCATCAGCGACATGCAGATATTGGCCCGGCTACGGGACGGTGAGCGCATGGAGACCATCGCTGAGATGCGGGTCGAGGACCTGATGGAGGATGCGTTCCCGATAGTCAACGAAAGCACCCCGGTGGAGGCGGTGACGGCCTTGCTCAGCAGCTCCCATGCGGTGATGGTGGGGAGGAAAAGCGACATGGTCGGGATCATCACTTCCGCTGATATGCTCAAGATGCTATGAACAATATTCATAAATGAATTATTTATCGCTGCGCAGGATGAAGGAATCCAGATCATTGGGTATTATGGTCCGGGGAAATATTCCTATGGCCTCGGTGAGCAACGGTCCTGCATCCTCGTACCGTCCGCTGATGTGCACAAGATAGAGGGTTCCAACACCTGCGTTTCGGGCCAAGGTCGCCGCGTCCTTGGCCGTGCTATGACCGAACTCCCTTGCCTTCAGCTCAAGGTCCGATGTCACTGTGGCCTCGTGCACCAGCACGTCAGCGCCTTGACATGCTTCAAAGATCTCGGGACATGGGGCGGTATCGCCGCTGTACACGAACCTCATTCCTTTCCTTGAGGGCCCTAGCACCATGTCGGGAGTGACCGCGGCTGCCTCCGTCCGGACCGTCTCACCGTTCACCAGACGGGAGAAGTCAGGACCTTCTTTGACACCGAGTGCCAGCGCTTTCTCGCGATCGAACCTCCCCGGACGGTCGTGCTCCTGATAGATGTATCCAAGCGAGGGGACCGTGTGCGCGGCCCGGAAGGCCTCCACGTGATGACCGTCGCCTCCCACCTTATCCCCCGGCCTCAAATCGTGACCGGTGACCTCGTACTGCCTATCGAACACTCCTAGACCTAGCATCTTATTCACCAGGTCGGCCGTGCCTTCTGGACCGAATATCTCCAGCGGGACGAGGCGGCCATAGAAGTTCATCGACTGTATGAGGCCTGGAAGTCCCAGGAAATGGTCCCCGTGATGATGACTTATAAAGATCTGGCTGATGCGCATGAAGGAGACGGAGGACGCCATGAGCTGTCGCTGGGTCCCTTCACCGCAGTCGAACAATAATACCTCGGGACCAGGGCGCAGAGCGATTGAAACGGTGTTCCTCTTCGTCGTGGGAACGCTTCCGCCGGTCCCTAGGAAGGTCAGGTCCATGATACCTAAACACCTCCCATGTCTTTTACTGCTTTCTCTCTCTTGGTCAATGCCTTATCGCTGAAGATGAAAACGAGCAGACCGATGATGGTCAGGAACGTTGCTATGTACATCGTTCCATGATAGCCTAGCGCATATACGCTCACCCCACCTATCAGCGCCCCTATGATCGCCGATATGCTGAGGCTCGATTGCAGGAGCCCGGATGCCGTACCCTTCTCGTCGTTCCTTTCCATGATGTACTTGATGGCACCGACATAGAGGCACGACCAGGCCGCAGCGATGGTGAGCTGCATGGGAATTATCTCCTCCGGTCGGGTAGCCAGTGTGTACGATGGGAACGTGATTATTGACATGATGAATCCCAGGACGATCAGATGCCCGGTCTTGTATCGGTCGATGAAGCGCATGAAGACGAACTGGGCCACGGCATTGATACCATATACTATGCCGATGAAGGCCGCGCTAGCGCCCAGGTCCGCCAGGAAAAGCGTGTAGACTACCCATATCATGTTGGCGCCGGTATGACGGAACATCACTGAAAGGTAGACAGGCAGGTTGTGCTTTATGATCGCCTTGGGGAACAACGGCACCTTCTGCACCTTCGGCTCCTCGAACTTTATGCGCAGGGAGACCACGTAGGCGATCAATAGCATCAGGGCGCTGACGAAGAATATCTCATAGTATATGCCGACGAAACCGGCGAAGAAGGTCCCGATGCCGAAACCGAGGCTACCGTATGCTGTGAACTTGCCCACCTTGCCCTCGGTCTCGTAGACGTGCGCGAGCAGTGCTGATGGATATATTCCAGCGCAAAGGCCGACCAGTATGCGGACCACCGCGAGCGAGACCGTGGTGTTGACGAACACCATCAGGAAAAGGGCTATGCAAGTGAGCGCCAACCCTCCCTGAAGGTAAAGTTTTCTACCATGAACGTCGGACGCCCGGCCGAAGATGTAGGACGATGCAAAAAGAGCGAGATTGAAGGAGGCAGCTATCACCCCGATCTCCACGGTGTTGGCCCCTAGATCATCCCTCAGCATGTTGGGGATGAGCAGGGCAGCGCCGGAAAGCCCTGCGCTGGATAGGAGTTGGATGAAGCCTGCCTTCATGTTCAGGCGATTATTTCGGCCGTATTAGTCTTTACCTTTGATGGCCCAATGAATTCAATTCACGGTCCTTCTTAGAGAGCTTCTTGTACTCCTTGTAGTGCTCCTTACAAAGATGGACGCGCTTCAGTCCTTCCTTGACCTTGAGGCCAGCCTCTTCGGCCGCATCCCCAGAGATGGAACGTTCTGCTTCCGATGAGCATCCCTGAACGTCGCAGGCATCGGTTTTTTTAATAGCGTGATGAGCTTCTGCCATACACCTGGAACCTCCATTTACGATATAATAGGATTGCCTTCATTGTCCATCAAACGACACATACGGCATTTTATCGATGAACGGGATGGCGGTGGTTCATGAGCTTGAGCCGTACCGGCATCCAAAGCATTTTTTATCACTGCCACTATTCCCAGATTGTTCCATGGAGGTCTAAGGATTGGTAAAGGTAGCACCGTCGATACTGTCCGCCGACTTCGCCCGACTGGGCGATGAAGTTCGCAAGGTCGAGGAAGCAGGTGCGGACTGGGTGCACGTGGATGTGATGGATGGCCTTTTCGTTCCGAACATCACCATCGGCCCGGACGTCATCAAGGCCCTCAGGCCGCACGCCAACATTCCGTTCGATGTGCACCTGATGATAGAGAGGCCGGAACGCTACATAGACCGTTTCGCTGACAGCGGGGCGGACTTCATAACCGTGCATGTGGAATCGACGCATGACATCCCTAGGGCCCTGAAGGAGATCCGCCATCAGGGCAAGAGGCCCGGGATATCCCTCAACCCTGAAACCCCGTTCGCAATGGTAGAGCCGTTCTTACCGGACGTCGATCTTCTGCTCATCATGACCGTTCAGCCCGGTTTCGGCGGACAATCGTTCAAACCCGAGGTGCTACCGAAGATCGTCCGTGCGAGCGATATACGGAAAGAAACGGGAGCAAGGTTCGAGATCGAGATCGACGGCGGAGTGAACCGGGATACGGGGAAGAAGTGCGCCGAGGCCGGCGCCACTGTCCTGGCTGCAGGGTCAGCGATCTTTAAAGCACGTGATATTAGAGCGGAGATCGCCCTTTGGCACGGGTATTAGGGGCTTTCGAGGCAATAGCAAGTATAAATAAGGAGAATCGGAATCTAGGGCAACCCGTTCGTATTTAAACGATAGGGTATACAAATCGCGAGATTGATCCGACATGGCACGCATAGGCTCTAAGAAATCATTGGTGGCCAAGCTGGGCATCAAAGAAGGTCAGAGGATCAGAATCATCAACGCCCCTTTGAAGTACGATACGCAACTGGGACGTCTGCCGAAGAACGTGGTGGAGGTAAGCGGAAACGAGTCCGACCTTGACTTCGTCCAGCTGTTCACCTCTTCCGAGGAGGAGCTGAAGAAGGAGTTCCCCAAGCTGATGCGCACCCTGAAGAAGGAAGGCATCATCTGGATATCCTACCCACGCACCTCGTCGAAGATAGAATCGGACCTCTGTGGCGTAATGGTCAGAGAGGTAGGCACCGGTAACGGGATGGCCGAGGTCAAGATATCATCCTTGGACGAGGATTGGGCCGGGATCAAGTTCGTGAACAAGAAGAAGGACCTGGACTAGGCTCAGTAAAGTTCATATCGGGATTCCTGCATGAGGTGGTGAAATGGCACAAAAGATATCTGGCAAGACGATGATCATATTCGTGGCGATCATCGCACCGCTGTTATTCCTGCTCGCGTCCCTGTTCTTGGAACCGCCGATATGGATCATACTGTTCGCCATCCTGTGGATGGGGGCCGGGTTCATGATCCTTTACATACCCAAGGCCGATTCCTGATCATGCCTTACGGCCAAAGGCCACCTTTTTTTCCACCCTGGTGATGCGCACCTTCACGGTCTCACCCGGATTGACATCTGGCACTATTATCACCAGTCCATCTATCTTGCCGATGCCGTCACCCCTCTCACCGATATCTGTGATCGTGACATCATAGACGCCCCCCTCTGTGACCGGCCTTTCACCCGGGGTACCGTGATCGTCGCGCATGTCGTTATCATTGTCCCCTTGGACAATAACTTTATGGCCGGGAGTCATAACCGTCAGGGGGAACATGGGAGTAAACATTTCCGACCTTGTGGTGGCCAGGGACCTTGAGCCAAAGGACCTTATCGGCCGGACCGTGGCCATCGACGCCTATAACGCCATCTACCAGTTCCTCTCCGTCATAAGGCAACCCGACGGGACGCCGCTCATGGACCCCCGGGGCCGGGTGACCTCCCATCTCGAGGGGCTGCTGAACCGTAACGCGAACTTGGTGGAGATGGGCATCAGACCTGCGTACGTCTTCGATGGCATCTCTCCAGACCGAAAGGAGGCCACCATCAAGGAGAGACGGGTCCGCAGGGAGAAGGCAAAGAGCGACTGGGAGAAGGCCAAGGAAGAGGGGGACGTGCACAGGGCGTACTCCAAGGCGACCCAGTCCACGCGAATAACCAACGAGATCGTGGAATCGTCCCGTATCCTGCTGACGCATCTGGGCATACCCGTCGTACAAGCCCCGGAGGAGGGAGAGGCGCAGGCCGCCTACATGTGCGCGAAGGGAGATGTCTGGGCGACGGCATCACAGGATTTTGATTCATTGCTGTTCGGCACGCCGCGCCTGGTGCGCAACCTTACCCTTTCCGGAAGGCGCAAGATGCCGGGCCGGAACGAGTACCGGGAAGTGTTGACCCAGATAATTGACAGGCAGGAGACGCTTTCCACGCTAGGCATCGATGGACGGCAGCTCATCGGTATGTGCGTGCTGATGGGCACCGACTTCAATCCGGGCGTCATGGGCGTGGGACCGAAGAAGGCGCTGAAGCTGATCAAGCAGCATGGGACCATGGTCGGCGCACTGCGATCGTTGGGCATCGACCCGACGGGCATGGACGAGGTGGAGTCCATCTTCCTGAGCTACGAGCGTACTGACGATTATAAGCTGCAATGGACCCAGCCAGACAAGGCCAAGGTCATGGACATGCTCTGCGGCGATCACGGGTTCACCGAAAAGAGGGTGAACGGCGCACTGGACAAGTTCGCCTCCGGGAAAAAGGACCAGAAGAGACTGGATATGTTCTAAAACGCCTCCCTGGTGACCACTGGTGGGACGCTGGTGGGAGATGTTATAAAGGTGATGGCTAATAAGGGCGGTAAGAATGGCGATGACAAAGCCAATCACAGGATGGTAGGGACGGCGATGATAAAGCAAGTCCAGGGAAGTTATAACCCAAGCTCACTGGAAGTAGCGGTACAGGCATTTTGGACAGAGACCGAGGCGTACAAGAAGACCAAGGACCTGAGGTCGAAAGGGCCGGACTTCTTTTTCGTTGATGGACCCCCGTATACCACTGGGTATATCCACCTCGGTACGGCCATGAACAAGACCATCAAGGACATGATGGTCCGGTTCAAGCGCATGCAGAAGTTCAACGTCACGGACACTCCGGGATTTGACATGCATGGGCTTCCCATCGAGGTCAAGGTGGAGAAGTCCATCGGTGTCAAGAACAAGAAGGAGATCGAGGAATACGGCATCGACCGTTTCGTCGGGACGTGCAAGAACTTTGCCATGGACTTCCAGAAACAGATGGTCGTCGATTTCAAAGAGCTCGGTGTCTGGTTCGATTGGGACAACCCGTACCTTACTTTGGCCCCCAGCTACCTCGAGGCCGCCTGGTGGACCCTGAAACGCGCTCATGACAAGGGATTGCTCGTCAGCGCCGACCGCGTGCTGCCTGGATGCCCCCGCTGCGAGACGGCCCTGGCCGAGGCGGAGATAGACTACTGGGACGAGCAGGACCCTTCCATCTATGTAAAGTTCAAGCTCAAGGACGACCCGAAGGTGTCATTGCTCATATGGACCACCACGCCCTGGACCTTGCCGGCCAACCTGGCCGTGGCCGCTCACCCCGACTTCGAGTACATCAAGGTACGCTATCGGAGGATCGGGGAGACCGACACCGTCATAGTCCTCAAGGGGATGGAGGAAGAGATAAGGAACTTGGGCAAATGGGAGAAGATGGAGGTGCTGCAGGAGATCCAGGGGGACGACCTGGTCGGACTGGAGTATATCACCCCCTTCATTGATGAGGTCCCATATCAAACGTCGGCCAGCGGAAAATGGCTCCACAAGGTGCTCCCCTCAAAGAACGTCGAGGCATCCAACACCGGGCTGGTGCATATCGCCCCGGGGCATGGTCCCGAGGACTTCGAGCTGGGACGCGAGTTCGGTCTGGAGCCTTTCTGTCCCGTCGACGAGGCTGGCAAGTACACGGACCTTGTCGGACCGAAATATGCTGGCGTTCATATTAAGAAAGCGAACCCGGACATCATCCTGGACCTGGATGCCAAGGACCGCCTGTTCTTCAACGGTCTAATCGACCACCGCTTCGGTCACTGCTGGCGTTGCAAATCACCGGTGCTGTTCCGCACCACTCACCAATGGTTCCTGCGTGTGACGCAAGTGAAGAACCAGATGCTGGAGGAGATCGAGAAGGTCCGCTGGACCCCGGACTGGGCCGGTTCGTCCCGTGAGTACGACTGGACCATGAACGCCAGGGACTGGTGCATATCCAGGCAGCGTTACTGGGGAATACCCATACCGGTATGGATATGCCGCTGCGGTGAGATGAAGGTCATAGGAACGACGGCCGAGCTGAAGGGCGCAGAAGGATACCATGAGGACATGGAGCTTCACCGCCCCTGGATCGACGCCGTGAAATTGCGATGCCCCAAGTGCGGTGGCAAGATGTCGCGCATACCCGACGTCCTGGACGTCTGGTTCGACTCCGCCGTGGCCTCCTGGGCCCAGCTCGGGTTCCCGAAGAAGAGGGAAGCGTTCGAGAGACTGTGGCCGGCCAAGTTCATCGTTGAGGCCCATGACCAGACCCGCGGCTGGTTCTATTCGCAGCTGGCGGCCGGGGTGATCGCCTTCGGGCGGGCCCCGTACGAATCGGTCCTCATGCACGGCTGGATGCTGGACAGCCATGGCCAACCCATGTCAAAGAGCAAGGGCAACGTCGTGGAGCCAGGCAAGGTCATAAAGGAGCATGGAGCGGATGCGCTGCGCTACTATCTGATCAAGACCTCCGCACCTTGGGAGGACATACCGTTCCAGATGGAGGGCGTCAAGAACGCCCGTAAGACCCTCAACGTGTTCTGGAACGTGGTGAACTTCGCCACCACCTACATGGCGCTGGACAAGTTCGACCCGCAGAAGGTCAGCAAGGACGCTGTGCGCCCCAACCTGCGGCAGGAGGACATTTGGCTCATCTCCAAGATGGAGAAGTTGAAGAACGAGGTCACCAGGCAGATAAACGCCTACGAGCTGCACAAGGCCGGAAGGGGCATCGAGCAGTTCATCCTGGACGACCTTTCTCGCTGGTACGTCCGGCTCATAAGGGACCGTATGTGGAGCGAAGAGGGTGACGTCGGGAAGCTGGCCGCCTATCGTACGCTTTACGACACCATCATGGACACGACCTTGCTGCTGGCACCAATATGTCCGCACCTGGCCGAGGAAGTGTACCGTCATATGAGCGCCGAACTCCCGACCGTTCATATGAGCGACTGGCCAACAAGCGACCTGACCTTGGTGGACGAGAGGCTGGAGAAGGCCATGTCCATGGTCCAGGAGATCGTGGACACCGTGACCAGGGAAAGGCAGCTGAAGAACGTCAAGCTGCGCTGGCCAATGAAGCGCGTCATAATAAAGGTCGACAACAACGATACGTTGGTCGCCCTACGCGCCATGGAGGACATATTGCGGTCACAGGCCAACGTCAAGGAGGTCGAGTACGTATCGCCTGGTGAGGAATGGAAGGAGACCGTGCTGAACGTGGTCCCCAACCCCCTGGCCATAGGGAAGGTGTACAGGCAGTGGGCCTCCAAGATCGCAGTACTGTTGCAGAGCCGCCCTGCCAATCTGATCAAGGACAGCATGCAGCGCGGCGAATACTCGCTCGGCATAGAAGGCCAGCTGGTCAAGATCGAACCGAACATGGTGTCGTTCACCATATCACTGCCCAAGGAAGTGTACGCCGCCGCGTTCAGCGGAGGCGAGATCTATCTCGATTTCGAGATCACCAAGGAGATAGAGGCCGAGGGCTTCGCCCGGGAGATCATCCGCCGCGTGCAGCAGACGCGAAAGGAAATGAAGCTGGATGTGGAGGAGTTCATCAAGGTAGAGGTGCAGGCCAACTCCAAGGTGGCCGAGTACCTGAAGATGTGGAAGGACCACATCATGAGCGAGGTTCGCTCCAAATCGTTCGAGCTGGTCCCGGAGGTCCGCGGCGATGCCGTGGGCAAATGGGACATAGAGGGCGAGCACGTGGAGATCGGGGTGGTCTCCATGAACCTTAAGGACTCGATCAAGGAACTAACCCAGATACCTGGTGTCAACAATAGGACCGCCGAGACCTTGGTCGACGCTGGCGTACGGAGCCTGGCCGACCTCAAGGTCATGAGCGAGGAGAAGATCGAGCAGACCACCAAGCTCAGCAAGCCAGATGTGCGCAAGATAATGCACTTCTTTGAACGCGCTCAGGAAACTACCAAGGCCGTCCCTGAGGCGAACGGTAAGACCCTGGACAAGTCCGATCTCATCCCGTTCATCTTACGCATCCCGCGCATGAACGAGCTAAAGGCAGAGATGCTTTACGATGCCGGTTACGATTCGGTAGAGAAGCTGCAGAACTCAGACCGGGAGCTTTTGTCACAGGTTCATGGCTTGGGCAGCAAGACCATCGATGAGATAATGAAGTACATTGGCGACGGCGGCTTCGCCCGCCTCTCCGTATGTCCCAAATGCGGTCGCGAGGTGACCGCTGGGGAGCTGAACTGCCCGTCGTGCAAGACCTCGCTGCTTGTCGAGATGGCCGAAGAGGAGGACCTAGAGGCCCCACCCCAACCGGTCGGCCTGCAGGAAGGGTACAGTTACCTCATCAAGGACGACCGCTCCGAACGCTCGTACAAGTTGTTCGTAGACCAGCTGAAGAAGGGAAGCAACGGATTCTGTGTGACCCGCAACTATCCGCTCAAGATACGCGGGAAGTACGAACTGGGCGACACGCCTCTGATATGGCTGAGCAACGTGGGCAAGGAGGACAGCCTGAGACCCAAGGACCTGGAGAAGTTGAGCTACTCGCTGGAGCAGTTCCTGGCAAAGGGGAAGGGCATAGTGCTGTTGGACGGACTGGAGTATCTGATCACCAACAACAACTTCCTGACCGTACTGCGCTTCGTGCAATCCCTCAGGGACCAGGTCGCCATCAACAACTCCATCATGCTGATGGTGCTGAACCCGTCCACCCTGGATGCCAACGAGCTAAATCTGCTGGAGAAGGAAGTCGACAGCACCCTATAGGTGCAGCGAGTCCAACACCAAGCGGAACCCGGGAACGGCATCGTACCCGGGCAGTTCGTCCAGAGCTATCCACTTGCACTCCGTGTGCTCCCAGTCCAGGACGACCTTTTCATCGCCGACCTCGAAGAGGAACGGATGGATGGTCCAGACGTTGGTGCCTTCGCGGACGCGCAAGGGCGCTCCCATGGCCTCCAAGCGGGCGGTGGTTATGCCAGTTTCCTCGGCCACCTCCTTCAGTGCGGTCTCCTCCGGTCTTTCGCCCCTTTCGATGAAACCGCTGACCCCGGCCCACCTGCCCTTGTTCGTGCCGACCTTCTGGCTGCGCTTCAGGAGAAGTATCTTGTCCTTGCGCCTCAGGATGCATGTGACCACCTTCCTTTCGTCCAGGTCCATCATGTCCAAGACATCGCCGTCCACCAGAGCACAGTCGCCGTCCCGGAGCAGCGAGAGGTCCACCTTATCGATCATTGGTACCCCGGCCATCACCGCACCGGTGGCCACGATCGTCTCTGCGCTCGCATTGATTATCGCTGCGGGGAGGTGCCCATGCTTTTTCAGGTCCATGATGGTGTATGAACCTACGGTAGACCCTTTGCCGCAAGGGAATACGAATATGCGCCCGTCGATAGGTTCGCCCTGGCGGCCCGAGGCCACGGTCAGCTCGCCGGTCTTCGTGTCCACGCCGCCCAAGAAGCTGAACGGTTCGTTCAATAACAGCAGCCTCCCGATGCCCTTTCCCTTCATGATCGCGCGGCACTTGAACCTCACAATATCATCTCCAACAGCTCGCGCTGGGAACCACAGAAGACCTTCTGGGAACAGAGTCCGGGAAGATAGGAGCATGCCTTGGCGGAATTGCTTGCGGTGACCTTGTGCACGCCCTCTATGGGCGCCACGACCATGCAGGTGTCGCATAGCACCTTACCGAACTTCTCCAGCACCGCCCTCTCCTTGGGGCATCTTAGGTAAATGCCCTTGGACGTGCAGAACCAGACCTCGATATCTTTCTTCTTCGTCTTGCCGTCCAGGAACGACGCCAGTTGCTTCATCTCGTTCTCGGATAGATGAGGACAGCCGATGGCGATCAGGTCAGGCGTCGTCGAGCTCGTCAGCCTTTGCACCGATTCCTCGATGTCCTTCCGGGCGATCCGGACCGTCTCCAGTCCTTCCAACGTCTTTGGCTGATCGGGCGTGACCTTATCCACCATGAAGAAGGCCACGGACCCGGAGGCGGCCATTGCCGCGGCCAGTGACTTCAGTCCGTTCACATCGTTGCCCAGGCCGCGGAAGAACGGGACGCATGAACCGAGCTTCCGGCCGACAGCGTGACCGACCAGCGACCATTCCTCCTTCATGATGTCCGCATCGACCTCAACGATGTGCGTCGGCCTCCTGTTCTCGTCTAGGTGCAGTCCATAGTTCGGTGTCCGGCCTATGATGGCCGCTGCCAGCGCGCCTGGTCCGCCCTCCCTGTTGGTCCTGGCACCGAGAACGGAATTGGCGAACGAAAGGGCGGACGACTCCGCCCAGGCGATATGATCGCCCACCCTGGGACGATTCGTCAAAAGATAGGGGGTGCAGGTGCAGTTTATCTCCACGCCCATCTTCTCGTACAATCGTATGATGTGCATCTGCCTGGCGGCAAAATGCTCCGTGATCCGCATCTCCTGCCAGCGCATGGTGTCCATGCCCATGGGGTTGAGCGTGGTCGGAACGGATACCTTTGAGTCCTTTGCCATCTCCTCAAGGAACTCGATCCCACCTTCACCGATGGTCTTGTAGGACACGCCAGAGAGGTGAGCGGAGGTGATCGGTATCAGGCGGTCGGCACCGTATATCTCCCCCAAAGCGACCAGGAGCTCCATCGCCTTCTTCTTGCCATTGCCTTGCTTTCCGGCGAGCATCTCCGCCTCTTCAGGGGTCAGCTGCATGAAAAACGAAAACTAGGTCGTTGGATAAGTAAGTAGTGGAATTAACAGGGAAAGGCGGGCCTGTGGGGATTCGAACCCCAGTTCGAGGCTTCGGGGGCCTCAGTGATATCCAAGCTACACTACAGGCCCGCGGTCATTGGGAAGGTCCCATGACCTATTAACCTGCATCCCCGAGAGGGGAAGATCGAGTTCCGAGCTCACTTCTTCTTGAACTCGGTGTAACCGCACTTCCCGCATGCGGTACGGTCCTTGTGCTCGGCCATGAAGACGCCTGGCCCACACTTGGGGCAGAACTTCTTGAGGCGGTCCATCTTGTCTCCCTTGACCTGGTAGTAGTCCTTCTTGGCCGAGGGCGCATCCTTCTTGACTTCCTTCTTCTTTGGAGCGGCCATGTTAACACCTTACTTCTTCGCTACTTTCTTCGGTTCGGCCAGTCCGTTCCTTGCCAACAGATAGTTCTTCTCGAACTTCTTGGCCGACTCGGCGCTGCCGTAGACCTTGGCGTATCCCTTGCTAACGCCCATTCCGAACTCGGTCTCCATGTGGTCGATTATGACCTTGTCCTTGCCAACCGCCAGTGCCTCTGCCAACTTAGCCTTCACATCGGCCCTCTTTGGGGAGCCCTCTCCGCGGTGATCTGCCACGAAGGACACTTCGGTCCTGTCCAACAGGGCGTTGGGGTTCTTGCTCTCGATCTCGATCTTCACTTCAATACCTCCATTGAGCGTATCAGTTGTTGCGCCGTGCGGTTTACCTTGGCGTCGGTCATGACCAACACCACTCCCTTTTTCGGGAGTCCGTATAGGAGGCAACAGCCGGCCGGGGCTATCGCGGCGCAGACTAGCGCGGCCAGGTCCTCCTCGCCTTGGACCCGGACCTTGACCTTTCCCTTTTGATCAAGACCATCCTTCACGGCCTTGAACAGTTCCGGGGTTATCAGTCCGGGCGGGTTGTCCACCACCATCTCGGGCACATCGAGAAGGTCGACGGAATGCTCGGAGGCATCCAGCTCCCTTCTTTCTGTGCGCCTGTCGTATATGGTGAGATGGGGGATGACACCCTTGTTTATAAGGGTGCTGGACACCATGTCCCCCACCGTAATCAGTTTCTCGCATTTCGGGATGGCTCCCAGGAGTTCTTCTCCATTTAGGAGGGTCCCGAACGGCATGGCCAATTCGCCCCTTAATCGCTCTGTCAGTCTCCAACCTTTCGGTGGGACCGTCAGTTCAGCGTACTTTGAGGGCGAACTTGCCGTTGACATTTATGCCCATCCTTTTGGCTATCTCGGACTTGGTGTGGTCGATTATGACCACGTAGCCCTGCCACTCCTTCGAGGTGTCGCCACCGCACAGCGGGCACTTGTCCTCCTCGGTGATGGCGGAGCAGGTCTTGCAGGCCTTGGTGACCTTCATTTCTCTGCCCCCTTGTCAGCATTTTTCTTGGCCCTTTCCTCGGCCAGCCACTCCAGCTTGCCCAGTCCGGGTTGCCTCATGGTCAGGCCTATCTTGCTCTCGCGCGGGTTCCTCTCGTTGAAGGAGAGCGTCACTATCCTGGTGCGCACGATGTCGCCGTTCTTCAGGTCGCGCTTCGTGTCCTTTCCGATCAAGCGCTGGCTGTTCTCGTCGATGTCGATGCGGTCGTCCATGACCTGGCTGATGTGCAGCAGCCCGTCGAGCGGGCCGAACCTGACGAAAGCGCCGAACTTCAGCACCTCGCAGATGTGACCTTCGACGACCTCTTGGACCTGAGGCCTGAAGACTAGGGAATCGAACTTTACCGTCTGATAGACGGCGCCGTCGCCGTGGACGATGCGCCCTTCGCCGACGGTCTGAATGTTCTTGATCATGACGGTGAGCGAGTCGTTACCCTCGATGCGGCCTTCGAACGATTCTCTGGCCAGCTCATTGACCACCTGGTTGACATCATCGCCAAGCCGGTCCGGGGGGATGCGCACGACCTTCTCCCTTTGGGTCAACAGATACATGAGTAATCCTCTTAACTACCTTGGCATGATAAATCTCTTATATAAAGATTGAGCACCGAGCATATAAGGATTGGGTATGCTGGATAAAAAAAGAAAGGAAAAGGAAGGGGTTTGTTCAGCCTACGAACAGCACTGCGAAGACCAGGGTTATGGTGGACAGCAGCTTCACAAGTACGTGCAGGGAAGGTCCGGCGGTGTCCTTGAACGGATCTCCGACGGTATCTCCGACCACACCTGCAGCGTGCTGCGGGGTGCCCTTTAGACCCTTGGACTCGATGTACTTCTTGGCGTTGTCCCAGGCCCCCCCTCCGTTGTTGAAGAAGAGGGCCATGAGCACGCCGGTGATGGTAGCGACCATCAAGAAGGCACCGAGACCCATTACGGCCATATCGGTCCCGAAAGCGTACCTGTAGATCAGACCCAGGGCGACCGGCACGACGACCGGCAGTATGCCCGGAAGGATCATGGCCTTCAGTGCACCCTTGGTGCTGATATCGACGCAGGTGGCGTAGTCCGGCTTCTCGGTTCCGGCCAGAATGCCCGGCCTCTCCTTGAACTGGCGGCGCACCTCAGATATCATGTTCTGCGCGGCCTTTCCCACGGCGCTTATGGCCAGGGAGGAGAACAGGAAGACCAGCATAGCGCCGATCATCGCAGCGACGAACACGGCCGGCTGCATGAGGTCGACCTGGAAGGACTGATAGAAGTCCACTATGTCGATCCCCTGGATGTTGGCTACCTTCTCGAAGAAGGCGCCGAACAGCAGGTACGCGGCCAGTGCAGCTGCGCCCATGGCGTATCCCTTGGTCAGGGCCTTGGTGGTGTTGCCGATGGCATCTAAGCGGTCGGTCCTGACACGTATCTCCTCAGGCTGGTGGGACATCTCGACGATGCCGCCAGCGTTGTCGGTGATAGGGCCGAAGGTATCCTCGGCCAGGATGAAGGCGCAGGTGGTCAGCATACCCATGGTTGCCGCTGCGGTCCCATAGAGACCGTAGATGAACTCGTATTCCCCCGACGGGGCGACCGTTGTTCCTAGCACATAGGAGCTGATCAGGGCCACGGCGATGGCTATGATGGAGGCCCCGGTGGTCTCCAGACCGATCGATATACCGGTAATGATGTTTGTTGCAGCGCCGGTCTCGGAGGCCTTAGCGATGGCCTTGACCGGGCGGTACTCACCAGCGGTATAGTATTGGGTGATGTAGACGATCACGATGCTGAGGGCGATACCGATCATTCCACAGTAGAAGAAGGTCCACTCCTCATCGAGCAGACAGTATACCGCGACAGCGAATAGAGCTGCGGAAATGATGCAGGTTATGTAATAACCACGGTTGAGGGCCTTCATCGGGTCCTCTTCCTCGTTCTTCAGCCTTACGGTCATTATACCGACCAGACCGGCCAGCAGACCGAACGCGCGGACGACCAACGGGAACATGAACCAGCCAACGTTGCCGGTCAGGGCAAAGATCGCCAGACCGAGGATCATGGCACCGATGTTCTCAGCGGCGGTGCTCTCGAACAGATCAGCACCACGACCAGCGCAGTCACCGACGTTGTCACCGACAAGGTCAGCGATGACGGCAGGGTTACGCGGATCGTCTTCGGGAATGCCTGCCTCTACCTTTCCAACAAGGTCAGCGCCGACATCGGCGGCCTTGGTGTAGATACCGCCGCCCAATTGGGCGAACAGCGCGGCGAAGGAAGCACCGAAAGCGTATCCGACACCGAGGAACAATGCTTGGCTATATGCATCGTAAGTACCGGGGATCGCATCGACCAGGTATCCCTGGTAGAAGTAGAAGATGCTAGCGACACCCAACAGACTCAATGCCACCACGGCTATGCCGGAGACGGCACCGCCGCGGAAGGAGGTCAATAGCGCCTCGTTCATAGTGCGCCTTGCGGCGCTCGCGGTCCTGATATTTGCGTTCACAGACACGTACATTCCGATATATCCAGACAGGGCAGAGAAGAACGCCCCCAGCAGGAATGCCACTCCAGTCAGCCAGTTAATCCCAATAGCAATCAGGACGCCCAGGATGATGCTGAAGATGGCGATCGTCTTGTACTGTCTTGCCAAATAAGCCATAGCACCCTCGCGGATAGCGTCACTTATGGCCTTCATCTCAGGAGTTCCAGTGTCCTTCTTGAGAATCGTCCACGTGAGATACCCGGCGAAGAGCAGGCCTATCAGACCAGCAATCGGTATCGTTAGGTATAGAGGATCGTCTAACATCACAAAACCTCGTAAATTCCAGCCTAAATACGGCTACCTATATAAATCGTTTAGCCAAAAAAACACCCATGATAACGTAATCTGGCAACGATTTTCTCCTAGGACCAGGAACTTCCTACGACCGACGAATATTACCTACGATATCTTCAGAACCTCGCCTTCAATACTACCATTCCCTCTTTGCGGGATATATCGATCGAATGCTTTCCGGTCAGATGGTTCGTACCGCGCATCTTGAGCACCTCCAGGTACTTGCGGCGCGCACCCAGCTCCTCGGACAGGTGGAGCAGCACTATCCCGTCCACGGCATATGATATCTCAGGTGGATATAGCTCCCCTGGTCGGACCTCACCGGTAACCACGGTGGTAGCGTTCCAGTTCTTGAGCCTGTTGGTCAGGTCGAAAAGGAACTGACGATAGTTTTCTCCGAACATCTCTCCGACGACCGTTATTGGATCTATGACTATGCGCTGTGGCACGACCTCGGCGATGCGCTTTTCGATGACCTCGATAAGCTTATCGGAATCTCCGCTGCGCAGGTGGTCCCCTAGGTCTTCGTAGACGATCTCGTTGTCGAAGTACTCGGGCTTCATGAAGTCGAATTGTGAGGAGAAGCGCAACATCCATTGCGTTGGTTCGCTCAATGTGGTGAAGTACAGTCCTTGTTCACCTCTTGCAGCGCCTTCGCATAAGAAACGCAAGGCGAACGTCGTCTTTCCGGTCCCGGCGGTACCTGAGACCAATATCACGGACGGGAAGGGGAACCCCTTCTCGATCATCTCATCCAGACCTGGGATGCCAGTAGGTATGCGCACTAGATCTGCGCGTTCTGGGGTGGCTTCATTCATCAACACATCCCTCCATTGTCAATTTTTTCAACGATCTTCAAACGGGGCTTTTCAGATGGATGGTCCCCACCGATCATGCCCATGCGCAATTCGGCCCTACTGATAGAAGTGACCATCTGGAAAAGGTTAGGGTTCCTTTCTCTGTCTACGACCAGTGGGATCGAGACCTTGTTCCCCATGCATTGAACAAATTCTTCCAGGAAAGAATAGACAACCTGATGTGTGTTGAAGTTCAGCAAGATGGCCGGATTGTCGATCATAGCGAACTTGCATTCGTTCAGGTCGAAGTTCTGTTCGTTATCCTCTGAGGACCATTCCTTCAAAGCCTCGGGCAAGGTATCGATGTTCCTCGGCCCACGAAGGAAGCCCACGTTGGCCTTAGCTTGCTTGCGGTCGGCCGAGAACCTGGACACGGCATCCACGAACGTGATGTTGCAGTGTTCTATCTGATGCATCGTCAAAAGGTGCACCATATATTGATGCGGCCTATCGACGGAGATGAACAAACCGGGACGCCCATCACCGATCAGGGCTTTCAGAAGAACTAGCTCAAGTCGCACGAACTGGGTGGTCTTCACATCGATGACCACGGGGCCTGATTGCGGCGGATCGCCAAGCTCCCCCTTGATCTGTTCGTAAAGCATCAGATCCTTTTCATTCATCTGAATCGGGTTTCGACTTGTAGATATTTAACAGATTGTCTATGATTTATCAAAAACGATAACCAAAGCAAGAAAACACCATCTGAAAGAGATGCCCATGATCCCCCCAAGATTGAGCATTATTATATCATCGAAGGCCATTGGGGACGGATTGCTTTGATCGGCGGTGACGCCCTTGGCTTGCTCGTTGTCTATTCGTATATCGCTGTTATGGTGATAGTGGCCTCCAAATGGTACTTTCTCAAGAAGAGGGGTTTCCACCGCAAGTTCATACACATCATGATAGGCAACATCGCCCTGTTCTGGTGGATATTCGACACCAATTATGTGATGGCATTATTGGCCGCTGCACCTTTCATACCGATACTGCTGCTGTTCTCCATATATGGGGGCGAAGAGAAGAGCGATAAGAGCGTCCTCACGCCTGGTATGAAGGTCTCCATACTCAATACGGCCTCGCACGACGGACACAAACTAGGGCTGGTCTACTATGCGATCTCCTGGACCTTGTTGGCGTTCTTCGCCTTCGATGATCTCCTGATAGCGTCCATAGGGATAGTGTCCATGGCCTATGGCGATGGCATGGGCGGCCTTATCGGAAAGACATATGGGAAGAGGAAGATCCATGGGAAGAAAACGTTGGAAGGGACCGTGGCCGTATTTGCCTTTGCGATGATGGCCATTTTCCTGATCATAAATTTCTACAATCTGCTCTTCTCCGCTGACCTTTATGGCACGAGGAGCATCGCCATCTCCACCGCCCTGCTCATCTCATTAGGGCTCGGGGCATATGTGGCCGTGGTCGAGCTGTACACCCCTGGCGAATATGATAATCTGGTTATACCGCTGTCCACGGCATTGATCGTGGTTCTCCTGGGGGTGTGAGGACCACGATGAAGATGATAGTTATCGATGGCATCGACGGTTCGGGAAAGAGCACGGTAGCTTCCTGGGTCGCCGAGCATTACCAGGCCCGCGGGGAGAAGGTGTTGGTGAGGACACATCCGTCCGATTCGTTATGGGGCAGGTTGAGCCGCCGTTCCCTGACATCGGAAGGGAAGCTCATGAAGACCCTGGCCACATTCTTCTTCATCATCGACGTGCTG
This sequence comes from Methanomassiliicoccales archaeon, assembly GCA_028682895.1. Taxonomy (GTDB): domain Archaea; phylum Thermoplasmatota; class Thermoplasmata; order Methanomassiliicoccales; family UBA472; genus UBA472. The sequence continues at coordinate 25,592 of JAJRAK010000046.1, forward strand.
AATTCCTTGCGGCGCATGAGGGGATGGAGGAACTATGATAAGGTCATCTTCGTACGATATGTGATGGCGACCGCATATCTGCCGAAGGGAACGCACCGACTGGGGTACAAGTTCTTCTGCAACATACTACCGATACCTCAAAGGCTCCTTCTGGTCGACACCGAACCGGAATGCGCCCTGAGCCGGATCGAGGCGCGGGACCACGAACGTGAGATGTTCGAGAACCTGGACTCGCTGACCAAGGTCAGGGGCAAGGTGCTCGAGCTGTCAGAGCAAGGATGGATGGTCCTGGACAATTCTGGGAGCGTAGAGAGTTCCCGTTCCCAGCTGCAAAAGGTATTGTCCGCCTGGGATTCCCTTGATTAACCAGGACTTAAAAGCAAAGCGATCTTGAGATCGTGCTCTGGGAGCTAGGGAACATTTTTCTAGAGCTTTGGGATAAGAGAGTGCGATAACAATGAAAGAGAGAGCAGTTCGTGACATCAAGGTCGACGGAAACATGAGCGTGGACCAGCTGGTGAGGGCCATGTCCGAGTCCGGAGGTTTCACCGCCCAGAAACTGGCCGATGCCATCGATATCGTGGAGAGGATGGTCAAGGACGAGAAGTGCCTCACGTTCCTTTCCTTCCCGGCATGCATCATGGCCACCGGGACCCGTGGCGTCATCGTCGAACTGGTCAAGAGGAAGCTTGTTGACGTCATAATAACCACCTGCGGCACCCTTGACCATGACCTGGCCCGGAGCTGGAAGGACTATTACCATGGCGACTTCCTCATGGACGACGCCGAACTTAGGGAGCATGGTATGAACCGCCTTGGGAACGTGGTCGTGCCAGACGAGAGCTACGGCCTTGTTCTGGAGGAACGCCTCATCCCTATGTTCGAGGAGATCTTGGAAGGAAGAACCTCCATCTCCACCAGGGAGATCATCGATGAGGTCGGCGCCCGCCTGGACAACGAGGACTCGCTGCTTTACTGGGCGCACAAGAACCAGATCCCCATCTTCGTCCCGGGCATCACCGACGGCTCGTTCGGCAGCCAGATGTGGATGTACTGGCAGTCGCATCGCGATCTCAAGATAGACCTGTTCGCCGATGAGCAGGAGCTTTCCAGCCTGGTCTTCCACGCGGATTCCAGCGGGGCGCTCATCATCGGCGGCGGGATATCGAAGCACCACGTGATCTGGTGGAACCAGTTCCGCGGAGGACTGGATTATGCCGTCTATATGACGACCGCCGCCGAGTACGATGGGTCGCTGAGCGGCGCACAGGTGCGCGAAGCGGTCTCCTGGGGTAAGGTCCGTGAGGACGCCTGGCAGGTCAACGTGGAAGGGGACGCCACCATCACATTGCCGATCATGGTCGCGGCCATCGTCGAGAGATTGAAATGACCCGTGTGGCCGTGATGGGAGGGGACGGTATCGGCCCCGAGGTGGTAGATGCCACCATGCACATACTGGAGCAGATGGAATTGGGGCTGGAGTTCGTACGTGCGGAAATGGGATTGGCCTGTTTCGAGCGCACGGGCCATCATCTTCCCAAGGAGACCATCAAGACATTGGAATCCTCCCGAGCTGCCCTGTTCGGCGCTATCACGACCCCGCCCCGACCTGACCCGGACCATCGGTCACCCATACTTCAGCTGCGCAATCATTTCGACCTTTACGCCAATGTCCGACCTTGCACCCCGCTCCTGCCAGAGCTTGGAAAGGTCGATCTCAACGCCGTGATAGTCCGTGAGAACACCGAAGGCATGTACACCGGTCGGGAGAGGGAGGAGGACGGTGCCGTCATACTTGAGCGCGTGGTCAGCGAGAGGGGTTGCCACCGCATAGTGGAGAAGGCGATCGATGTGGCGCGATCCAGAGGGATGCACAAAGTGACCTGCGTCCACAAGGCGAACGTGCTACGGCGTTCGGACGGACTATTCCGGCGGGTCTTCTACGCCACCATGGAGAACTCGGGCCTACAGGCGGATGATATGATCGTCGACGCCACCGCCGCGGCCTTGATCTCCAAGCCCAGCGTTTTCGAGTGCATAGTGACCCTGAACCTATACGGAGATATCCTCTCGGACGAGGCCGCTGCCTTGACCGGAGGTCTGGGCATGGCACCTTCGGCCAACATCGGCGATAGTTTCGCCTTGTTCGAACCGGTGCACGGCAGCGCCCCTGACATCGCCGGAAAGGACATCGCCAACCCTTCAGCGACCATACTGACCGCGTGCATGTTGCTGGAGTACGTCGACATGAAGGATGCTGCCATCGACCTGCGCTCCGCCTTGGTGAGGACCCTGAAAGAAGGGGACCGTACCCGGGACATCGGTGGGACGTTGGGAACGATGCGCTTCGCCGAGAAGGTGGCCGAGCGCCTGACCTCCGATTGAGAAGGGCTCGGTTATTTCTATCCCAGCGGTCAATCATGAGCACATGACCATGGAGTTGGGCCGCAAGGTTCGGGACATGTGCAGGGATCGGGGCGTGGACATGGTCGGCTTCGCTTCCGCCAATACCTGGGACGAACCGCCTTTCGATCCCTGGCCGCTGCAGGCCTTCCATCCGAAGGCCATATTCCCCGGATGCCGCACGGTCATCGTTCTTGGGCTCCCAGTGACGCTTCCGATCCTGGAGACCGCCCCGTCCATCTGGTATCAGGAGCTATACAAGAACCTGAACCAGCAGTTGGACGAGCGCGCCTACCAGCTTTCCATCGCCCTCAACAAGCTAGGTCACGCCTCGGCGTACGTTCCAAGGGACGGATATGGTTCGATAGAGGTCCTGGTCAAGAACCCCTACGCCTTCTTCTCCCATCGGCACGCGGCCTACCTCGCCGGATTGGGAACGTTCGGGCTGAACAATATGCTTCTGACCAAGGAATACGGGCCGAGGGTCCGCTTCGTGTCGGTCTTCACCACTGCAGAGCTTCCGACCGGGAGACCTATGGACAGAACGCTTTGTGTACGCTGCCTCCGCTGCGTCAAGGCATGCCCGGTGCAGGCCATTGGGAACATCGACTATCCAGAGGCATCGATCGACAAGGAACGGTGCAGCTTGAGGAGCATCGAGCTGAAAAGAAAGTTCCGCTCCCCGTGCGGCATCTGTATAAAAGTCTGTCCAGTGGGCGAGGATCGCAAGCTCTATGAACGCAAGGACATGGGCCTTTACGACGGGCCGGAGAAGGACAAGGAACTATACGATGCGTGGGAGCACGTGCGGAAATACGGGAGCTTGTGATCGGGCGTGCCTATCATCGATGCCTCGCGGGATATCCTGAATTAGATTTAAGTATCGCAGCTCTCTCCAGCTCAGTGATGAGCGACGCTTCGAGGGAGCTCCCCTATCCCGTGATCGATGAGAACGAGTGCAAGGGCTGCGGTCGCTGCGTGGCCGCCTGTCCGAAGAAGGTGCTGAAGCTCTCTGGTCGGGTAAACCGGCGCGGTTACGTCTCCGCCGAGTACTCTGGAACCGGATGCTCCGGCTGCGCCATCTGTTTCTACAACTGTCCGGAGCCGTACGCCATCGAAGTGCACGGCAAGGAGAGGTGATCCCATGAGGAAGTTCGTCAAAGGAAACGAGGCCGTGGCCATAGGCGCCATCTATGCGGGATGCGACACTTATTTTGGCTACCCGATAACGCCGGCCAGCGATATCGCTCATGTAGTGGCGGAGTACTTCCCTCAACTGGGGAGGGTGCATCTTCAGGCGGAGTGCGAGACCGGTTCCATCAACATGATGTTCGGTGCCGCCGCCAGCGGAAAACTGACCATGACCGCCTCATCCGGTCCTGGCATATCATTGATGCAAGAGGGACTATCATATCTGGCCGGAGCACAGCTTCCGGCCGTCATCGTCAACGTCATGCGCGTCGGACCGGGATTGGGGAACATCGGTCCAGAGCAGGGGGATTACAACCAGGCGGTAAAAGGTGGAGGTCACGGCAACTATCACAGCATCGTCCTGGCGCCCGCGTCAGTGCAGGAGATGTGCGACCTCACGATGAAGGCCTTCGAGATGGCCATGAGGTACCGCAACCCCGCGATAGTATTGGCGGACGCGGTCTTGGGCCAGATGAAGGAGTTTCTGGCCTTCCCGGAAAAGGAAGCGGTCAAACCCGACACCTCGTCATGGGCTGTGCATGGCGATGCCAGTACCAGACAGAACCTTCTCACATCCATCTTCTTGGACAATGAACTGCAGGAAAAGCACAACTGGATGCTGCAGGAGAAGTATTCCTCCATGCGGACGGACGCTCAGGCCGAGCTGTATCTGACCGATGATGCTGAGATCGTGCTCACAGGCTACGGCACCAGCGCCAGGATCGCCCGTTCCGCAGTGGACCGGTTACGTGCGGATGGCGTCAAGGCAGGACTGTTCAGGCCTATCACTTTGTTCCCGTTCCCAACGGAACATCTGGAGAGAGCGGCCAAGGCCGGAAGGATGCTGGTGGTCGAGCTGAGCAACGGTCAATATCGCGACGACATCCTGGCCCATCTGGACCGGGACATCAGGTGCCATGTCGCGCTCGTCAATCGCATGGGAGGCAACATGATGAAGGTGGAGGACGTCGAGAAGAAGGCACGCGAGCTTCTGGAGGTGCCGGAATGATAAAGAGGGCAACTGGCTTCAATGCCACCTTCGACCGCAAGGAGAAGGGGACGAAGGCCACGCACTACTGCCCTGGTTGCGGGCACGGCATCATACACAAGCTCATCGCGGAGGCGATGGCCGACCTGAGCATACAGGACCGTACCGTGTTCGTATCACCGGTCGGATGCGCCGCCTTCTGCTATTATTATTTCGATTGTGGTAATGTGGCCGGACCGCACGGTCGTGCATCGGCGGTCGCCACTGGCATCTCGCGGGCGCTTCCGGGCAAGGTCGTCATCTCATATCAGGGCGATGGAGACCTGGGAGCCATAGGTTTCAACAATGCCTTCCAGGCCGCCAACCGCGGCGAGCACTTTGCCTGCTTCTTCGTCAATAACTCGCTCTACGCCATGACCGGAGGGCAGATGGCCCCCACGACGATGCTGGGCCAGAAGACCACTACCACGCCATTCGGCAGAGATCCGGCCAATGAAGGATATCCGCTGAAGGTGTGCGAGGTGCTCAACCAGCTGCAGGCGCCTGTCTTCATCGAGAGGGTGTCCGTAGCGGACACAAAGCGTATCATGCAGGCCAAGAAGGCCGTGCGGAAGGCGCTGGAGATACAGAGGGACGGAAAGGGATACGCTTTCGTGGAGTTCCTCTCCCCCTGCCCGACCAACTGGCGCCTGGACCCGGTGGCTTCCGCCCAGTTCGTCACGGACCAGATGGAGAAGGTCTTCCCGCTGGGCAACTTCCGGGACCGGAGCGAGGATGTGCCGCTGGTACCGATCGAGATACCCCGGCTTTCCCCCTCCCAGCTTTTCGGCCAGGGTCAGGAGGGAGCGGCGGCAAAGGTCGACCGCCCCTTCAAAGAGCGACAGTTCAAGTTCTCCGGGTTCGGAGGACAGGGAGTACTGTCGTTGGGATCGGTGATCGCCGAGGCGGCCGGTAGCTCCGGGCGCTTCGTTTCGTGGCTACCAAGCTACGGACCGGAGCAGCGCGGCGGTTATGCATCCTGCTCCGTCGTCATCAGCGGTAACACGGTCGGGTCTCCGACCGTGGACGAACCGGATGTTCTGGTGGTATTGAGCCAACAGGCCTCGGAAAAATTCGCCAGGACGGTAAAGGAAGGTGGGATCATGCTCTACGAATCTTCTCTTCCTGCACCGGCCGTGAACGAGGGCGTGAAGGTCATCGCCGTACCCGCGGGCAAGATAGCTGCCGACAACGGAACGCCCAAAGCTCTTAACACCGCGTTCCTGGGCGCCATGACCGCCCTAGGACTGCACGGATTGCCTGAGGAGAAAGTATTGGCAGCGTTGGACGCCAGCTTCGCTACCAAGCCTCAACTGATCGAGCGCAATCGAAAAGTGTATCGCGCCGCCTACGATTGGGGCAAGGGACTTTAAGGGCGCTCCGGCACCCTGCTCATTTCTTACCATTTTCTAGGACAGAGTAGCTTTCCTAGGCAAATTTCATAAACGGACGGCGGATAAGGTAGAGGCATTGCTGTCCTGACCTGATGCCAGGTGCCGGCAATGGAGATGACCACATGACCTCTTCCGATAAGATAGGCACGCGCATAAGGACATACCGCGAGAACTTGGGCCTGAGCATAGAGGACCTGGCCCGCAACGCTGGCGTGGACACGAGCCTGTTGCGCAAGGCGGAGGCCGGAGAGGTATATCCCCCCCTGGGGATCATGATCAAGATATCGCGTGCCCTGGGACAGCGCCTAGGCACGTTCATGGACGACCAAGTGATAGACGACCCCATCATCGTCCGCGCTTCTGACCGTACTGAGGAGACGGCGAACCATAAGGAGGGGGCTCAGGGCCAGTACCATTACTACCCTCTGGGAAAGGGTAAGACGGACCGGCACATGGACCCGCTCTTCATCATCATACAGCCGAGCAAGGACAAGTGCCTCTCCTCCCACGAGGGTGAGGAGTTCATCATCGTGGTGAAAGGCAAGGTCGAGCTGATCTACGGTAAGAAGACGATCGTCCTGGAGGAGGGCGACTCCTTGTACTACAACTCCATAGTGCCGCATCACCTGGGCGCTGCTAACGGTGAGAACGCCGAGATATTCGCCGTAATCTACGCTCCGTTCTGAGGTGGCTTCGATGGTAAGGGATCACATCACCAGGGAAGCGACCATCGGACAGCTTTTAGACGAGGCCGTGGCCAAGGTGCCTGACAACGACGCTGTCGTCTACGCGGACCGTAACTATAGGCAAACATGGACGGAGTTCCGCGACACCGTGGACAAGGCTGCCAAGGGGCTCATGGCGTTGGGCGTGAAGAAGGGGGAGAAGGTGGCGGTGTGGGCCACGAACGTCCCGCACTGGGTCACATTGCAGTTCGCCACCGCGCGCATCGGCGCCATCCTGCTGACGATCAACATCAACTACCGTAACGCCGAGATAGATTACCTGTTGAGGCAGTCGGATTGCGATAATATCTTCGTCATCGATGGCTACCGCGACACGGACTACGTGAAAACGCTCTACGAGCTCATTCCCGAGCTCAAGACGCAGCCTCGCGACCATCTGCGCTCTGAAAAATATCCGAACCTGAAGCGTGTTCTTTTCATGGGACCGGAGAAGCACCGCGGCATGTACTCCTGGAACGAGCTTCTGGCCATGAGCGTGCAGACCAGCGACGAGGAGTATGCCCAGCGGCAATCGGAGCTGTCATGCCATGACGTGGTCAACATGCAGTACACCTCGGGCACGACAGGCTTCCCCAAGGGCGTCATGCTGACGCACCACAACATAGCCAACAACGGCTACTGGATAGGGATGAACCAGAACTTTACCACGAACGACCGTGTGTGTATCCCTGTCCCGTTGTTCCATTGCTTCGGCTGCGTCCTGGGCGTCATGGCCTGCCTTAACCACGCATCGACCATGGTCATACTGGAGAAGTACGAACCGGTGAACGTGATGATGTCCATAGAGACCGAGGGATGCACCGCCGTCTACGGCGTCCCGACGATGTTCATAAACGTCCTGGACCACAAGCTTTTCAGTAAGTTCGATTTCTCCACGCTGCGCACCGGCATCATGGCCGGTTCTCCCTGCCCCACCAAGACGATGCAGGAGTGCGTGGAACGCATGAACATGAAGGAGCTGACCATAGTGTTCGGCCTCACCGAGACGAGCCCTGGCATGACCCAGACCCGTTTCGACGAACCGAGCCTAGAAAAGAAGTGCTCAACCGTCGGCAAGGCCATGGCCGGCATCGAGGTGGCGGTCATCGACCCGGAGACGGGACGGATCATGGGACCGGAGGAGCATGGCGAACTGTGCTGCCGCGGCTACAACGTGATGAAAGGTTACTACAAGATGCCCGAGGAGACCGCCAAGGCCATCGACAAGGACGGCTGGCTGCATTCCGGCGACATCGGCAAGGTGGACGAGGAAGGGTATTACTCCGTGACCGGCCGCCTCAAGGACATGATAATACGCGGAGGGGAGAACATCTACCCCAAGGAGGTGGAGGACTTCATCCATCATATACCGGGGGTTCAGGACGTCCAGGTGGTCGGACTTACCTCAAAGAGATATGGAGAGCTGCCGGCGGCCTTCATCATACTCCGACCGGGCGTCGCCATGACCTCCGATGATGTGCAGGACCATTGCCGCGGGCAGATAGCCTTCTACAAGGTCCCGAGGCATATCCAATTCGTCAACGAGTACCCATTGACCGCTAGCGGCAAGATCATGAAGTTCAAGCTGCGCGAGACGGCCAGCCAGCTGTGGCCGGACGCTTAGGCGTTATTGAAAAACATCTTCCCTGATATCCTTTTTCATTCCCTTTTCATCCAGTGATAACGATATCTTTCGATGACTGGCCGTACATGAATGATCTGTCAGCTGAGCGACAAGGAAAGGTAGCCGTTGGAATAAGTGCAAATATTAGCTACCCAATCCCGGCTCCCGATGCCGAAGGTAGACCTAGAGGGAGTACGCATCAATTACGAGCTTCATGGGGAGGGCGAACCGATCGTCCTCATCACCGGACTGGGCGGGGAGATCGCCTTCTGGAAGAAGTACATACCCCTTCTGAGCAAGAAGCATCAAGTTCTCGTTCTCGATAATCGCGGGGCGGGCGAGACAGAGTATCCGTCCACCCTGTTCACCATGCGCACGATCGCTGATGACATCGTTCACCTCATGGACCATCTGGGCATGGAAAAGGCCCATGTGCTAGGATGGTCCATGGGCGGGAACGTGGCCCAGGAGATCGCCATAAACTACGGGGACCGCGTGCCATCGCTGGTCCTCATGTCCACCTACGCCCGGAGGCCGGAACGTTCCGCCTTCGCCATCGAGACGATGATACGCACCGTCGATGAGGGCGCGACCTTCGATTCGCTCATGGAACAGATGCAGTCCTGGTGCCTGCCGGAAGATTACTTCAGAAAACTGGCATTGGCAAAACCGGCGCAGAGGCGGAACAACGGCAATGGCAAGCGCGCCGCCGAAGGGTTCCGCGGCCAGAAGCTGGCGCTGGACCTGTTCGACAGTCATGAGAGATTGGGGGACGTCGCATCGCCGACGTTCATACTTCACGGTGACGAGGACATCATGGTGGCGCCGCACTTCGCCACAGAGCTTCAGACCTTGATCGACGATGCGGAGCTGGAATGGATACCAGGTGCCGGACATATCATACCGGCGGACAAGTGCTGCCCGCAGATAATGCAGTTCCTGGAGAGGCATCCCTTCTAGGTTTCCAGACCGGGTATCTTCGTATCGGTGCCTTCCTCGCCGAACACTGCCACGCGGCTTTCTGACTTCTCCTTCAGCAGGCAAAGTCCCAGCTCCTCGGCCACCCTTCTGCCGAACTCCAGCACATCGGCGTGGGCCGGCATGTTGTCCATGGACATGCGACGACGGGAATCGCCGACGAACACGAAGCCCTTCGGTTCTACGAACGTGGGGTCGGCCACCCGGTCCAGTGCAGCGTACTCCTTCTCCCAGCCCATGTTCCAGTCCTTCACCAAGGTATGCCGTATGACCGTCCTTGTGTCCAGCGACGGGAGTATCTCCAACGTGCGCATCAGCCGCTCCCATCCATCGTCGATACGAGGTACGCACAGCTGGCGGTATATCTCCTTGTTGGGGGCGGCCACGGTCACGTACAATTGCGTAGGAAGCTCGTCCAGGGACTCGATCACCTCCGGGAACGTGCCGTTGGTGACGAGGAAGGTGGTCATGCCCCTGCGGTGGCAGAGCGCGATGAGATCGCTCAGGTACGGGTACATGGTCGGCTCGCCGGCCAATGAGATCGCCACCTGTTTTGGTTCGCGGGCCTCCTGCCACATCTGGGGCGAACACCGAGGGTCGCCCTTGAACCCGGTGACGAGCTGGCGCTGTCCCTCGATGCATGTGTCCAGGACCGTCTCCGGCTCTTGCCATTTGGCCACGGACGATTCGAAGCCTCTCACCCGCCAGCAGAACAGGCAGTTGTGAGTGCAGTCATTCACGACAGGCGTCATCTGCAGGCAGCGGTGCGAGCGGATGCCGTAGAAGTCCTGCTTGTAGCACGTGCGACCTTTCAGAAGGCTCTGCTTCATCCAGTGGCATAATTTTACGCCAGCGTGGTCTCCGCACAGACGGTACTGCTGCTTCTGCAATATCTCACGCAGGTCGCCCTTCAAAACGCTCACCACTCGAACAACGAGCTCTGCTTGCCCTTGGGTTCCGGTTTTTTCTCTGGGGCCTTCTCCTCTGGAACCTTGGCCCTCACTGGCGGTTGCTCCTCTGGATCGCGCCTTTGTTTCTCAGGCGCTTCCTTCGCGGGACGCTGCTTCTCCACCTCCTGCATGAGGCGCTTGACCTCGGCCGCGTCCACCTTCTTGTCCAGCAGGTACGCCACCTCCTCCGTGCTCAGGCCCATGGTGTCGATCATGGAGAGGCGGAACTCATGGTCGGAATGGAACATGGTGGTGATGAACGGCAGCACGTCCTGCAGAGCGCGGCGCGTCGAGGTATGGGCGTGAGCGGATATCTTCCGAGATATGCCGGACCTCATGTTCCTCAGTGCTTTACTGCGGGACATCTTCATGATGTACGACGGAAAACGATACTGGGCCCAGCCCCGGTTGGGGCGGGACTTGGAGGACGTGACGCCGATGGACTGATGGTCCGAGGCATAGGACCATAGCCCGTAATACTGCCTTCTGGAGACCCTGCCTAGGAAAACGTCGGCACGGGAAAGGTGCTCGTAGGCGCGGTGAAGCTCAGAGGGATCCTTGTACTCCAACGGTATGTTCTCGTCCAGCCACATCATGGTCTGGTCCGGGTTCTCGTCCGTTTCGATCATGGTGCGCCTGGCGCGCTTGGTATCGATCTCGTGCAGCACGTCCCGCATCATGTCATACATGCTCTTGACCGACATACGGCTCTGCAGCACGAACGCATCGTCCTCGCCCATCTGGGCGTTGCCTTCACCTACAGCTTGAAGGTCGCGCACCGCCGCCCTCATGTCCCCGTTCGAGTTCTCGATTATCGTCTCGAAGACGCGCTGCGGGACCTCCAACCCCTGGTCCATCGCGATCTTGCGCAGGACGGTGCGCATGGTGGCGCCCTGGACCTTTCCCACCTTCAATTGGAGCGTGTCGTTCTTGATGGCCGAGCTCTTGCGGCTCAGCTCGTAGAAATCGTTGACGATGAGCATCACTGGCTGCTGGGTGTTGGCCACCAGTTCCGCTATCGCCGGTATGCCGCCGGCGTCCTCGCGGCCGAAGATGTTGTCCGCCTCGTCCAGTATGATGAGCTTCAGGCGCCCGTCCTTGCTGGACAGATACTCACCGTCGTCATTGAAGGTCTCGGACCGGGAGCCGCGCACGGCTACCCTGCGGATGGCGTCCGCGTTCCTCTGCTCGGAAGCGTTCATCTCCACCACGCCCCAGCCGTAATCACGAGCCAGCGCCAGAGCTGTGCTGGTCTTGCCTACTCCAGGGGGACCCATGAGCACCACCGCTTTGAACTGCGGTTCGCCCGCCTCCCAGGAGTTGGCCCATTGCTGCAGCTCCTTGATCACCTTGGGGTTGCCGACCACTTCCGCCATGTTTCGGGGGCGGTAGAGCTCGGTCCAATCATCGGCCATCGACCGTCACAATGCTGGACGGGCTTATAAAAGTGAGGTAGGGAGGATTAAAAATAAAGAATAAAGGGAGGGTGGAACCCTCGTTACCGGACGTTACCCTTGCGTTTTAGGAGAACGAACACGGCCACTCCTGCTGCTGCCAGTGCCACAACCACGACGATGATGAGTATCAACATGTCGTAGGATGTGTTCGGGGTTGCGGTCACGGACTGGCTCTCAGGACCATCGCCGGCAGGGTTGCTGGCGATGATATAGTAGCTGTACTCCACACCGTTATCCACGGCCCGGTCCTTGTAGGAGAGGACGTTTCCATCGACGGTCGCCAATAGGGTGTAGTTCGTCGCCCCTTCGGCCCGGCGGTATATCGTGTAGCTGGTTATGTTCCCGCCACCGTTGTCCGGCTCGGACCAGGACAGCTCAACTGAGCCATCTCCGGCGTCGACGTCGAGGTCGACGACTCCCGGCCTGGAGCACGGAATGCCGCTGGCCGCGTTGGAGAACAGGCTGCTACCTTCGGAGTTGACCGCCTTCACCTTGTACGTGTAGTTCGCACCGTTGGTCACATCTGAGTCGTTATACCCAGTAGTGCTGGCCGAGACCGTATCAAGGAACGCGTAGCCAGATGTGCCGTTCGAACGGTATATCTGGTACTCGATCAGGTCCATGCCACCGTCGTTGACCGATGCCGCCCAGTTGAGGGTAAGGTACCCGTTGTGAACGGTCACGGTGAGGTTGGTCGGCGCGGATGGGATGGTCACGGACGTGGCGTACATCAGGCTTCCGGTCTCATTGAAGTAGCTGATGTGCGAGCGCCCCTCGGAGTCCATGGCCATCGAGATCATGTTGCCACAGCTCTCAAGGTCCACCTTCTGGTACACCCAGATGCCGTTCCTTTTCTCTGCGTATTTCAGTATGCCGTCTCCGGTGCCGTCTATGTAGGCGATGTGCTCGTCACCGTTCTCATTCACGGTGATGACAATGGCACCGACCAGGTCGCTCTCCGAATCGATGACGATCGAATCGCTCCAGTTTCCACCAACGTTGCTGATGTACTTCAACAGGCCCTGGCTCAGGCTCGGGTCGCAGTAACCGATGTAAATCTGGTCCAGATCATCGATGTACATCGATAATCCGCCGCCAAGCTGGCTGGTCGACTCCAGGGACTCCAGTGTCCAGGTGGAGTTCTCCAGATATGCATGGTACAGCTCTCCGTCGAGATAGTAGGCGACGTGCGGGATCCCCGTAGAGTTTATCGCCAGGGATATCTGGTCGGTGGTCACGATGCCGCTGTCGATCGCTTCCAGGCTCTTCACGTCACCATCTTGGAATGTGATGAACTTGAGCGAGTTGGCCTGGCTCAGATAAGCGACATACACCATTCCGTCATCATCTACACCTATCGAGCTATAATTGGCCACGTTACCTGCACCGTCGAGGATGTAGTCGTGCCATGATCCAGCTTCGTTCGTTGCGTACTTCAGGGTCTCTGAACCGGAATCGGTGCACAGATAACTGATATGCACGTACCCATCAGAGTCCAGTGTGATCGATGGGTAAAGTCCGACCGAGTCGGTGGAGTTATCAACGACCTCTATCACCCATCCATCAACGTTGTTGGCGTAGCATAACCGGCCATAGCTGGTGTTGTTGGCAGTGTACGAGTCGTAGTATGCTATGTGGGCATTTCCGTTCTCGTCCACGGCTATCGAGCTGGTCTGATCCTCGCTGGCGCTGTCATCGATGTTCTCGATCTGCCAGCTGGCCCAGGAGTTCGTGATGTATCCGAGGCTAAAAGCGAGCACCTCATCGTCCAGATAGATCACGTGCTGCTTATCGTTGTAATCAGAGACGATAGATACGTATGATCCGGCAGAATTGTCCAGCATCGAGATGGACCATGCACCATCATACACAGCATAGTCGAGATGACCGCTGGTGCAGAAAGCAATATGGATGTCATCGGATGAATCGATGTTGAGCGACAGCCCCATTATGCTTGACGAGGCGTTGTAAACGACCTGCTCGGACCATATCCCGATCTCAGAACGTACAGCATACATCAGTTCGTTGTATTTTCCACCATAGGCAACGCATATCTTCCCATCAGTTATATCGATGTCCAGCGCTGCGGGCAAGGCCTTCGCATCATCAATGACCTCGGTCTCCCAGTTTCCTGATGACAAGTATGCATGAATTATTTCGCCAGTCTGGCCGACGAATGCGGCGTGGGGGATGCCACCCTCATCGATGGTCAGTGCGGTCCCATAGGCCGCATAACTGACAACGGTGGTAAGGTTCCAGGACCCACCAGCGTTAGTAGCATAGACAACGAGTTCGTCGAGGCCGTTCAGGAATATCATATGGACATTGTTATCATCATCGACCGCGATCGAGTTGTATTTCCCGATCGTGTACTCATCGCTGATGACGGACAGTTCCCAATCTTCGTAATTACCAACCGCGTAGCAAAGTTGGCCACTGTTGTTGGTTATGAAATAGCTGATATGGACCACTCCATCGCTGTCAACCGCTATCGCACTGTATTTCTCAACATTGTGCTTATCATCAACAGCCTCGGTCTTCCATTCGCCACCGATGTTCGTGGCGTACATTAGGCTGTTCTCGGAGAGATAGCTGACGTGGAAATAACCGTCGGAGTCCATCACTACGTTTACATTACTGTTGCTGCTGACATCTGTATCACTATAGATTATCCCATTCGTCCACGATGTCTCGTCCAATACCGGTGATGGCGCCGCAGCGACACCCCCGAAGTAGAAAAGACTGACGAAAATGGGCACCAATAGTAACCAGGCTACCGCTGATGCTCTCAGCTTCTTCGTTTGCATCCCAATACCCTCCATTAAAGAAGTTGAAAAATATATTGTCTTTAACATATTTGAATTCAGTGTTTAATAATCCATTATTATTTTTGATTACTATAGTAATCATTCACTGTTGCATTGTTTATTTAATCATGTTGCGTTTCTTGCTTTATTATTTACATTGACAGCTAAGTGAATTTGAAATGATAAAATATTTGTTGGCGTTTTATAAAGATATATTAGTAATTATTGTCGACGGATATTTAAGTGGTCCTTACTGGTTTTTCTTATTGATCTGCCAATTAAATTCTGGGTTTCCTTCGGTTTTTAAGGTATAACTTTATTATGTTTTAAGACAAATACGTACCAGGGGTTCATATGGGATTATTCGATTTCCTTAAAGGAGCAAAGAACGGCTGGAAGGCGGACCAGAATCTACCGACGATTCTGGACACTGTAACAGCGGATACGGATTACAAGACTTTGGTCAACGCACTCAAGGCCGCCGGACTGGCTGATGTGCTGAAGAAGAAGGGACCGTTCACGGTGTTCGTTCCCAACAACTCAGCATTCCAGGACGTAACTGACTTGAAGGCATTGACCGACGACAAGGCCAAGCTCAAGACTGTCCTGACCTTCCACGTTGTGGCAGACTGGGGTCTGAGCTATGACGATCTGATGGCGAAGAAGACGGTCGCTACGATGGCTGGAAAGGACGTTGCCATCGACGCATCTGGACTTCTCAAGGTCGGAGGGGCCAGGATCATCCGCGGCAACATAAAATGCCGGAACGGATATATCCACGTCATCGACAAGGTCTTAGTACCGTAAAAAAGCATTTAATGCAGGGTCCCCCCTGCATATCTTTTAGTTTTATACACTGCACCAGCTCGAATAGCTGTACCTGGAATGACAGGATCTATGAACGTTCGGCAGTCAACTGGAAATACATCTGCATTGCCGCTGGCATGTTGTCCCCCGATATTCGTGAGCTTCCTTGCCAGAGCGCTGTTGCTGTTAGATCCCTCGACCTTGTCCAGCGATTTACCATTGCATGAGCTGAAGAACGCGTGATCGCTCTCTTTCAATGCCGGGTCCATTATCTTATGACTCTTTACGGTACGACCTTCGAACCGTGATCATAAGCATCCGAGGACACTTCAGCTGGGACTTTTACCCCTTCTTCGACAAATCTATAACGGTCAGAATGACCCTGCCATTTTACGGTGGAGAAATGGATCGACCGACCTACATACAACAGCTGATGATTCAATGGTTAAATATTATTAGTTATATTGTTTAGCATGTAGCTATATTACATTATATTAATTAGGTTAATGCTACATTTCCCCTATCGAGCTTCCTTTGGACGAACTTTTCTCCTCTTCCTCATACATATCGCAGAGCTCGTTCAGGAATTGATCGTAGGTGCGACGGAACTTGAGCTTGTAGAGTCGATCGCGTGTTGCTTCGGTGACTTGTATCGTTGTCTTGCTTTCCGACATGTTCTTCGCCTCAACTATTGTTCTTGATAGTTAAAATAATATTAATCATATAACTAATTTCCTATTTTTTATTGTCATTATCTAATACCATATTATTATTGAACATTATATTGCCAATAATAATTATATTTTTTATAGTTTATTGTATAATCCAGTTCATATTTGTAAGCGACGGACTCCCTAACGTCAACTTGTTGGAGGTAAAAAATGGTGTTTTACCCCCACTTTTCGTTTAAAATCGGGTAATGTAATAAATGAACAATTGTTAATGATTTTATCTTGAAATTTAACATTGTTAATAGTATAACTCGTTTCCGAGAGTCTGTGTTTTTCCAATCGAGGTATGAAAGCCCGGCTCCGACCCTTAGGTTCGATCGAGCATTGAGAATAGGAACGAGGAGACGATAGGGCTTCGTATACGGCACGAGAGGTGTTGATCACATCTTCCCCCTCCCTTGAACGCGGCAAGCCTTGCTCGATATAGTACACACACCTCCGTGAAAAACGATAGCTGTGTACATGATCCGATACCCTGTGATCATCACAGCGAATTGCTGGAAAAAACATCTTTAAAACAATCCATTTGGATTGTTGATCAGGAACAATGACCACAGAAAAAAAAGTAATAAGATAGTGGCCGTTTAGGCCACTTTTTGGTTTAACGGATTTATGCCTTTATCATTAAGGGCAATACCTGCTTTCCCTTCATGACCAGGAGCATGATGGCGGCAGCCATGTAGAAGGATATTAAGGAATATACCATCCACAAGACACCTACAATCATCCTCAGGCCATCATCCCCGGTGATCATTCCGTTGTAGAACAGCGCTGTTACGAAGAACGCTATTGCGGCAACAATCAGCAGGATGGGAAGCAGCTTTACCGGCTGGGCGAAGGCAACGATTGCATCGATCAGTATGATGATACCGATCAGGATGCACAACCAGCTGGACTCGTTCATTCCCATACCAGTGGCGGTGATGGTGGTGAAGAATACTGCCAGCGGTCCGAATATTGCGGTCCCGAGAAGGTTCTCGTTAAGGAATGCAGCGACTGTTGCGATAAGGCAAACAGTTGCTACAATCGGACCGATCTTGCCGACCAGAGTAAGCAGAGTCCAGTCCGTGTCTCCTCCCAAGCCAAATCCGGCGACTGCGAAAGTAAACATGCTTATCGCAAATAGCGCCAGAACATCGGCCATTGCCACTTTTACGTGTACATTGTTCTCTTCTGCCATTTCTATCTCTCCCTTTCATCGGACATGTAGAAAGGATGAGGCTCCATGACAGCTGTCACATCTGCAGATAAATTACTACAGGTGATCATACATTGCCTTGAGTTACTCATTGTGATCCCCTCTTCCCTTCCGGTCTGTCCCATGGATTGTTTTACCAATCCTATCATGGTATCCGCCAGGGGGGATAATATATACTTTATCGATTAAGAGGTGTTAATTGATTTTTACATTGAGCGTTGATGGATGGATGTACTAATTTGGTCATAGCTGGCCTATTTTAACATAAAATTTATATAATCACAATATATTGTATAAGTCCTCATTTATTAACGTATTTTGAGTATCCGTTTTTAAAATAATTTTATATCTGGCTAATGTAAGTAGTTAATTTGTTGATAAAAATCTGGAGATATCAATATGATAATTAATTTATCGCATTTTGCTGTCTTCGATGCATCCATCCATCGATGGTAATTGTATGATCGAACCCTTTTTCTTCTTTTTTATCCGGGAGGCCACTTTGATCTGGACGCTGTTGAAGACCTCTGAAGAGATCATGGGTTGGTGTCCAGATTGTACTATCAGATCATCCCACCTTAGATGGCCAGCATAGATAGGGTTGTGCAGGATGCGGCTGATAGACCATACCGTCCAGTTGTTCATTCCCCTGGTCGTTATGGAACGGTCGTTATAATCACAAGCGATGGCCTCCATCGTCTTCCCAGATAGATACTGGGCATAGATGCTGCGAACTATCTCTGCCTCCGAGGGCTCTATGACCAGATTGCCTTCGTGCAGCCTATAGCCGAAAGGCACTCGGAAACCCAAATGACCAAGGCCGGATTCCGCTTTCTGTCTCATGCCCATGTACGTCCTTTCCCCGATCTGTTCGCTCTCCAGCTGAGCTATGCGCTGGATGATGTCGACTACGAAACGGCCCACGGCATTGGAAGTGTCCAGAGATTCGTTCATGCTGCTGAACTTCTTCCCCCATTTCTCCAGGTTCTCCATCATTATCATGAAGTTCTTGGAGTTGCGGTGGATACGGTCCATCTTCATGACCAGAATGATGTCCCACTTATCCCGTTCTTCCATCATCCGCTGATATGCTGGCCTGTGGGTACTGCGGCCTGAATGACCTTCATCTACGTAGTAGTCCGCGATGTCCCAGCCCTGTGCGTCGCAGAATGCCTCCAACCGCTCCCTTTGAGCGGGAAGAGAATAACCTTCCTTTGCTTGGTCCTCGGTCGATACCCTAGTGTATATGGCCACCCTAGGCATGGGCCTCGCTCCGGAACAATGTCTTGGCGGAGATCCTCTTGGGCTTGCGTTTTGACTTCATCCTGACAGTCCCGAGCTCCTGGGCTTCCTGGAAGATATCCTCTTGGACCAGTTTCAATTCGGGAGCATCCTGGTCTATCCCGTCCCATATCAATTTGCCCAGGTATACACGGTTCGTCAAAATACCGTGGACCGTGGCCCTTTGCCAGTCACCACCGAACCTGGTAGGGACCCCAACGGAATCAAGATGCTTACAGATCTGACCGATGGAGCAGAGGTCGGTAGCCATCCTGAACATCATCTGGACGACCTTGGCCTCTGCCTCATTGATGACGAGCTCGCCGCTCTCATACTTGTAGCCATAGGGCGCTGGACAGCCCAGATGACCTTTTCCCTCAAGGGCCTTCTGAGTCATGCCCACCTTGACCCTTTCACCGGTCTGCTCGCTCTCCAGTTGCGCGATGCGCTGGATGGTGTCCATGACGAAGCGGCCGATAGCGGTCGTGGTATCAAAGTTCTCCTGCATGGAATTGAACTCCTTGTTCCAGGAGCGCAGGAAATCCATCATCAGAGTGAAATTACGACTGTTCCTATGGATACGGTCCATCTTTAGGACGACCAATACATCCCAGTTGTCCTTTTCGTGCATCATCCGCTTGTATTCAGGGCGCTCAGCGCTTCTACCGCTAAAACCGTCGTCCACATACTCACTGGCCACTGACCATCCACGAGCGATGCAGTATGATCTTAATCTTTTGAGCTGGGCAGCTATGCTGAACCCCTCTCTGGCCTGGTCCTCGGTAGAGACCCTGGCATATATCGCTGCCTTCATCCGCTCATTGTCAGACATATGACCGCAGAATCACCTCCTAATTGACTTCATATGTATATAATATAGCCGACATTTGTCTGACATACGTTTTACTTTTAGACTTTTTAATTGTATTTTATAGTATGTTGCGTTATTTGCATTATTATTTAATACAATGAGTGTTTTTTAGATTTTGATATGTATGATGAGATCATAAAATTATAAAATAATATAGCTTGTTTAGTTATATGCTATATTATTTACACATGTTTTAATATTTATATTATTTAAATATATATTAATATTATATATAATCATTGTAATAATGATATTAATAAAGCTGTTAATGATATATTGTTTATTTTATTACCATTGAACGCACATATTTAAAATGAAATCAATAATATCATCCTTTTTTGTATGACTATA
>JAJRAK010000047.1 GCA_028682895.1 Methanomassiliicoccales archaeon
AAAGACTTTAATACCCGTTGGACATGCATAGTGCACAATCTCAATAGAGTTGGCATATGCCAATTCTCCTCACTTGGGCTCAGAGGTATCGCAATGGTAAAATTACCGAACATAGAGAGGGAAATTTCAGCTTGCCTTCAGTGCGGTTACTGCATAAGGACCTGCGAGACATGGAAACAGACCCCGTGGGAATCCGTGACCCCGCGCGGTAAGATCTTCTACATATCCCAGCTAGGTAAGCGCACCGCCATAGACAAGCTCCTGGGCCGCAAGGTCGAGATAGATGATGAGTTCGTCGAGGCTCTCTTCATGTGCACCACCTGCGCCGCCTGCGCCACCGTGTGCCATGTAGGCATCGATTTCGCTGAGTTCTGGGAGAAGGTAAGGGAATGGTGCATAGAGAACGGCCACGGCCCGATGCCCGCCCACATCAAGATCAAGGAGCGTCTGGAAGAGGGACGCAACCCCTATGGCGAACCGATGGAAAAGAGGGGAGCCTGGTATCCAGCCGTACCTAAGGTGGAGACGCCTGACGTCGTGTTCTTCGCCGGCTGCACCGCCTCCTACCGCATGCAGAACCTGGCCAAGGCCAGCGTGATATTCCTGAACCGCTGCGGTGTCACCACGAACATCATGGAGGGTGACGAATGGTGCTGCACCTCTCCCTGCCTGAGGACCGGGCAGACCGGTCTCACCTACCGCTTCGCTGAGCACACCATCAACACCGTGGAGCACATGGGGGCCAGGGCCATGGTCACCGCCTGCGCTGGTTGCTACAAGACCACCGTGCACGACTACGGCAAGTTCTACTCGCACCCGACCTTCGAGGTGTTCCACTTCGCCCAGTACGCCAGCAAGCTCATCAAGGAGAAGAAGGTGAAGTTCACCAAGGAGCTTAAGTTCAAGGTCACCTACCACGACCCGTGCCACCTGGGAAGGCACGCCAAGGTGTTCGAAGAACCGCGCGAGGCCATCAAGGCCATACCCGGTGTCGAGTTCATCGAGATGAAGAACATCCGTGAGAGCTCCAGATGCTGCGGCGCTGGTGGCGGATACAAGAGCCAGTACAACGACATGGCCATCGCTATCGCCGTCGAGCGCGTCAAGGAGGCCGTGGATACCGGAGCGGACATATTGGCGACCACCTGCCCCTTCTGCGTGCTCAACCTCACCCAGGCGGCCAAGAAGATCGGTGCCAAGATCAAGGTCATGGACGTCTCCGAGCTGTTGGCCATGGCCACCGAGCCCGAGGCTCCGGCCGCACCGGCCCAGCAGTGAACCGTTTTCCAAAAATCCCTTTCTCATTTTTCATTTTTCATCTATTTCGGCGGACCCGCACAAAATCATATGAAGGGGAAGCTTATCACAACATCCCGCACAGTAAGACATAAGGTCTGACCAGGTAAGGAGCACGAAATGGTATTCGAGCTGCTGGACCCCCGCATCCGCAAGGTGCTGGAGGACAAGGACATAAAGGAGCCGACCGGGGCTCAGAACGAAGCCATACCTAAGGTGCTGGCCGGGGAGAACGTGCTTCTGGTCGCACCTACCGGCATAGGCAAGACCGAGGCGGCCATGCTGCCCCTCTTCCATCAATTGATCAACACCCCTGGAAAAGGGATACGGTTGCTTTACATCACCCCGCTCCGCGCATTGAACCGCGACATGCTCAAGCGCCTGGAGGAGTTCGGGGAGGCTTTGGACCTTCGCGTGGCGGTGCGTCACGGCGATACGGCGCAGAGCGAACGGCAGCGTCAATCGAAGTACGCCCCGGACATCCTCATCACCACGCCGGAGACGCTCCAGGTCATGTTCACCGGAAAGAACCTGAGGGCGCATCTGGCCAACGTCCGCTACGTGGTGGTGGACGAGATACACGAACTGGCGAACGACGAGAGAGGGGCACAGCTCTCCGTGGCGCTGGAACGGGTCGTGGAGCTGGCCGGGGAGTTCCAGAGGGTGGGGCTATCGGCCACCGTCGGTTCGCACAAGGAGGTCGCGAACTTCCTTGGCGGGGTCGGACGTACCGTGCGCATAATCCATGCCCGTGTGGCGAAGGAGACCGACATCAGCGTGCAGAGCCCGGAGGTCAGTGACGAGGACAAGGACCTGGCCGGCACGCTGCAGAGCGACCCCCAGCTCATCGCCTGCATGCGCCGGGCCAAGGTGCTCATCGACAAGCACCATTCCACACTGATGTTCGTCAATACCAGGGACACCGCCGAGGCGCTGGCTGCCCGCTTCCATATCTGGGACGAGGAGTTCAAGGTCGGCGTGCACCATGGTTCCCTGAGCAAAGAGACCAGGGTGGAGATGGAGGACGACTTCAAGAACGAGCGTTTGAAGGGATTGATCTGCACGTCCTCCCTCGAGCTGGGCATAGACATCGGCTCATCGGACTTCGCCATCCAGTACAACTCGCCCCGCCAGGCCTCCCGGCTGGTACAGCGAATGGGTCGGGCCGGGCATAAGATCGGGAGGAAGACCGAGGGCGCCATAATCGCCTCCACGCCCGATGAGATAGCCGAGGGGCTGGTCGTAACGAGGATGGCACTGGCGGAGGAGTACGAACCTTTGTTGGTGCGCAAGGACCCGCTGACCGTGCTGGCCAATCAGCTGGTGGCCATGACGGTCGCCGGGCCTGTCCCGATAGAGAGGGCGTTCCAGACGTTACGACGTTCGTACCCGTTCCGTGACCTGGACCGTAAGAAGTTCGACATCGTGCTCAAACAGGTGGCCGACATCGGCCTCGTCTTCATCAACGAGGATGATTACAAACGGTCGTCCAGGGGTCGGAAGTACTTCTACGATAACATCTCGATGATCCCTGATGAACGGACCTATCTCATAAGGGACATCGGAACGCGCAAGATCGTGGGCACGCTGGACGAGAGCTTCGTCATATCGTTCGCGGAACCGTTCGCCACCTTCATAACCCGCGGGCGCTCCTGGCGCATCGTGGAGATGAAGGACGAGGAGCTGCTGGTGGAGCAGGTGAAGGAGATCGGCTCCATTCCGTCCTGGGCCGGAGAGGACATCCCGGTACCGTTCGAGGTGGCGCAAGAGGTAGGGCGCATGCGGGACCATTACGATAAGAAGGACTATCGTGGGGATGCCACCGCATATAGCGTGCTGGACGATTATCTGAAGGAGCACCGCGAAGGGTTCCCGATGCCCACCGACCGCCGCATAACCCTGGAGATCGGCAAGAGATTGGCGATACTGAACATGTGCTTCGGCAGCAAGGTGAACGAAACGATATCCAAGATGCTGTCGGTGCTCCTGTCGGCCCGCCTGGGGGAGAGCGTGGCCGTCACCACGGACCCGTACCGGGTCATAATCGACCTCCCCCGGGACGTCGCACCGTCCACCATCGTTGATACGCTCCGTTCCATCAACGCCGCCTCGGTGGAGAGCCTCATCCGCATGGTCATGAAGAACTCCAGCCATATGCGCTGGCGCTTTGTCTTCGTCGCCAAAAAGTTCGGGGCGGTGGAGAGGGACGCCGATTACCGCAACGTCAGCTTCGCCCGCCTGGTGGAAGCGTACGAGAGCTCACCGCTCATGCAGGAGGCCATCGACAAGGTGCTGTGGGAGGACTTCGATGTGCTGAGGACGGTCAATGTCATCAAGGCCATCGAGTCCGGGGAGATAGACATCTCCATCTGCGGGCTATCCCCGATAGGCAAGGCCGGGCTGTCGCAATCCAAGGAGCTGATCACCCCGCAGCGGGCGGACCACTCCATACTCATGGCGCTCAAGAAGAGGCTGGAGGAAGAGAGCCTGCATATGTCATGTCTCAACTGCCAGACGCAATGGCGGCTCAAGACCAAGGAGGCGGGGCGCTGCATCGTCTGTCACAAGTGCGGCGGGCAGATGGTGGCGGCCTTGAACGGCTACAACCGGGACTCCATCAAGCTGGTGAGGAAGGACAAGCCCAAAGAGGACGAGGAGAAGGAGCTGAAGCGGTTATACAAGAACGCCTCGCTGGTGCAGAGCTACGGGCGCAAGGCGATGCTGGCCTTGGCCGGGAGAGGCATAGGGGCGGACACCGCCGCCCGCATACTCGCCAGCTTCACCGAGAACGAGGACGAGTTCCTGCGTGACATATTGAACGCGGAGATCAACTACGCCAGGACGAAGCGCTTCTGGGACTAGAGCGCGCGGACCTTGTTGGTGAGCTTTCCGATACCGGATATCTTCGCTTCCACCACATCCCCGTCGTTCAATGGACCGACGCCGCTGGGGGTCCCTGTCGCGATGACGTCCCCGCTCTCCAGCGTCATGAACCGGGATATGTAGGATATCAGGACCTCGGGCGGGAAGATCATCTGACCTGTGTTGCCTTTCTGCCGCAATTTCCCGTTCACGCTCAGCTCCAGGTCCAGGCAGTGAACGTCCTCGACATCCCGCAAAGGCACCGGCGCTCCCAACGGCGCAAAGGAGTCCATTCCCTTGCTCAGTGCCCAGGGCATGCCTGCCTTGCGTGCGGTCGACTGCATCTCGCGGGCGGTGACGTCGTTGAAGACGGCCACCGAGCGCACGTGCCGGAGCGCCTCATGCGGGAGTACGTCCTTCGCCCGGCGTCCGATGATCAGGGCCAGCTCGACCTCGTGGTGCACGGCGCCGATGCCAGCGGGAACGATTATCTCCTCACCGTCGGCGATGATGGAGCTGGGCGGTTTCAGGAAAAGGACCGGCTCGGCCGGCTCATCGTTATTGAGCTCCTTGATGTGCTCCCGATAGTTCTGACCTACGCAGACGATCTTGCCGCATCTCATGCGCATCAGCTCAGTGGTCGTTCTCGTCGACGGTCTCGAGCTTGAAAAGCGCGCCTGTTCCCTTGAGGGTGAGATACACCTGGTCTGCCAGGTAGATGGCATCGTCCAGGGTCGCCTTCTTGTCCCATTTGAACACGCCGTCGTAGTTGCCCGTGGTCGGCTGGAAGCCCATGTTGTGCAGGGCATCGAATATGGCCGATGGCCGGCTGCCGTCAGCGCTGAAGGTTATGGTGATGTAGGTCAGCATCGCATTCACCATTAGATTGAGGGCTTAAAAACTTAGCCGTCCTGGCCTTTCTTGCTCTTGCCGAACCCTTTGGCCACGACATATATCTCGGAGCTGCTGGAACGGGACGCCTCTGGAGAGTACCTCTTCACATTGGCGAAGTGCTTCTTCAGCTCATCGATGAAGTCCCGGCTCAGGTCGCCCTCGAACATCTTTACGAGCATGTTCCCGCCGGGCGATAGCGTGCGGAGCGCGAACGCCATCGCCATCTCGCACAGCTCGATGGAGCGGGCATGGTCCATGGAATAGCTCCCGGATATGTTCGGGGACATATCTGACATGACCAGGTCGACACGACCGTTGGTCATGGTCAAGAGCTCCTCCCTCACCGCCTCGTTCTTTATGTCCCCCTTTATGGTCTGAACGCCCTCGAGCGGCGCTATTGGCTGAAGATCGACGCCCACGACCTTCCCCTTCGGTCCGACACGCTCAGCCGCCACTTGAAGCCAGCCGCCAGGAGCGGCCCCCAGGTCCACCACGGTCATCCCCGGATGTATGATGTTGAAGCGGTCGTCGATCTGCATGAGCTTGAACGAAGCGCGGCTACGGTAGTCCAGCTGCTTCGCCTTGCGGTAATAGTAGTCGCGCCGCCGCTCCTGCATCCAGTTATTGGACATATGATCGTCCCAAAACCTCGCAGGTTAAAAAACCATTGCCCGACCGATTCTATTTTATCGGGCGGGGAGATTCTGCCTCGGAGAGCATATGAAAGAGAAAGAGTGGACCTATGCCAAGGCCGGGGTGGACATCGACCAGAAATCGTTGGCCATATCAGCCCTCGTCGGGCATCTGAAGTACCGACGGTCGGGGACGGTGCGCATGATAGACCTACCGGGCCAGTTCACCGGCCTGATGGACCTGGGCGACCGCGTGCTTACATTGGCCACCGACGGAGTGGGCACCAAGCTGCTGGTGGCCGAGGCGCTGGGCAAATGGGACACCGTAGGCATCGATTGCATGGCCATGAACGTCAACGACACCATCTGCGTTGGCGCTGAACCGATAGCTTTCGTCGATTACATCGCCCTGGACAAACCCAACGACAAGATCACTGAACAGATCGGCGTGGGGCTGAACAAGGCCTCGGAACTTGCGAACGTGGACCTGGTGGGAGGGGAGATAGCCGTCCTGCCGGAGATGGTGAACGGGATCGACCTTTCGGGAACGGCCTTGGGCATGCTCGACCGCAAGGACATGGTCACTGGACAGGACATCATGGAGGGCGACGCCATCATCGGGCTGCGCTCGTCCGGCATCCATTCCAACGGCATGACGCTGGCGCGCAAGGTGCTGCAGTCGGCCGGTATCTCGTTCAAGGACGAGGTGGACGGACTGGACCAGCCGATCGGTCTGGAACTGCTTACGCCGACGGAGATCTACGTTCGGGACGTGCTCCGCGTGGTAAAGGCCGTCAAGGTCACTGGCATGGTGGACGTCACCGGAGGCGGTCTGAAGAACTTCGTGCGCCTGAAGAAAGGGTTGCAGTACAGCATCACCGACCCGATCGAACCGCAGCCGATATTCAAGGTGATCCAGAAGATGGGCGGCGTCACCGATCTAGAGATGTACAAGACGTTCAACATGGGAATGGGCTATGGCATCGTCCTTCCGAGGGAGGGCGTCGAGGAGGCGCTGTCCATCCTAGGGGAGAAGGGACAGGTCGTCGGCAGGGTCATCAAGGGCTCGGGATGCGGCATACCCTCGCTCAAGGTCCATTACGACACCTATTGAGCTACTGCAACAGGTAGGGCATCCCCAGGATGAGCAGGGGCAGCGCCAGGAAGGTCAATGTCAGCAGGATGATCGGATGTCCTCTCTCATCTTTGACATCTCCGTACCGGTCAAGCCGTTTGTCATAGGCCGCCCCCCAGATCAGCGCCGCGGCCAAGGCGGTGGCGAGCGCGCCCTGCAGGAAGCCGAAGTAAAAGTAGGATAGCGCCAGGCCGACCAGCACCGTGGCCGCTAAGGCCACCCCATAGGACCACCAGTTACGCCGCGCCGGATCGATCACCCCGGTAGCGGTCCAGGTGATGGCCGTGATAGCTATAGAGGCGAACGATATTCCAAGCACCAGTCCGTATCCCTCGTTCCAATCCAGTCCATCGATCTTGTTCGTCGGCAGCAGCAAGGTGCAGGCCTCGGCGCCGGCCAATGCGGCCAAGGATATCGTCAGGGAGATATTGGTGCGCGCGCCTAGCATCGTGAGCATCAGCCAGAGGCAGGAGCAGGAACCGATCAGCCCCGGGAGCCAGAGCATCTGCCCTGCGCCGATGGACGTGCTGCCGATACTGAAAAAGATGTCGCCCTGACAGATGAGGACGAGCGATATGGACAGCAGGAGCAAGGACGTGGTCGTCCAGGCTTTGACATGATGATCAAGGGCTCTATCCACGTTCCGTCAACGTCTATGGAACTCATTAAACTTCCTTACCGACGGGAACGAAGCGTATGTGCCAACGCGCCAGCGACGGCACCGAGGGCGGTGCATGTCTCCAGGGAATGGCCGTTGAACGTGATGTCCAGGTGGTGCTTGGCCAGCTCTCGCATGTCCTTCGGGACTCCCTTGGGTCCGGCACCGAACATCAGGCAGACGCTCTGCCCGCCCTCGAGCATGGAGGCCAGCTGCGACAGCTCCAGCTTCCGCTCCGGGTAAGGCTCGCAGGTGGTGAGCACCGCCACGCCCAGCTGCGGCGGCAGCCCCTTGGCGGGATAGGGGAAGTTCTGGAACCGGCCTTTGCTGGCCAGCTCCTTCAGGTATGAACCGTCCTCGCCGATGGACGTCGTTGACGCCACCCAATCGGCCAGCTCCACCGGCAGCTTGAGGTCCTCGGGGAAGGGGAACCCAAAGGTGATGAGGTTGAAATCGTACGCCAGGGCCAACGGTCCCGCCCGCGCCAGGATGCGCCGGTGCGCCTCCCGGAACGCCTTCGGGTCATAGGAGTTGTATATGGCGATGGTCGCCCTTCCCACATGCTTTTCCATGTCCGCCTACAGCCCCAGAGGGGCCTTGGTGACCTTGGTTAGCATGTCGCCCTCCCACTTGTACTTCAACCGCTTGCGGCCCTTCCAGGTGCCTGACTGCAGTATGTACCCGACCATGAGCGAAAGGCCGATGGACGCCTCCACGTAAGCGACGGATTTATTGGCGTCGCGGTTGATCTTGCCCCAGGACTGCGCCTCCTCGAAGGTGCATCCGCTCAGGCCGCCCCACTGGGGAGCGTCCTGGGTGATCTGGATGGCGTAGTGGTGCCCGCCCTTCTCGTAGCCCAGCGTCTCGCATATGACCTCGGTCTGCTGGATGTAGTTCTTGGGCACGCCCCCGCCTATGTATATCACACAGGTCTTTTCCGAGTTGATCTTGAGCTGGGTTATCTCCCAGTTGTCGCGGATGGGGTCGATGTGCATGAACGGTTCGTTGGCCTTCCTCTTCCTGTAGTAGAGACCGGTGAGGCCGATGCCTATGGAGGAGTCGTTCAACGCCGGTACGATCACTGGTACGCCGTACTTGTGGGCGTTGTAGAGTATGGAGTCCTCGTCGTCGATCTTTGAGCCGAGTATGTCCATGAACTCCCTGGTGCTGTAGCCCCTGGGCTCCAGCTCCTCGGCGATGTCCCCGATGACCGCGTCGGTCTCGCGGAACTTGTCCTCGTCCACCAAGGTGTCGTAGATGCGGTCCACGAAGACCTCGCGCAGGGCCAGGTCATCGCAGCGGGGGGAGCACTTGTAATGGCTGTATCCCCGGGCCTGATAGAAGTCCTGGTACGGTATGGCGCCGATGGTCACTATGGCGTCCACTATGCCGAACTTGATCATGTCGGCGATGACCTTCCTGAGGCCGGCGGCGACCAGCGGTCCCGCGAGGCCCAGTATGACCGTCGGCCGGGCGGGGTCCTTCAATGCCTTCTCGTAAGCGATGGCGCAGGTGGCCAGGGCCCGGCTCTGGATGGAAGAGTCCTTGTACGCCTCCATCAGGTCCTTCACGGTCACGATCTCGTCAAAGTCAATCTGCTTGACCTTCTCCTTCAGAACATCCTTCTTCTTGACCAATTTCCAACCCTCGCTGATATTTGAAGCTGAAACTAGAACGGTCAGAACCTTACACTCGGCTCTTGACCTTCCTGGGCCGACTGCATATGGCGTAATCGTCGCCGTCGAAGAACACATCTAGCTCGGGGTTCTCGGCTTGGATCTCCTCGATCTTCTTCAAGACCTCGCGTAACGTGAAGTCGCTGTTGCGGTCGATCTTGATGTGTACCCTCTTTTCCATCTGCAGCCCTCTGGCCTAGGTCCAAGCTCTTTCTTAGATGTAACGATGAATATATATCTTTTTGTTAAAGAACAGGTTTCTGGAACGGCCATCCAGTATTGACTGGAGCAGCGAACGGTAGCATGTCCGTACATCGGTCATGGGACCGTGGGAAGCGTTCGATAATATACGTTAATATTATATTATTGTAATCAATATATTCCTAAGTACCCAGTCCGGCCGAGGACGTTCGGGGCGGAGTTCGATAATGGGTAGCCCTAAAATATTAAATATGCACTTGGGTAGTCATCTCCAATTTGCACGATGAACATACTGGTCAGAATGCGTGATGTCTAAGATGGTCAAAGAGAAGGGTCGTACGAGCCCCCGGGCGACGGGCGCACACGAAGGACGGGTCAGCGATGATGCTGGCCAAGCCGAAGTGGACAAGCTCAGCAAGTGGCTCGATGGCGACAGCGAGGGTTCTGCCCTTCTCACCTGGCTCGGCGAAGGTGGGGATGCTGTCCCTGAGGACGATCAGACCGAGCTCGTGGAGCGGGCCTCGCGGTACGAAGCTGAGCTGGCCGAGGTACGGGGATTGTTGGCCTCCGAGAACGTCTCGGACAAGGAAGAGGGCACCGTCAACCGTCTGAAGGCCCTTATCGCTCAGATGAACGAGCTTCGTGCCGGTTCAGGCGATGCGAGCCGTTATCAGAGCAATGGCCTTGCCGAGGGTCCGGACAACGATCTGTTAGAAAGGTTCCACGCCGAGCTCAAGGACAAGGATGAGCAATGGCGCAAGCAGGAGAATGAGCTCACCGAGCGCTGCAACGGCCTTGAGAAGGAACTTGCTAGACTGAAGATCGACCTGAAGCTGAAAGAGGATGAACTTGTCGTCCTCCGCGGCAGCGGCTCCACCGTCACTGCCGACGTCCTGAAGAAGCTGGAGGGGGCGCAGACCAAGGAAAGGGACTACCTCATGCAGAAGCAGGAGGCTGACGATCTGCGCGTACGCCTCAAGGAGAAGGAGGAGGAGAGCGACCGCATCCGTGAGGCCATCACCTACAAGGAGGACGAGCTGATCCGCCGCGAGGAGGACCTCATGTACCGGGAGAAGGTCTACACCGGTGAAAGACGGAAGCTCGAGGAGATGAAGCGGGAGACCGGAGGTCTGGAAGAGGCCGAGCTCATGAAGAAGCTGGAGGCCCTCAAGGCCGAGGTATCGTCCAAGGAGGATGAGCTCCGGTCCAAGGAACGCTACATCTTGGCCAAGCAGGAGGAGCTGCGCCTGCGCGAACAGGGCATGATCGAGGATGAGATCACATACCGGGAGAAGGAGAGGGCGCTGGAACTGCAGGAGCGCAAGGTCAAGACCGGTATCTCCCGCTTTGATGACCTACTGCTCGGTGGCATGCCGATAGGTTCCAACATCATGATACACGGGCCTCCGTTCATAGGTAAGGAGGTCATGGCCAACACTTTCGCTGTGGAAGGGTTGAGAAAGGGCATACCGGCCATCTTCGTCCTTACCGACAAGACGGCCAAGGACATACGGGATGAGATGAAGTACATCATCTCCGGTTACGAGGAGTATGAGAAGTTGGGCCTGGTGAAGTATGTCGATACGTACAGCCGGGCCATGGGCGATGATGCCAACGACCCGTATACCATCTACATCGATGAGCCGAACGATCACGAGAAGCTTGGCGATACGGTGGAGGAGCTGGCCCGGGCGTACAAGGAGAAGCATGAGTACTATCGCCTCATCTTCCGTTCCGTGTCCACGCTCATAGCCTATTCGGACCCGAACTCGGCCTTCCGCTTCCTCAGCCCGCTCTGTGGAAGACGCAAGAAGGACCAGGCCGTATCGCTGTTCGTCGTAGAGAAGGGAATGCACAGCGAGCCGGAGATACAGATGCTCGGCTCGATAATGGACGGCATGGTCGATTTCAAGGTGGACCAGCTAAAGACCTTCTTCGCCATAAAGGGCATCAGCGATGTGCAGTCCCGTACGTATATCCGTTACACGGCAACAAAGAGCGCCCTCACCATAGGCTCGTTCGCTCTGGACCATATTCGCTGATCAGGCGACTTCCACACCGTCGCTCGGGCGTATCTCTGGCTTCTTCTGCATGTTGATGCGAGGTATGGGCATTGGCGCGGGAAGCTTGATCTCCCTGGCCACGATCAGAGCGGTCACCATGCAGGTACTGACCACGGCATTGTGGATGGCATTGGCGTCATCGACAGGCAGGTTGTTCGTCTTTCGCCATTCCTCGATCGCCTTGGCGCTGAACTCGGAGACGGTCATCTGGCCTTCGATCTTGATATAGCCGAGCCCGGTGTAGTTGGCGGTGAAGCGGAAATCGACATTGGACAGACCATCCTCCCCCGTGGAGATCTGAGTGATGGCGCTGTTGTTCTCTATCTTGACGTTCGCCATCCGCTCTCCGGTCTTGGAGAACCTCTTGGCCTCGATGGTTGTGGTTTCGAAGGACTTGATCTGCATCTCAAAGGGAATCGACATTATGCATATAGAACATTGTCCTGCGATCGGAAAATAAAAAAACGTATGGTGCCGCAGGCCGGGCTCGAACCAGCGACTTCAAGATTTCGATCCTCCAGGTTTGCGCCATGGGGGACTTCAGTCTTGCACTCTCCCAACTGAGTTACTGCGGCTCTGCCACCCCATAATTGAGGACGATTAAATAATTTGCCTCTTGATGGTGATGATGGCATTGGGCCATCACCGGCCCCTCGTTCTTAAAAAAACCATATTTATACTGCTAAAAAACAGCGATTGCCAGAGGGGGGACGCATTTTGATTTTTTCTCGACATATTTATATAGTCAACATTACGTAAATCATCCAGGTAATTTTGGGGTACCAGCATGGTGGATGAGTCCTTTAGTCGAAGAACATTTAGCTCGTCTAGCCGTTCTAAGTTCATAAGAAAGGACAAGGAGGGCGTGGCATCGACCATAGGTACCATCATGGCCCTGCTCGTCTTCATTACGTTCATAGCGCTCTTCACGAACACCTACATCCCCATCTGGATGAAGGAGAACGAGAAGCAGCAGATGGACGATGTTCTGACCCAGTTCGGCGATATGAAGGGCAAGGTCGATAATCTGATCGTCAACGCCCAGGTGACCGGTAGGGCCACCATCGACATGTACCAGACCATCAGCCTTGGTTCTGATGGGATACCGATATTCGCTTCGGCCACCACCGGTTATCTTTTCCTGAAGCCCAGTGGAACCTATGACACCGGAGTGAACGTGTCGTTCAGCTATGACTATTACGATGAGGTGATGGACTTCTCCGATGACGGTGGCGGGTGCGTCGAGTTCTTCGGGCCCAACCGCTATTACGTCACCCAGTGGTACGCCTATGAGAACGGCGCAGTGATGCTGTATCAGGAGGATGGGATGGTCATGAGGGCGACCCCCTCCCTGGTCTTCGAGACCAACGATGATGGCACGGTGAACGTCCAGTTCGACCAGGTGGACATAATCAGCCACAACGAGAGCATCAGCGGCGAGGGAGTGGCGGGCATAACCATCGACCTCATCTATCACGATTCCCAGACATACTCGGTCACAGACAGCACTGGTACCGATGGGAACGGCACCTTGACATTGAAGTTCAACACCAGATATGTAGATGTCTGGATGGATTTCATAAACGAGACCGCCGATGGGGCGGGACTTGTGAAAGGTACCGATTATACGCTCACCTCGACCGAGCTGACGCAGTATGACGAGTACCGGCCTATCTACACAGTAACGCTGACGGTAAACGACGTGAACGAGTTCACGCACAACAGGGCATACGTGAGCCTTGAGCTGGAGTACTAGGGGGAGCAAGATGGAGAACACGGCGAAAGAGGCGGACGTGAAGACGGAGGAAGGGTTCCGCAGCCCCGAGAAGGAGGACGAGAAGGAATGGGGCACGATCAGCAGATCAGAGAAGATGCGCAACTCCTATCTGAAGCTCCTCAGAAGGATGACCCCCAACCGCGCCAGCAGGGTGATGGTCCCATTGGCCGATGCCCAGAAGGCCGCGAGACCCGGTTCGGCGGTGACGGTCATACCTCCGATCACCGACCCGTCAGTGGAAGTGCTGGATACCTATACCGTCGTTCCAGATTACGCTTACGTGAGGGTCACGTACAATAACAACATCAGCGAGTACCTTTACGAGGTAATAGAACCGACCCTTAGTTCCGAGGAGCAAGAGCTCCTGGAGATAATAAAGGATACGCTGCACCGCACTCTGGGCTACGAGTGGGAGAAGCTCACCCAGCTAGACAAGGAAGAGTACCTCCGAGAGAGCGTGGACTCGTACCTGCAGACCAGGGGCGTGAAGGTGGAGAAGGTCACCAAGAAGCGCATCGGATACTATATCATCCGTGATTTCGTCGGTCACAGCAACATCGATGTCATGATGCGTGACGACAACATCGAGGACATATCCTGCGACGGTTACAACATCCCTTTGTTCGTATTCCACGGAAAGTGGCAGAGCATACGCAGCAACATCATTTTCACCAACGAGGATTCCTTGAACTCCTTCGTGGTCACCCTGGCCCAGAGGAGCGGCAAGCAGATATCTGTCTCATCGCCCATATTGGACGGCACCACCCAGGAAGGGCACCGCATCAACGCTACCTATTCCAGGGAGATCTCCACCAGAGGTTCCACCTTCACCATCAGGCGTTTCAAGGACCGTCCTTTCACGCCCACCGACATGATCAGGAACAAGACGGTCAGCATCGAGATGATGGCCTACCTGTGGATAGGCGTGGAGAACGGCGAGTCCATGATCCTGGTCGGAGGGACCGCCAGCGGCAAGACCAGCGCATTGAACTCCCTGGCCATATTCATCCCGCCGGGGGCCAAGATCGTCACCATCGAGGACACCAGGGAGATCAACCTGCCTCACGAGAACTGGATACCTGGTGCTACCAGGACCGGCGTGGGGGAGAAGGACAAGGATGGCAGGTCCGCGGGCGAGATCGACATGTACGACCTGGTGCGCGCCGCCCTGCGTCAGAGGCCGAACTACATCCTGGTAGGGGAGGTGCGTGGAAAGGAGACCTACATCATGTTCCAGGCCATGGCCACCGGGCACAGCACCTATTCCACCATGCACGCTGACTCGGTCAAGAGCATGGTCAACAGGCTGGAGAACCCTCCTATCAACTGCCCCAGGATACTTCTCACCGCATTGCGCAATGTTTTGATCCAGTCACAGGTCAAGGTCGGGAACGACATGGTCCGGCGCATGAAGCAGGTGGTGGAGATCGTCGGTTTCGAGCCTGAGACCAACGAGCTCATCACCAACACCGTCTATGAATGGGACCCGGCCACCGACCGTTTCATCTTCAAAGGCCACTCATTCCTGTTCGACAAGATCATGGAGATGCGCTCCTTGACGCACGATGAGATGATGGCCGAGTTCGACCACCGTGTGGAGGTCCTCACCTACATGCAGAAGAAGGACATTCGCAATCACCGCGAGATCTGGAACCTAGTGAACTCATATTACAAGGACCATGAAAAGACGCTGCAGCGCATCCGAAAGGAGATGGCGGCCCTGGAGGTGAACTGATGGCGCAGGAGACAGATCTTTTCACGCGCATCGATTCGACCAAGAAGTCGTACCTCAAGACCAAGAGCACGGCGCCGAAGCACACGGCCGAGGTCGGCCCGCGCATAATCAAGCTGCCCGAGGGGGTCGTTCCCGATTACGTCAAGCTCACACCATATCAGGAGTTCTGCTGGCGCACCATGGGCAAATTGGTCACCAACAGGATGAAGCCAAACCCCAAGTTGGAGCTGCAACTGCTGCAGGCGCACATGCGGTTGCGCTGCGAGGAGTTCACCGCCTTCGTATGGATGACGACCTTGTTGGTCCTGGTGGTGGCCGGGCTCATAGCCATGTTCATGGGAGGCGCTTTCATCGCCTTCCTGGGGGTCGAGGCCGGGATGGTCCTCCTCTTCTCCATAATGATCGTGATCCTCCCCCCGATCCTGACCTATGTGGTCCTGAACTCATCGCCCGGTTCCAAGGCCAAGACCAGGATGAGGGACATCAACAAACGCATGGGAGCGGCGATGAGCTTCATCTCCGCCATGGCCAGCGCGGATGTCAACATCGATATCATATTCAAGGAGCTCTCCAGACAGCCCATATACGGAGAGATCAAGAACGAGGCGGAGTGGATCACCAGGGACACGGAGCTGCTAGGTACCGATATACTATCGGCGATCGGCCGGGCGGCACAGCGTACCCCTTCCCCCCGCTTCCAAGAATTCTTACAGGGAGTGGTCACGACCACGACGTCCGGGGGTCAGCTGAAGCCGTACTTCCTGCAGAAGGCGGAACAGTTCGAGAAGGAGTCAAAATTGGAGATCAGGGCGCAGCTGGAGACCCTCGGGCTTATGGCCGAGACGTTCGTCACCGTGGTGGTGGCGTTCCCGTTGTTCCTTATAGTGATCATGGCCATAATGGCCATCACGCCTGGTACGGGAGGCGACTCTGGCATGACCATCCTACTGTTGTATCTGGTGGTCGGGCTGATGGTGCCGTTCTCTCAGTTCGGCTTTATTTTCTTCATATGGAATACGACCAAGGAGTCAACGATGTGAGGTGAGAAAATGGCTGAATCTGAATTATTAGACCTGGGGCAGTTATCCTCAAGAAAGAGGGATTACAGCAAGACTCTCCTCATGATCGGCGCCGCCATAATGGCAGTGCTGTTCTTCATCGGGTTCCTTGACGCCATCGGAGGTTTCGAGACCGGATTGGATTGGATCGACTGGGTGGCAATGGGCCTGATGGCCGTCTGCGGTCCGTACGGCTTCTATTCCACCCATGAGTACAACAGGGTCCGGGACATAGAGTCCAGGCTGCCCGATTTCCTCAGGGATGTGGCAGAGGGCGGCCGCTTCGGCATGACATTGGCCGATTCCATCAAGGTATCTTCCCGCGGAAGGTATGGAAAATTGACGCCTGAGATCCAGAGGATGGCAGCACAGATCGACTGGGGTGTCCCGGCGACCGAGGCCATCAAGCTGTTCATGGACCGTGTCGACACCCCTCTGATCAAGAGGATGACCTCCATCATCATCAAGGCCAACGATGCCGGCGGAAACGTGGCCGATGTCCTAGAGATGGTGGCGCATGACGCCAGGGAGACCTTGCTGAACCGTGCCGAACGCAGTGTTTCCATGTCAACCTATACCGTGGTCATCTACGTGGCCTTCGCCGTGTTCTTGGCCACCATATTCATCCTCAACTCGACCTTCCTGCCGCAGATGGTCAAGGCCGGTGCGTCAATCAACACCGATACAGCGGATGTCGGCAACGTGCCCATCCTTGTCAAGGACGAGGTCATCCCGGAGATCCAGTTGATATTCGTCATTTCTGTGGTGATACACGCCTTCGGGGATGGGATACTTGCAGGAGTGCTGCAGGACGGGAGGATAGCGAACGGCTTCCGTCATTCTTTCATAATGCTAGCGATCGGACTGATAGGCACCAGGCTGTTGGGGTGACGTAACATGGCAATGAGCGGAAAGGACTCGATAAAGAACCTGGAGACCCTGATAGAGCATGGCGACCTCAAGATCGATAAAGGTAAAAAAGAGACCTTGAAGGACCATTACATCGATATCATCCATCGCCTCAACAAGAACCCGGTAAGGGT
>JAJRAK010000048.1 GCA_028682895.1 Methanomassiliicoccales archaeon
AAAGGTCCGGAACTGACCGAGATGTTCGCTCAGGACCAAGGACCTGTCCGATCGCGCAAGTACCTGGATGGAAAACGGTACCGGGTCATATCCGAGACCGGGAAGGGCAGATACATCGCTTCCAGGATACCGTCCGGAAGGCCGAGGGACCTGGCGTTCGATGCCACCCTCAGGGCAGCCGCCCCATACCAGAATCGCCGGGAGAAATGCGGATTGGCCGTGGCCATCGAACCATCGGACCTCAGGGAGAAGGTCCGGATGAGCAAGCGCGGTTCCAGCATCATATTCCTGGTGGACGCCAGCGGGTCGATGGGCGTGAAG
This sequence comes from Methanomassiliicoccales archaeon, assembly GCA_028682895.1. Lineage (GTDB taxonomy): Archaea > Thermoplasmatota > Thermoplasmata > Methanomassiliicoccales > UBA472 > UBA472. Next base: position 322 of record JAJRAK010000048.1, read on the forward strand.
GAGAGGATGGCCACTGTCAAGGGCACCGTGCTCACCATCCTGACGGACGCCTACCGTAAACGGGACTCGGTCGGACTGGTCATCTTTCACCGCAACTCCGCAGACGTACTGCTCCAGCCGACGAGGAGCGTACATGGGGCTTACAAAAAGCTCCAGGAGATACCCACCGGGGGAAGGACGCCGCTGGCGCTCGGTCTTGTGAGAGCAGCCGACGTCATCTCATCATTGATGTCCAGGGGCGGAGGGTCCGATCCCTCGCTGGTGGTCATCAGCGATGGCCGCGCCAACGTCCCTTTGGCCGGAGGCGATCCGTTCAACGAGGCCCTGGACATAGCCAGGGAGCTGTCCCGAACGCATATCAGGACCGTGGTCGTGGACACGGGGACGGGCATGCCCCGCATCGATCGGGGGGAGAAGCTGGCCATGGCTTTGGGCGGGTCCTATCTCAGATTGGAGGATATGAGCTCGGCCCAGTTGGCGCGCACCATACGTGCGGCCTCGGCCGGTTGAGCCGGAGGGAGAACTGAATGAAGATGGTCGATATCATTTCGGGGACGATGGGCAGCGCCACTCTGCCAGCCATCGTGGACGAGCTGAGATATAGGTTCCCGGGACTGTCGCTGACCAGCGTAGACTCGGAGACGCTCGACTCCAGTGAGAGGTCGTTCCAAGGGTTCATTGATGATGTGAAAGACGCCGACATGGTCGTGGTGCACCTGCATGCCGGTATCACCTACTTCAAAAAGTTCGATCGCCTGCGGAATGTCTTGACGGACCACAATATCCCGGCCTTCGTCCAGAGCAACATCCCTGAGGAGATGGAGGAACTGCGGAGCCTATTCCCATTCCCGGCGGACGATCATCGCCTCCTGTACTCGTTCGTCGAGCTGGGAGGGGATGATAACGAAAGGGGAATGGTCCTTTGGGCACTTCGACGGATCGGAGGGATGGAAGTGAACGTGCCTGAACCGGTGCGGCCCCGGACCGAAGGGATATATCATCCGGACCGTGCCCATTGCACCAGCGACGAGGAGTTCCTCGGAGGACTTGATCAGGCAAGGCCGACAGTAGGCATATTGTTCCCGCAGTCGCAATGGCTGAACGGCGATCTGGACGTGATAGGTTCTTTGGTAAGGTGCCTGGATGACATGGGGGCTAACGCGCTGCCGGTCTTCTTCATCTCGAGCCCGAACAGCATCTCCGGGTCCATCGGCGCTGCCGAGACCGTCAGGAAATATTTTATCGGCCCACAGGGACCGCGGGTGCGATCCGTCATCGTCAATGCCGGGTTCTCCCAGCTCGCCCTTGGAAATCCGGGGGACGGGGCGAGACGAACTATCGGAAATTTCTTCCAGGAACTTGATGTGCCGGTCGTTCAGGCCATGACGACCATGCAGACTGAGGGGTCCTGGGAGGCCAGCTCCCTAGGGCTGACGCCCATGGAACTGGGCGCGAACGTTGTATGGCCGGAGTTTGACGGGCAGATCATCAGCGTGCCCATCGGCTGCACCAGGATGGAGAAGGACGGCACCAGGTCGGCCGCCCCCATCATGGACCGGGTGCGGAAGGTAGCATCCATGGCCATGGCCTGGGGAGAGCTGTATGCACTCCCCCCAGAAAGAAGGAAGGTCGCCATACTCATGCATCAGAACCCTCCCAGGAACGATCAGGTGGGAGGCGCCTTCGGCCTGGACGCCCCGGAGAGCGTAGCCCTTCTATTGAGGACCATGGCATCTGACGGCTACGTCGTCGATCACCTGCCCGGTTCGGGGGACGAAGTGGTGAAGGAGGTGCTAGCTGGAGTATCCAACGACCTTGATTGGCTTCCCACGGAGGAGATGGCGGAACGAGCCGTGGGCAAGGTGGGACCTACCGAATATGCGGAATGGTTCGCGAGCATCCCGTCTGGGACGCAAGAGGCCATGTGCCGGGATTGGGGAAGGCCGCCGGGAACTCTGTATGTGTCTGACGGGAAGATATTGGTCCCGGGAGTGCTGAACGGCAACATCTTCATCGGGCTGCAGCCTCCGCGCGGGCTGTTGGAGAAGGCTTCGGACCTTTATCACAGTACCGAGGTGACGATGCCGCACAACTACCTTGCATATTATCGTTGGCTCAAGGAGGGGTTCGGCGCACATGCCGTTATCCATATGGGTACGCACGGGACGCTCGAGTGGTTGCCCGGCAAGGGGGTCGGACTGTCCTCCGCCTGCCCCCCGGATGTGGTCCTAGAGGACATGCCAAACCTTTATCCGTATATCATAGGGAACCCGGGGGAGGGCATGCAGGCCAAGCGCCGCAGCGGGGCGGTCATCATAGACCACCTCATACCGACGCTGACCCGGGGCGGGAGCTACGATGAGCTGACCGACCTGGACAACGACCTGCAGGAATTTTTCCGTGCCAAGAACGCGGGTCAGCATGAGAAGGCCTCCGGCCTGCTAGATGGTATCGTGGAGAGCATGCGAGAACTATCGCTCGAGGACGATGTGGGGCTGCAGCCGTCCTTTACCGTGGACGATGTCAAGGACAAGCTTTCGTCGATCTACGACTACGTCTCCCAGGTCAAGGACAATCTGATCAAGGACGGGCTCCATGTGCTGGGGCGCCCCCCGAGCGCCATGGAGATGAACGAGACGGTCCATTCGCTCACCAGGCTGAGCAATGGCCAGGTCCCCTCCCTGCGAACATCGGTATCGAACTTCATGGGGGTGGACCTGAGGGAGATCATGGACCGCCCCTGGGAGATCGCCACGGGCAGGGAGGTGACCAACGGAGCGATGCTCGACGACATCGACGGGCGCTGCATGGACCTGATAGAACGGATGGGACGCGAGGACTATGATCTGAAAAGGTCCATCGAGATCGCAAAGAGCTTATTTCCGAGAAGCGCGGACGTCGAGACGGTGGTCGCTTTCATATGCGCGACGCTGGTACCGAACCTCCTCCGCACAAAGGACGAACTGGGCCTGCTGCTGCACGGGCTGTCCGGAGGATACGTGCCCCCAGGCTCTTCAGGCTGCCTGTCCCGCGGGAACGCCCACCTGCTTCCGACGGGACGCAACTTCTATTCCATAGACCCTTCGTCGATTCCCTCCCTGGCCTCTTGGGAGTTAGGGGTCAAGATGGCCGACCAGATGATCGCCAGACATGTCCGGGAGAAGGGGACGTACCCGGAGAGCGTGGGGGTGGTGGTCTTCGCCTCGGACACTATGAAGACCGGGGGCGACGATATAGCCTACATCCTATGGCTCATGGGATTGCGGCCATTGCGCTCCGGTCACGGGGGGAGCGTGGTCAGCCTGGAGACCATCCCGTTGGAGGAGCTGGGGCGTCCGAGGCTGGATGTGACGGTGCGCATAACCGGGCTCTTCCGCGATGTGTTCCCCGGATTGGTCGAGCTCATCGATGACGGTGTACGGACGATCGCTGCCCTGGACGAATCTGAAGAGGATAACTTCCTCATTCGCCACATGCGGGAGGAGACCGTCAAGGACATCGCGGCCGGCATACCGGAGAGAGAGGCGCGCAATAGGTCCGTCATGCGCATCTTCGGCTGTCCTCCAGGAGGATATGGCGGAGGCGTGAGCGAGCTCATCGAGACCTCCGAATGGGAGAACAAGGAGGACATAGCCCGGTCGTACGTCTCCTGGGGATGCCATGCATATGGGAGGGAACTGCACGGAGAGAGGCGACCGGACCTGTTCCAGCAACGTTTGGGACGGTTGGACGTGACGGTCAAGAACCATGAATCGAGGGAGCTTGACCTGCTCGAGACCGATGATGACTACATCTATCTGGGCGGGATGAACGCCGCGGTCAGCACCTATGGCGACGAGCCGATGTCGCTGATGGGCGACAGCTCGGACCCGGACCGCCCTCGGACCCGTTCAGTGGCGGAGGAGGCAAAGTTCGTCTTCCGTAGCCGGGCCTTGAACCCCAAATGGATGGAGGGGCTGAAGAGGCATGGATACCGCGGAGCCCAAGAAGTATCGCAGTTCGTGGACTTCGCCTTCGGATGGGATGCCACCATGGACATCGTCGAGCCTTGGATGTACAACGCTATTGCCGATCGCTTCATGTTCGATGAGGAGACCAGGAAATGGATCGAAGAGGTGAATCCATACGCTTTAAGGCAGATCGCTGGCCGGTTGCTCGAGGCGGCTCAGAGGGGCATGTGGGATGCTGACAAGGACGTCATAGAACGCCTGCAATCGATCTACCTGGACAGCGAGGACATCCTGGAAGGGATGGGGGAGGAGTAGACGGGGACGCTGCACATTACGCTTGCGCGCAATCTTAATAGAGCCATCCGCTGATTCCCTGATGTGGCTGCAAGTATAATCAGATGGACGAAGCAGTTGAAGGTGATAGTCGACATCATCTACAGCAGCAATATCCATCTCACTGCTGATGAGGTCTATATAGAGGCTCAGAAGGTCTACCCGAACATCAGCCTAGGGACCGTATATAGGAACCTGAACAAGCTGAAGACGCATGCCATCATTTCCGAGGTGCCGATGGGCACCGTCCTGACCTTCACCAAGCATCCGGACACCAACGCCCATTTCGAGTGCGACAGTTGTCACCGCATCTACTGCATATCATTGGACCTGGAATCGAGGAGCCTGTCCCAGAGGTCCGGCTTCAACGTCGACCGATGGTCCCTCATGATGCACGGGGTCTGCAGGGAGTGTGAGAGGCAGAGCGTGCGATAGCGGTTTTTCCCGGAAGATGGTCCGGGTGATCGGAAATCATAGCCCAGCATGAGAGAACCAGGCTGTGGAGTGGCTTTTAAACACGGAGAAGGCCAAGGGACTTGGGATGATAACGGAGAAGACCCTGATCTGCGCTGCCGCTCGAGTTGGCTCCCGAACGGAGAAGATAGCCGCGCACTATCCGCATAAGATGCTGGTCGAGGATATGGGACCACCGCTGCACACCGTCGTCGTTCCGGGAAAATTGCACTTCATCGAAGCGTGCGTATTGGTCAAGTTCGCCGGGGCGCCGGAAGAGATAGCTGAGGACTGATCTTATTCATTCAATGATTTGCCACTCGCCTATTCTCCTCATCTGCCCTGAGCCCTTATATGCATCCACTATCGCCGAGGCGACCTCGTTGGGTAGGAAGACCGGCCATCCCTGATCTTTCATCTTCATCTTGCCGCCCCGATCGGTCTTGAAGACCTGGGAATTCCCATCCCCGTCGAACTTCGAAATCCACTCGATGTCGTCCCAAACTGCGTCGATCGAATGTGAGAAATGATAATACAGGGTAATGCCAGTGTCATTAAGTTGAATATGGATGGGGCGGAGAATGACCAATCTGAACGCCAGATAGATGATAAATAAAATCAGTGGGAACATAATTGAAAATAATAATAGTCGTGAATATATTCCCGTTGTATCGATTAGGCTGAAAATCAGGGAAATCGATGGTATAAATATACAAATTATAAATAATACTGATAGGAACTTGTCGGCAGGATTTTCATATTGAGTCATGATTGATTCTCCAATTTAGTAAATGTGCCATAAAGAGCACAGCTTGATCGCGTTGTGGAAAGTACCCCCCATCGTTCGAGGATCATGATCAATCGATTGGTGGAATTATCATAAAATGATTGTCGATCTTTTATATTTTTTAAAATTATCATTCACTATGATACCTTCATTTAAAACCGTACCCCAGCATCAATGAGACCCGCACGCGCTGGTCGAGCTCGGGGTCCTTGCGCACTGTGACCATCAACCGGTCCATCTCCAACATGCTGTCCAGGTACTCGAGGCACCCTTTCACGGTATCGATGTCCGGTTCGTTCTGCGCTATGACCATGAGCCCCGTACTAGGTCTGAACTGCTTGGACGGGAACCAGGGGGAGTCCAACGCCTCCTCCACCGCCAACCTTTCCTTGTTGAACCCCAGGCCGTATCCGATCCCCAACCTCATCTCTAGGCCGTAGAACTCCTTCTTGATCACCGGCAGCGATTCGACGGTGAGCTGGGACGCCAGGTCCTCCGGTATCGAGGTCATGACATGGTCCATCACGCTGAATGCCTTGGACAATGGAAGGTTTGGGGCCAGCTTGATCAGCGCATCATTAGCGTAGACGATCATGATGTCGCTCTCCCTCTTCAATCGGTCCAGACCTTCTTTTGCCGACGCCTTCCTTTCCGGACCTTCGGCGGAGAAGGGAAGGCTGACCGAGGAGATGTTGAACGTGCGCCTCGTACCTGCCATGAGAACGGGGGACACATAGCTGCCAGTCTCCCCGCCCATTCCCGAGAAAAGGAAGAGCACCTGCGGGTCGTCGATGAATCGAAGCATTCGCCCCATCCAAGGCAGGTCGTGCGATGCCAGTATGTGCGGCTGCGACGTACGGCAGACCTTCACCTCGGATTCTTTGAGGACGAAGCGGTCTTGCACTGAGGAGTGCAGACCGTCAGAGCCGCGGCATATCGCCATCTTGTCCAGGGACGACCTGGCGACGATGTTGCATCCGGCACCGCCGACACCCACGGCCTTCATTGTCGGCCGTACGGAATCGGGAGCGCTGGGCAGTTCCACGACCTCGATGCGCATCGGCGTCATCATGGCCGTACGGTAATAATGATTTTCGCTATGGACCGGAGCGCCCCGGGAACGTCTCTGGTCATCTGCTTTTACAGCACCCTCGAACGCATCATATTCGGTCACCTGTTGAAAAGTCATTAAAGCATGGACATGGTTGTGCACCCGTTACGATGGAACACATTGGAAGCATCTTTGGGAACAAGGTCATGGAGCTCAAGTTCCGCACCGCGGAGAACGAGGACCTGCAGGTAGGGGAGATGCTGGTCGTTGATGGTGATGACACTGGCGAAAAGCATCTGGTGCGCACCATGGACGTGCTCTTCGGGGCCGACTCCGATGAGGACGATTGGATGGAACGAGAGGCTGGCGTCGCCCTTCGCCAGGGGAACGAACAAGGTTACGATTATAATGGGGTCAAGGCCGGACTTTACAAGGTGGGCGTCTGCACCCCGCTAGGCTGTCTGAAGGGAGGCTCCTTCCGCAAGGCCAAGTCCATCCCGCGGCATTTCGCTTCCGTCCGCCGCGCGGGCAAGCAGGACTACGAGTTCCTGCGCCCGATGATGGGCGATGTGGAAGTTGGACGTTTACGTTCCGGGGACCGTGTCATGGAGTTCAGGGTCGGGATCGAGTCCCGTTCCTTCCCGCACCATGTAGGCATCTTCGCCACCACCGGCATGGGCAAGAGCAATCTGATGAAGTCGCTGGCCCTTTCCTGTATGGAATCCCGGCGCTGCGGTTTTCTGATATTGGACCCGCATGGTGAGTATTATGATGGAGGGGAGAGAGGAAAGAAAGGACTGTCACAGTCCAAGCTCGCCTCGGAAGCGCTGGACGTCTATTCGTCCCGGAAGCTGAACGGACCGTACAGTTCGATACATGTTTCCAGCGCCGAGATCGATATTCCAGATCTGGCGAACCTGTACGAGTTCTCCGGACCGCAGCTCGAGTGTCTACAGGCATCCCAATGGCGTTACGGCGAGGGATGGCTGGAGCAATTGCGCGACAAGAGCGTGGCCGACATCGTAAAGGACCTCGGAGGCAAGTTCCACGAGGGCAGCGTCAACGTCATCAAGCGCCGTCTGGATTCAATATTCCAGTTCGACCTGGTGACGACGGACAAGGAGCTCTCCATCACCAAGGGGGTCATCTCTGCCCTCCAGTCAGGAAAGACCGTCCTGGTCGACACGTCCAACATGTTCGAGGCCGAGGAGCTGCTAGTATCAACCGTACTGGCCAGGGCCATATTCGAGCACAACAAGGCGCTGTACTCCCAGAAGGAGGACTTCGAAAAATCACCGCCGTTGCTCATTGCCCTGGAGGAAGCACAGCGTGTACTGTCCGAATCAAAGGGCACGGTCTTCTCCCAGATAGCCCGCGAGGGCCGCAAGTTCAAGGTCGGCCTGTGCGCCGTCTCGCAGCAGCCCAAGCTGATCAATGAGGAGGTCATCAGCCAGTTCAACACCCTGTTCATCCTGGGACTGGCGGACAAGCGGGACCGCGACATATTGCGCAACTCGGCGAAACAGGACATATCCATGCTGGACAACGAGATACAAATGCTCATGCCCGGGGAGGCGCTGGTGGCATCCCCGTTCACGCCGTTCGCCATACCCTGCCGTGTCCACCTCTATGAGGAATACCTCGAGGAGATGAACAAGAAGGCCGCGGGCAGGACCAGCCCGCTCAAGAAGGATGTGAACGACAAGTTCTTCTGAGGATGCCGGTGCGTATGAGGTCGCATTTTCAATGCCCTCCATCGAACGTTTATTTACGCTCCGGTGCCTAACCCTTCCCAAATGAGGATAGCGCATATTGGCGACACGCACGTGGGCTTTACCGCCTACCGTCGTTCCGACCCCGAGACGGGGATGAACCAGCGGGAGGTGGACGTCAATGATGCGTTCGTCCGTCTTTTCGATTCCATCATCGCCAAGCGCCCTGACGTCGTGCTGCACGCAGGCGACCTCTTCGATTCAGTTCGTCCTTCGAACCGCGCCATGTCCGTCGTGCTGGAACAGCTCTTGCGTCTGTCGGACGAGAAGATCCCGATCGTCCTGCTCGCAGGGAATCATTCCACGCCTCGACTGAAGGAGACCGGCAGCGTGTTCCGCCTTTTCGAGCACATCAAGGGCGTATACCCTGTCTATACCCCCGGAGCGCATCGTCTGGAGTTCGGCGACCTTCTCGTCACTGCGTTCCCTCATCAGGACAAGGACAAGCTGGTGGAAGCGCTCCATACCTGGAAACGGGGCAAGCATCGCTATGAGGTGGGAATGCTGCATGCCGGGTTCCAGGGACTGGCCAGGTACAGCACGGGAGAGGCTAACGAGCTTAACCTGCAGCAATCGCTCCTGAACACGGACATGGACTACATCGCCCTGGGGCACTTCCATGAGATGCAGCAGGTGACCGACAACGCCCGTTACTGCGGTTCCATCGAGCACCTATCATTTTCTGAGGCAGGGGAGCACAAAGGATACTTCATCTACGACCTGGAACGGAAGAAGCTGGAGCGGATCGACCTTCGTACCAGGCCCATGTTCTCCTTGGGACCGATCAACGCCAAGGGGAAGGACGCTGCCCAACTGCAGGTCGAACTGAGCGACGCTTTAGGCTCCGTGCAGATGGACGGCTCCATCGTACGTTTGGTCGTGAACGACATCCCTTCCGCACTCTATCGCAGCCTGGACATCAACTCGCTGCGGGCATTGGCAGAGAAGGCCGTGCATCTGGAGCTTTCGTTCAACATATTGCAGGAGAGCAATTCCGTTCAATCCCGTTCCGCGACGTTCGAAGCGATGGACCGCGAGTTCGAGACGTACCTGTCGGGAGTTCCTGTTGAAGGTGTCAGCAAAGAGCAGATACGACAGAGAGGGCTGGAGTACATCCGCAGGGGGATGGAAGAATGAGGCTCCGCTACATGGAACTGCGCAACTACCGCAAGTTCCGCGAGGCCAAGATCGAGTTCCCTGACGGCGTGGTAGCGATAATAGGTCAGAACGGCACGGGCAAGACCACCATTCTGGAAGCGGTCACATGGGCACTTTATGGCAACGAGAGCTCGGTCGTGCGGGACGGCAAGGAAGGCGTCATGCGCTCCGGTTCGTCCCTGGGGGATGAGTGCTCGGTCGTCTTGGAGTTCGACCTGGGCGGGGACGCGCATCGCCTGGTGCGCAGCATGAAGGGCAAGAGCCTTCATGTGGACGCCTCCCTGGAAGTGAACGGTGATGTCGTGGCTCGGGGGGACAAGGCGGTGACCGAGGCGGTGGTCAAGCGCCTGGGCATGGACCACAAGGCGTTCTTCGTTTCCGTGTTCGCGAAGCAGAAGGACCTGAACGCGCTTTCCAACCTGAAGCCCGCGGACCGTAAGAAGCTGGTGCTGCGCATGCTGGGCGTGGACTTCCTGAACGACGTGGTGACGAACGTCGACAAGGACGCCAGCGCCGCCAAGAAGCAGGCGGAGAACCTTTTACCGTTATTGAAGGACCAGGACGGCCTGGACAAGGGCGATCGCATCGCGGGAGAGATGCGGGAGAAGGAAACGCTCGCATGCGGATCGAGAACGGAGATGGGGCGGCTGGTCGGCGAAAGGCAAAAGGCTGTTGAAAGGACGTCCGTCGAACGCGATCTGCTGGAGAAGGATGAGGAACGATACCGCAAGGACGTCTCGCTGGAGAGGCGCCTGACCGGGATGAGGGCGGGACTGCAGGGACGCCATAAGCGCCTGGCGGACCTGGAACGCGAGATCAAGGACCTGGTGGCGCTACGGTCATCGATACCGAAGCTGGAGGCCGATGAGGCCGAATATCAGAGGGCCAGGTCGGACGTGGAGCGCTTCGGCGAGCTGCGCGAACGGCATCTGAAAAGGCTGAGGACAGAGGACGACCTGAAGGCCCGCCTCCAGGAGCTCAGATCGCTGGAGGAGGAAGAAAAGCAGACCAGGCAGGACCTTTCCGCCATCCCGGACGTGGACCAGAACATCAAGAACGTGGAGGAGAACCTGGAGAGCGCCCGCATCGCGTTATCGACCATCGATTCGCAGATGAACCTTGGTAGGGCGGAACGCTCCAGGCACGAACTTTCTAGAAAGGGATCGAGGCAGAAGGCCGACGAGATCCGCGTTCTGGGAGAGGACAGCAACTGCCCCACCTGCCAGAGGCGCATGGGACAGCAGTACTCTGACCTCATACTCCGTTATGAGAAGGACGAGAAGGAATCCGCTGACGCCATCACCGCCCTGGATGCGGTCTTGCAGGGATTGGACGCTGAGAGGGCGAAGAGTAAGGTGCGCAAGGAAGCGCTGGAACAGCGCCTGACGAAATTGAACGCAGAGTCCAGGAGGAAAGCATCGCTGGACGAAAGGCTCAGAAAGGTCGTCCAGTCCATTGAGGACAAACGGTCCGTCGTCGCAACCCTCGAAAAAGAGCTCGAAGCGATGGGGCCGGTCGGTTACGACCTGGCGGCGCACGAACTGGCCCGAAAGCGCGCGAAGGACCTGGAACCGTCGCATGCGGCGCTGACTCGAGCTCGGACGATGATGGAACGGTTGGCCAAGGCCCAAATGGAAGAGGGGGAGGAACGCGTGGCCATCGCCGCCGAGGAGACGGACCTTCAGACCGTCGTCAAGGAGCGGACCGACCTCGGCTTCAGCATGAAGGTGCTGCAGGAACGCAAGGCCAGCTACGAGAAGGTCAAGGAAGAGAGGGAACGCCTGGAGCGCGATATCGTCCGCGTGGACGGCGATCTCAAGCGCCTATCGTCGGAAATGGAAGGACTTCAGAGGCAGTTGCACGACCTGGAGGATATCCGGAAAAAGCACCAGGAGCTGA
>JAJRAK010000049.1 GCA_028682895.1 Methanomassiliicoccales archaeon
CACCGTCTGCATCATCTTGATCATCGCCGGGACCAGCTTGTCGTTATCGCTGCGCTTCCCCTTGCCGTTGTTCAATGCCTTGTACTTATCCAGGTCCTCGATGTTGCCTTCGGAGATGTTCTGGATGGTCTCGGTGACATGGAGGATCCTTTCGCGGGTGAGGTTGACCGCCTGCCCTAGGTCGTTGAAGACGCCTATGTAATTACCCTCGACCTTCGTTGAATAATCGTTCGTGGCCATCCCCTGCAGGACCTTGTTGGCCTCTCGTATGCCTATGTAACCGTCTATGGTCCGGTTGAGGTCGTCCGCCATCTTCCCGAACTCGCCAGGGAAGACATCGGTGACCTTTTGCGGTATGTCCCCCTTAGAGAACTTATCGAACCCGGTGGCCGCGATGCTGCATGTGTTAGCGTATACATCGATGGCCCGGTTGAACTTGGTCGCGATCGCCCCGTACTCGCCGGGTAGGTCTTTGGCCATCCTTCCGGACAGCTCTCCCTTTGAAAGGGACAGCAGTACCATGTCGGTGCTCCCGGACAGCTTCTTCAGGACGCTCACGACCTGGTTCATGGCGGCGGTTATCTCAGGGTCCGCCGATTTATATTCGAAAGAAAGGTCTCCCTTGGCGATCGCCTGGAAGGCGTGAAGCAATTTCATCCTCTCGGCATTAAATTCCTCTGAGCGAGCTACTATCTCTGCGTTATTGTCCTTCATGGTGTTATCGGTCGCTTCCATCTTTTCACCCCATTCGTACCTGCCAGGGATTTTAAGGCCCTCTGTTGGCGATGATACTTTTTACAGGTAATGAGAAGAGGATGTGCCTTGAACCCTATTTCAACGTGACCGGACAGGAATCAACGATGATTCTCAGAGATGATATCATGGCCAGATGATCTACGAAAAGGGGCGAAAATGCGTAAAAAAGTGAGAGAGCGAAGCTTCGCCAGGCCTTTTTATCGCCATATCGGGGAAAATAGGACGGGAAGGAGACCATCGGGATATCACCTGTCCGTTGCTATATGTAGCGATTGTTAGGAATTTATTAATATCAACAAATCATTAAAAATAAACAATAGTTGAAATGATGTGGCGCATCACTCCCCATGATAACGGATGATGTGCCTGAGGGGGGATCATCATGGACGAGAGGACCAAAGAGCTGGTCGCCATCGGAGCGTCCGTGGCGGGCCATTGCCAACCATGTCTTCGCCACCATATGGCGAAGGCCAAGGAGCTGGGCATATCGGAGGACGATGTGAACGCCGCCATTAGGCTGGCCAAGGTCATCAGCGAGAACGGTGACAAGCGCATGATGGAGTTCACTGAGGGATTGATGAACGAACTGGCGTTGCGTCCGGCGACCGACCTTGCGTTCATGAAGAAAGGGGATGGATGAGATGGTTGTGGAAGCGGTCGATTTCTATGGCATGTCCCCGGAGGACATCGTGAAGTACTTGCCTGGCAAGGATTGTGGCAATTGCGGCTATGGCAGCTGCAAGGAGTTCGCCGTGGCATTGAGCGAGGGGAAGGCCAAGGTGGATAAGTGCCCGGAGATGGCATTGAGGATGAGGGAATCGCTGGAAGGCGCTCTCTCCATCAAATTAGAGGTGCATGAGGCGGACTCGTCCATGAGCACCGTGACGGAGACGCTCATCGAGGTCAATTCTCCCGGTCGCGATTCTCCAGTGCTCATCACCGGCAACTGCGCTGTGACGTTGTACGTGCTGAAGCTCATATTTGATAGAGCACCGGATGTCAGCGCCTGGATCGTACCGACCGAGACCAAAGGGTTCACCATCGATCACGCCGCAGGCATGAAGCTGATGACGCCCATGAGCGTGATGAGGGGATTGACGAACTCCGGCGTCTCCACCAAGGTCGACCACCGTGATCTGATGATCCCGGGACTGTGCGCAGGTGCCGAGCGACAGATAGAGATGATGACCAAATGGAAGGTCAAGGTAGGACCTAGGAGCGGGTTCGAACTGCCTTTGCTCCTTTCGAAGGAACGATGATCATCGGTCGGAAAGCGCCTTTAAGGCCCTCATGGCGTTGAGGGTCACCCATCTACTGTCCTTGCCGTTGCGCTCGACGGTCGTAACGAAACGACCGGGGAAATAGTTCTCCTGCAGCCAGCGGCCGTTCTCCTGCTGCTTGGATAGCACGTGCTCCACAGCCTCGTTCATCCTCGCGTCCTTGATGCCCAGGTCCGCCAATATGTTGAGCATCTCCAGTACGTCAGTGTTCCACATCAGTGGGAACCCCAGGTCCAGCCACTCCTTTCGCGATACCTCCTTCAGCTCCGGAGGCCTTCGAAAGATATGTTGCGCCAACAGGAACTCGGCGCCTTCGGCCACCTTGGCCTTCATATCTCTCGTCCTATCCCTTTCAGGGACCTCGGCGAACGCCTTGAGCGTCTTGACCGCCCCGGAACGGCAGACGTGCTTCCTCCAGCACAGATCATAGTGATATGGCCATTCCTTCGTAGGGTGGGGCGCCATCTCGTATCGTTGATATCGGACGATCCAATCTATCGCCATCTTGACCCGCTCATCGTCCCAGCACCCCAGGCGGATGAGGGAGAAGGCCATGTTGCCGGTCAGGCAGCTGAACACACCAATGCCACCACCGTCCTTAGCGCTGCCTTTGTAGGAAAATCCACCAGAGGACCGGTGCTGGGCCCAGTTCATGATGAACTCGCAGGCGGCCTTGATCCGCGGGTCCTCCGGATCGGCGCACAGCTCCGCCAGCAGAATGAGGTTCCATGACGTGCCCTTGTACTTGGAGCACTGGTAGAAGTGCTCCGGCAGACCCCAATGCCCGCCAGGTTCCTGCTTGGCCAGCACCTTCGGCACTATGCCATGGGTCATTATTCTGGCCTTTGCCTCGAGAACCTCGCCGTCGTCCTTCTTCTTTCCCAGCAGATAGCGCAGGGCAAGGTAGCGCACGGAAGGGTTGTCCTCCTCGAGCAACCATTCGGTCGGGTCGGACCTC
>JAJRAK010000005.1 GCA_028682895.1 Methanomassiliicoccales archaeon
GAGGTTTGTCCGACTCTCATGCCCCTACCTCTGGTAGGTCGGTGAGGTGACGAAAGTATGAAGAGGAAAGAAAAAGAATAAGGAAGTGTCCGGTCAGGCCACTTTTACATAGAGGTTTCAAGGACGGCTACCGACTAGATGGTCGATTACCATTTCAGCCTGGAAAGCCGTCAATATCGAAGGAGTCACTGATACATCGGTGTGAATTCCTCCGCAGCCGTCCTAAGCATGGTCAGGTTCTCGAATGGCGTATCCTTCGGGATCCCGCATGCCGTGGTGAGAATAAATCCTCCGCCGTGACCGGCCTTCTCGATGCATGATCTTGCGGATTCCCTGACAATCTCCGGGGTCCCGTTCAACATGACCTGTATCGTCGGAACCGCGCCTGCAATCACGACCTTTTCACCGATAGTCCGTTTGTAGTGCGCCAGATCGATCTTGGAATCGACACTGAATATATCGACCCCCATCTCCGGTGTCAGTTTACATATGTTTTGAGTATCACCACAGATGTGCATCAGCATCGGGACTTTGTACGAGCCTTTCACATGGCTGATTATGTTTTTCGTGGGTTCGAAGACATAACTGCGGAAGATCGATTCAGGGATGAGGTCCTCGGACGCAACTGGGTCCCCTAGGAACGGGAGCTCAATCCCTTCCTGGACGTATCTGGACATTATGCCGTCACATAGGTGAGCAGCCCTGTCCACGATCTTCGATGTGATCTCGGGTTCGACCATGATGCCCATCATCAATTGCTCAGCCCCCCTCAGATAAGCCGCCATCGACATCACCCCCGGGACGAGCCCGCTCAGTATCGCCCTGTCCCCTATGAGCGCCTTGGACAATGCTACCTTCTCGAACGTGCTTTTATTCATCCAAGGGGTCTGCTTCGGGTCCATCGGATCGAATATGTTCTTTGTATCAATGTCCTCTGGTATCTGAAAGAGCACACCTGTCGGACTGGCCGTGTTATTCTCAGGTTCGGTCGTCGGTAGTCCGAGGTCCCTTATTATCCCAATGTTGTCCATCCCGGGCATCGTTATATCGTAACCAGTGAACCTCTGGAACGCATCCGTTGCCCTTGCAGCCGCCTTGGGGTCCCATCGTATGTCCTTCGCCTTAAGGCCGACATAGTTCGACTTCAGAAGTATATCGTCTATTTCCAGCAAACAGGCCCTATCTACCGGTTTGCGGGCGAGAGTCGCCTCAAACCGTTCCCATGATGTCATTTTCGATATTACTATCCCTCCTATACCCTTATCTAATAATTAGCGATATTGTAAAGATATGTGTCTACATATACTATACAATATGCAATTATTGAATCTCTTTAATCGATTTTTTTCTAATACGTTTTCTAGATCATTAGGATGGGAAGAGGGCTGTATGAACGCGGGAGGTATTCGAGAACACGGTATGTAAGATCGGGAGAACGTGGACGTTACAATGATGATGGGCAGAGTGGATGATCGTTCGATGCGTAATAATCAACTACCAACCACCATGGGGACTCGATGACGCAGTACTATGAACGCCAGCAGCAGCAAATGAGCGTTTGCCCCGAAAATGGGGCAAAAGTGCTCTTAGCCAGATGAAAAAATGGACACTGGGGGATTTGAACCCCCGGCCTCTGCCTTGCGAAGGCAGCGATCTTTAGCGACGTCGTATGGACGCATCCGCTGATCTAAGTGCCCGTGTGAGACTCAGGAATCAAGAACATGCTTATAATGTTTTGTGAATGGCAACCGTCCGATAACGTCATTGTCATCGGACGATCGGTCCTAGGGGATCATCTTTCTAGCCTTGGCGATGACGTCATCGGTCATCTGCGGCGCGAACCCGAGATAGTTCATCGGGTCCATGACCTTCGCCAGTTCGGCCTTTGTAAAATGCTTCTTGACCAGCGGGTCCTGTAATAGCGCTCTCTGCAGGTCCCAGCCCTTCTGTTCGGCCATCAAGCTCCGTGAGCGCAGCACCTCGTGTGCCTCCTGCCGGCCTATGCCCTTGGCGGTCAAGGCCATCATCACCGGCTCGGCCATTATCATGCCCTTGGCGGCGTTGATGTTCCTGAGCATGTTGTCCTTGTTGACCGTCAGTCCGCGGAAGACGCCTTCCATCTTGGACAGTATCTCATCGGTGAGCACCATCACGTGCGGCAGCGTGAAACGCTCCGCGGAGGAGTTGCTGAGGTCCCGCTCGTGCCAAAGCACCATGTTCTCGAACGTCGGGGTGACGAAGCCGCGCACTATGCGGCTGAGGCCGCACACGTTCTCCGAGACGATAGGGTTCCGTTTCTGCGCCATCGTCGAGCTCCCGACCTGCTTCTTGGCGTCGAAGGCCTCGGCCACCTCTGATATCTCCGAGCGCTGAAGATTGCGCACCTCGGTAGCGTACCTCTCACATGAAGTGCAGATGTTGGCCATAAGGCATACGAGCTCGGTGTAGCGGTCGCGGCACACCACCTGCGTCGCTGCCTCCTCATACCCCAGTCCGAGGTCCTTCATCATGAGCTCTTGCACCTGGCGCGCCTTCGGCCCTAGGGCGGCGGCGGTGCCTATGGCACCGGACAGCTTACCGACGCAGACGCGTTTGCGGCATTCTTGCAGCCGCTCGATGTGCCTCATGACCTCGGAGACGTAACCGGCGACCTTGAACCCGTACGTGGTCGGGATAGCGTTCTGCCCATGGGTGCGGCCCATGCATACGGTATTGCGGTGCTTCTCTGACAGGTCAGCAAGTGCGGACAACAATGAAATAAGGTCCTTCTCCACGATGTCCAAGCTTGCTTTGAACTGCAGCGCGGTGGTCGTATCGATAATATCGTTCGATGTCGCCCCAAGATGAACGTACTTGCCGGCGTCTCCGCACTTTTCCGAGAGCGCCTTGACGACGGCCATGACATCGTGCTTCGTCTCGCTCTCTATTTCATATACTCTTTCACGGGTGATAATTGAGATCGATGCCTTGTCCGTTATGACCTTGGCGGCGCTCTTCGGAACGTTCCCGGCCTTGGCGTGGGCACGGGCCAGTGCAGCTTCTACCTTGAGCTGGGTGTCGATCCTGTGGTCCTCGGAGAACACTTCCTTCATCTCCTTGCGCCCGTAGCGGAAATCCAATGGACAGATCAACATTCTTGCACCGGCCGTGAATAGGATGCTGCAATTATATTCTTGGCATATAAGCTTAATAGCGTTCTGCCGTTGTTATTGATAGCAACTGTTTAATAACTTTAATATGCCGTAACAAGATTCACTGGTGGGTTTGACGTGACCGAAAAGACCGTTGGAGCATTACCTCAAGAGATACTCAATTTCCTACTTTCCCCGGGCGGACACTCGATGATGGTCAAGGGGGATGCTGGAACTGGCAAGACCACTATGGGGCTGCAGATCATCGAGAGCCTTTCGGACAAGCAGCCCGAGTATTATCTATCATCACGTGTCTCTGATATCGCTCTGTTCAACCAGTTCCCCTGGTTGAAAGAGAGGGTCAAGAACAACGAGCTGCTCAGGGCGGGCAAGGCCTTCCTGCGCCGCGATGGCGAGAAGGTCAATCCGCGCCGCCCGGCCGCGATAGTCGATGCCGAGCCGATCATATCCAGGAAAGAGCTGAACCGCCTGGAAGGTCAGATCGAGGCCGGGGAGATAGGGTTCGAGGACGAGGATACGACGGTCATGGAACCGGACGGGACCGTGGTCGTCGAGATGGGCTCGATGATGCCCGAGATAGAGATGGCCTACGATATTGTCGAGAGCAACCTGCCCAAGAAGACGTTGGTCGTCCTAGATTCGGTCGAAGCGCTCTCGGAGAACTACGGTGTACCGGCCAACCGGATCGTCAACGCCCTGCAGAAGGACCTGGTGGAGAAAGCGGGAACTAACGTCATATTCATCATGGAGACCGCCGACCGCAACCATCTGGACTATTTGGGCGACGGCGTCATCATCATGCGCAACACCATTATCAACGATCATCGCGTAAGAACGATCGACATCGACAAGCTGCGCGGTTCTGAGATACACAATTGGAGATACCTCTTCACCCTTAACGGTGGGCGCGTCACGGTCATGGAGCGCGACCACGACATCGCCAGCATCAAGATGACCCCCTCGCAGACGCCGATGCCGGCCGGAAGGGGATCGTTCGGCTGGTCCGAGATGGACCAACTCTTCAAAGGCACCCCGCTCGGCTCGTTGACGCTGCTCGAAGTGGACCAGGGAGTCCCGATGGACCTCTTGGACAAGATGGAGCTGGCGCTCATATCGGAGCATCTGCGCAACGGAAAAGGGATATTATGGTATCCTGAGCGCACATTGGACTATACCAACCTTGTCGAGCAGCTCGGTTTCTCTAAGAACCCTAACGCCATGGACCGCCTGCGAGTACTAGATGCCAGCGGTGTCGTCGACAGCGGCTACTCCTTCATAAAGAAGCTGGAAGGGGACGACCTGGACCATGACCTTCACTGGGACACGTTGAAGTACATGCTGCGCGGCACGGCCACGCCTTACCTTTCGCTCATGGGATTGGACGCATTGGAATCGGTCTACGGCACGGACGTAGCACCGAAATTGCTGCAGCACGTGGACGCTATGCGTCGCGGCGGGCATATGGCCGTGGTAGAGGCCACCTACGGTTCCAAGAACCTCGAGACCGTGGCGCACCAGGCGCGTCTGCACCTGTGCCTCATGAACCTGAACGGGACGGTCGTTCTGCATAGCAAGAAGCCCACGTCGATCTACTATTGTTTCTCCATAGAGAAGGGGGAAGCGAGATGGGTCCCTATGCTCTGACGTTATCATCCGTGATATCCGGGGAATAGGGGTTTTAAAAGCAGGGCGCTTAGACCTTGCCATGGACAAAGGCCTCCACCCCATCCCGGAATTGGTGGCAGATGAATATGCTGGTAAGATACTGAGCACCACGTTCACCCAGCCCAGGTGCGTTCAGGAGATCTGCGAGATGACGGGCATGCCTGTCGCGGTCGCCTATAGACGCGTTCAGGCCCTAGAGGACGCGGGACTGATCAAATGCCTTAGGACTGACGTGGCCTCGAGCGGAAGGAAGAGCAAGTTCTACCATTGCCAGGTAGACATGGTCAGATTGACGTTCAGGAACGGGCACTTCGAGGTGGAGATAAAATGGAAGGACCGTGTCTCCGAGAAGTTCGCCCCTTCAACCTTTGATTATTAAAAACAATCTCCGCAACGTATATATTTTTTAACCCTCCTACTGAGAGCAATGGTTAGCAACCAACTACTGGATAAATCGAAACTGCTAACTGATGAGTACGCGGTCAAGATATTGATGGCGACCGTACGTGCCCCTCGCAGCGCCCAGCAGATCTCCGATCAATTCGGTATACCCATCGCCGCCTGTTATCGCCGCATACGCGAACTGGAGATGTGCGAGCTGATCGTCTGCACCGAACGCAAGCTGTCCCGTCAGGGAAAGCGCGTCTCATTTTACGTATCGCGCATCAAGACCGCCGCCCTGGAATATGAGAACGGAAAGCTCAAGGTGCGATTCACCATGAAGGACGGTCCCATCGACCAAGACTGGCAGGACGTCGACCTTGTCGATAAGGACAAAAAGGAAGATGACGGGCTATAAAACCCCTTTCACGCATGCTGGATTAAACTGTGGGCGTAGCGAAAGAGTTATAAACGGTATTTAGTATGTCGAAATCCAGGCTTGCATCTTATTTAATTTAAAGATTGAGCGTGAACGTTTATGACAGAACTCTTGGAGGACCTCGACCAGAAGCGTCAATTCAACAACAATGAGGCGGAGAGGCGCCGCCGAATCAGGGACGAATTGAATGAGAAAACCAAAGAATGGGTACAGAAAAGGGACGAGCTTAACGCCAAGGTCCGCGAGCTAGTGGACAGTGCGGCAAAGCACCGCGAGACCCGCGACAAGATGAACGAGCAGGTTCGCGCCGCAAAGGAAGCGCGCGACAAGTTCAACGAGCAGGTCAGCGAGTTCAACAAGGCAGTTATGGCCTTGAAGAAGGACAACGTTCCTCAGGAAGGCCCGTCAGTAGCTAAGCTGAAGAAGGAGCTCAAGAACCTGGAGTTCATACATATGACCTCCGGAGACCTGAGCCGGGACAAGGAGAAGGCACTAGTCGAGCAGATGAAGGCCCTCCAGATCCAGATACGCGACCGGGAAAAATCCCTGGAAGCCAATGACGAGGTCAAGACCGCCATCACGCAGCTGCGCGACGCCAAGGAAAAGGCCGAGGAGCAGCACCGCCTGGTGAGCGAACTGGCCGAGAGCGCCCAGAACGAGCATGACGCCATGATAAAGATATACGAAGAGGCGGACAAGCTGCGTAAGGAGGCGGACGAGGCCCAGGAGAAGTTCATCGAGACCAAGGGCAAGGCCGATGAGGAGCACAGGCGCCACATCGACCATATCAGGCAGGTGCACGATTACGATAAGATCATCACCGGTCTGAGGCAGAAGGCCAAGAAAGCCCGCAAGAAAAAGGACGAGAGCGTCGCAATGAAGGAAGCTGAGGACATCTTCGATAAGTTCAAGAAAGGAGAGAAGCTCAGCACCGAGGACCTGATGGTCCTTCAGAAGAGCGGCTACCTCTGAACAAACCCTTTATCTCTAAACTTTTATTTTATGCTGGCCTAAACGAATTTCTTCATATCTCAGTGTTTTACATAAAAATGGTAAACTATTTATATCGACGTAATTATAGTACTAGGCGGGAAGGTCTGGGCTGATTTTCAGAGTGCATCCCATCCCTTCTGACAGGACAGGTCCTTCCCAAACCCCTTTTTCCCTGATTTCTGGACGTAAAGGTTATCTAACCCCATCTGGTTGTCAATGAAGGTCTTGAAATGGTATTGGAAGGATTGGGCCAATCACTGAAGGACGCTCTCAAGAAGGTCGTCAACTCCAGTAACATCGACGAGAAGCTGATCAAGGATGTCTCCAAGGACATTCAGCGGGCGCTCCTGCAGGCTGATGTCAACGTCAAGCTTGTCCTTGAGATAACCAAGGAGGTGGAACGCCGCGCGCTCAACGAGAAGCCTCCGGCAGGCAAGTCCGCTCGCGAGCATGTCATCAAGATCATCGCCGACGAACTGGTCAAGATCCTGGGGGAGCAACGGTCGCTTCCGATAGGCAAACAGGTCATCATGATGGTCGGGCTTTACGGGCAGGGTAAGACCACCAGCTCCGGCAAGCTCGGACGCTACTTCCATAAGAAGGGGATGAAGGTCGGCCTGATCGCCGCAGATGTTCACAGACCTGCGGCCTACGATCAATTGAAGCAGATAGGCGACAAGGTCGGCATAACCGTCTTCGGAATTCCCGGAGAGCGCTCCGCCCTCAAGATAGTGAACGACGGCATGAAGGAGTTCCGCTCTATGGACGTCATCATAATCGATACGTCCGGAAGACATGCCCTGGAAGGGGACCTTATCGATGAGATCAAGGCCGTGGCCGATGCGGCGAAACCGAGCGAGCGCATATTGGTGCTCGACGCAAGCGTTGGTCAGCAGGCCGGGCCACAGGCGCAGGCGTTCCATGACGCCGTGGGCGTCACTTCCGTCATACTCACCAAGATGGACGGGACGGCGAAAGGAGGCGGCGCGCTCAGCGCCGTGTCCCGCACCAAGGCACCCATCGTGTTCATCGGAGTGGGCGAGCACCTGGAGGACCTGGACCCGTTCATCCCATCCCGCTTCATCTCACGCTTGCTGGGAATGGGGGACCTGCAGTCCCTCATAGAGACGGCGCAGGGCGCTGTCACCGAGGAGCAAGCGTTGGAGACGACCAAGAAGATCATGTCCGGGAAGTTCTCCCTCAAGGAGATGTACGAACAGATGGAGATGCTCACCAACATGGGCCCGCTCAAGAAATTGATGTCCATGCTGCCCGGGATGGGAGCGGGGCTCCAGGACAAGATAAACGTCGAGGAGTCGCAAGAACGTCTGAAGCGCTACAAGATCATCATGGACTCCATGACCGAAGAGGAGATGGAGAACCCCAAGCTCATAAAGTCCTCCCGGGTCATGAGGATAGCTAGGGGCTCGGGCATGGACCCCAAGCATGTGCGCGAGTTGCTGCAGCAGTACTCTACCTCCAAGAAGGCGGTGAAGGGGTTCATGGGCAACCGCAAGCTCCGCAAGCAGCTCATGAAGCAAGCACAGAGCGGTGGCTTTGAGGGTCTGCAATGAGACGCTTCATCATCATCGGGCATAAGGCATCCACCACCGCCGACTTCAAGCTGGACGACCTGGCAGGCGGGGCTGGCCGTTTGGACGTACTGCTCAGATGCATCAACTCCGCCTTCTTCCTCAGCCACGACCTGCGCAAGGACGTGGAGGTCCTGCTCATATTGCAAGGTCCGCCTGGACCGCCGAAGAGCATCAGGCTGGTCGGAAGTGAGCTTCGCTACCTCAATCCGGACGAGAGGAGCACCGGCGCCCTCATCCGCAACGCCCTCATGAAGGAGGCCAGGTCGGAGGAGCGCAGCAGCCCCGGAATATACATCAGCGGGCGCAACCTGCAAGATACGTTGGGGCTGCTGGAAGAGACGGAGCTCATCTACCTCAAGGAGAGCGGCGAGGACATCCGCAATGCGCAACTCGCCGAGAACGTGACGTTCGTCCTGAGCGACCATATGGACCTTACGGACGAAGAGGAATCGATGGTATTGCTGAAGGCGCCGAAGACCCTGAAGCTCGGACCGATATCCTATCACGCCGATCATTGCATCACCATCGTGAACAACGAATTGGACCGCCGTTTCCTCTGAAACTTTTATATCCGTTCTCAATGGTGAAGGAGCATGAACCAAAAGATCGCCCAGCACAAACACTGCCGTTCCTGCAGTAAGGCTTTCGTGGGCGAAGGACGTTACTGCTCCGACGAGTGCCAGGAGGGCAACGAGCAGACGATGAAACGGAAGAAGCGTCAGCTCTTGATGCTCTACGTCGTCAGCGTGGCCATCATGATCGGGGCGCTGTTGATGTCGGTGTTAGGATGAAGGTCGGTGTCGGAGGCACCTTTAACGTACTGCATCGTGGCCACCGAAGGCTGCTAGACACGGCCATCGCTTTGAACGGCGAGCTTTCGATCGGCCTGATGAGCGATGATTACTGTCGGATGAACAAGACCGTCGTGCTGCCGTACGAGCAGAGGGAGAAGGTGCTCCGCGAGTATCTGGAGAGCAGGACGCATGATTTTCAGATCCTTCCTTTGAACGTGCGGGAAGGTTCGGCCCCTAACGAATCGGGACTTGAGGCGTTGGTCGTTTCCGAGGAAACGCAGACGCTCGGTCCGAGGATAAACGATATGCGATCGCAGAACGGACTGGGACCGGTGCGCATCATTGTCGTCCCGTATGTGCTGGCAGACGACTACAGGCCGATAAGCTCGACCCGGATACTTTCCGGAGAGATAGACGTCGAAGGAAGGCTGCTTCGGCCGCTCAAGGTCGCCGTCGGTTCCCTGAACCCGGTCAAGATAGCTGCAGTTCGTGACACGATCTCACGCTTTCATCCTCAGCTGGAGATAGCTGAGGTCGACGCGAGCGGACTGGTGAGCGAACAGCCCTGGGGCAAGGAGGCGGAAGAAGGAGCGATGGTCCGCGCCCGCTCCTGCCTAGGGACGAACGATCTGGGAATAGGGATAGAGGCCGGTGTCTGGGAAAAGGACGACGGGCTTTATGACATACAATATTGCGCCATCGTCGACCAGATGGGAAGGGCGAGCGTCGGTCACGGTATGGGCTTCAGATACCCACTAGCGGTGGCCGAGCTGGTGCGGCAAGGATCGTCGGTCGGCGCCGCCTGCGCCCAGCTATTCGAGGAGGGGGACCAGGGTTCGGGGATGGGCGCCATAGGGATACTTACGAACGGCGCCATGGACCGAAAGATGCTGACCGAACAGGCGGTCATGGCGGCGATGGTGCCGCGCATACGGAAAGACCTTTACTGATAGACCTCTGCTCTTTCTTTGGCCTTCCTGATGAACGTGAGATACTCTTCCTTCGTGCCGCAGTTACCGATGCCTACACAGCCGAAACGGCCGTACTTCACGCAGTAGTCGCCGCCGACGCAATATTCGCACAGGGCGTCGCGGTCCTTCATCTGGCACTTGTCCTCGATGCACTTGAAACCGTAATATAGGCCTTTACAACGTCCGTCGTTGCCTAAGCGGGGGCAGTCTTTCAAGAGGTCACCTCGGAACGATGTTCGAACAAGGTGATCGTATCGATAGAACGGACATCTTCAGAACGCACCGGACCCCCATCCTTTAAACACAACATACTGGTATCGTTGCTGGAGAGTTAAATAATTTACCACCGATAAAGCATATGGATATGTGCAGGTCAGCTAGAGCATCATTATCCAGCCATTCATCGATCCGATATCCCTACTTTTATTCTTTCCGCTCGCTGAGAGGATGATGTTTTGTTGCAGCTGAGCGTCAGATCGGACCATTCGGAGGACCGTCGTCGTTCGATGACGGTTTGATGACGATCCGGCACCTCGATTCAGTCACTGGATATAGGTCGTTCCCGATCCAGGATGCCCTCATTGTGTAGGCCCCTACCGCTGGCGGGACCCATCTCTTCGAGAACGTTCCGTCCTTAGCGGTCGTCATGGACTGCAGATCGACCCAGGTCGTTCCTTCGTCGATGCTGTATGCCAGTGCTATGTCCAGACCTGGGATCGATTGGCCGGTGAATGCCGTGGAAACCTGGCCGGTCAACGTAATGACGATCCCCTTGGAACTTATTCCTAGTTCACTGGCCATCGTGATCTCGATGAGCGAGTACACGGTCAACGATGGTGTAGCAGCGCTCGGGCCGGAATCGCCCACATCGTTGGTCGCGACCAGATGATAAGAGTATGAGCTGCCAGGCGCCACCGAGCGATCGATATAGCTAAGGGACGCCGGGTCCAGTTTTTCCAATGGAACGAAGGCGCCGGCGGCCGTTGCACGGTATATCGAATACGATATGATCGGGTGGCCATCATCCGTTGGTTCATTCCATTCGATCACTATACCGCTATCGATCTTATGTGCGGTAACACTTGTCGGTTCCATCGGCTTTTTTACCGCAGCTGGGATCACGATGGGTAGTGACCTTGGCCCGATCCCAACGGAATTATGTGCAGCAATGGCATACCTGTGGTCCCGACCGTCGACAGGACCGCTGATGTTGAGCGACAGGACGGTGATGCGATCTGCAAGTGGGATATCGTCCTGATAGACCACGTAATGATCGATGCCTGCCCCGCCATCGTCGATCGGTGCTGTCCAAGTGAGAGTGACGAGACGGTCGTCGGAGACGGCGGAAAGACCGGTCGGGGCGCCAGGGACCGTGCGAGGTGCGACGGAGACGGTAGATGAACGCTCTCCGGTTCCAGCAGCGCCATTGACCGCGACGGTGAACTCATATGTCGCCCCATTGGTGAGCCCGGTGATCACGATCGATGTACCGGTCGTTACATACGATGCCTTCCCGTCTTGATATATAATGTAATGATCGAACGTTCCGCCACCATCGGCAGGTGCTGACCAGGTGAGCGCGACGGTGCGATCGCCTGGAATCACGGAAAGACCAGTCGGAGCGTTCGACACGGTCGGTCGTGGCTCTTCCTTTAAAACTACGACATTCTCGACATTATCATCGTTGGATCCTTGTTCGGCCATGTTATCGATGGATCCTTTTTCAGCCATATCATTGCTGGATCCCCTTTCGGCCATATCATCGCTAGATCCTTGTTCGACCTTGTCATCGCCGGATCCCTTTTCGGTCTTTCCATCGCGAGATCCCTTTTCGGCCTTGAGGCCTTGGAAAACTTCGACCAGTTGATCGCGCTCATCATCGCTGAGCTGAATGAAGGTCTCCCAACTGTACCATCTCTCCCCTCGCAGGTAGAGGATGGTATCGTTCGGATCAGGCACGACAAATAGATTTTTAATGCCTGTCTTCTGCAGCTTGTCCTTGTTCTTTTTCATGTTCTACCGGGTCCGACCGCCTCGATCCTTGTGGTCCCACCGTTCACCATCATCATGTAAAGATCGTCAGTGGTCATTTATGTATACAATTGAGGAGAAAATTATAGAGTATTAGATATTTTGACCTGCATTTATCACACTTGATACTGAGGTATAGGTCCTTTATATCCCTATATGGACTTTTTTTATCATCAAGGCGAAGGCCCTATAATGGTGAAAATATGGCAGACATGACGGTATGGTATTTCGCAATCCTAGTAGGGGCGGCTATGGTGATCATAGGTGTCCGCTCGATCTACAAGGTCCGAAAGCAGACGCACTTGGAAGAGTTTTCGATCAATGGAAACAAGAATGGAGTTGATGTAAAATGAAATTAAGTAAAAAGATGAGCCCGATGTTGTTTGGATTAATCGCGATCCTCATTGGATGTTCAACGATGGGCGCAGCTGTATCTGTTATCGTGACACAGAACCACGTCACAAACACCACTGCGACGGGCGCCGAGCCTGTTACGCTGGTACAGAGCAGCGATGCTACTGTGCGCGATAAGGGCTTTATGACAAATGAATACACCGCACTGACCGACAACGCGGTAACGACCATCGGTTGCATAAATGATACCCAGCTCAACGTTACCACCACTCAGAACCTGGCGAACGCAGTTATGGTGTTCAAGATCACGAAGACCGTAGGCGGCGTTGCAGCCCTGATCAACTCGACCGATATAGCCGTGAAGGAGTACCAGGCTGTCAACACTGGCGGCGTCTGGGCCAACGACACCCACTGGATCCCGATACACCTCGAGAGCTATGGTGACTACGTCCTCGGATACTTCGAGAACGACCAGAACGGTATCGAGTTGACCACGAACATGATCGTGGAGTACTACTTCATCATCAGCTTCGTAGAGTCTGGAACATACCAGTTCAGCTGGGAAGTCCTGAGTCAGGACGGAAGCGGTTAAACAAGGGACCCAGTCCCTATTTTTTTCTTTTTATAGAGGGGGTTCTCACATAGGTGAGGGCTCCTCTCAGTTTTGTTTTTTTTAATGACCCCGATGGTTTTGTCATAACGAACGATAGCGACCGTCATAATGCATGGACCATGAACAGGTCGTATAGCCTGGCCATCTCGCACTTGATGGGATGGAGAATGTGCTAACAAAGCCCTTGCCCCTCCCACCCCTTTCCTTAGCACATAATATCTTTATCACCGAAAGGTCGTTGCCGTTCGAACAGCGTAAGAACTGGGAGACATTGAAATGAAGATCGCCATCGCCGGCGCTGGCATGTCCGGTGCCTATCTTTTCAGACGCCTTATCGATGAAGGTTACAAGGACATAGATCTATTCGATGTCAAGAAGACCAACTCGTGTGGATGCAGACCATGCGCCTGGGGCTTCGCGCCGGTCGCTGAAACGTTCGAATTGATCGCCAAGGTGACCGATCCTGCCCGTTTCGAGATGCAACGTTCGGATGTAATATCGTTCGATGGGGTCGACGTCCGCTCCAGCAATATGCTGACGATGAACAAACCGGCCCTTATCAGAGAGATGATAGGGCACGCGGAGGTAAAGGAGGGGGCGATCGATCCGACCAAGTATGACAGGGTCATCGACGCCACCGGAGTTAGCAGGGCATATCTGCCTCCGATCAAGGACGACCACATCGCTCAATGTACCCAGTATCGGGTAAGAAGCGAGCAGGCGCTCGGATTCTGGTTCAGGACCTCGACCGTCGGCTATGAATGGTGCTTTCCGCTCGGCGGGGACGAGTATCATATAGGGATAGGAAGCCTGAAGTCCGACGTCAGGTCTTATCGGCCATCGACCGATAAGGACGATCGAGAGCTGTCCGTGAAGGTACAGTGCAAGTGCCACAGCAGTGTGAGACTGACGTCCCCCTTCTTTTCGCAGCCATTCATGAAAGACAATGTGGTCGGCATCGGTGAGAGCATAGGGGCGGTCGCTCCGCTCGCCTCGGACGGAAATCTGTATGCCATGCAGTGCGGGGAGATGCTCATGGAGAACTGGGAAGACCTCGACCGCTATTCGGAACAGGTGCTGAAAAGATATGACTGGATGCGAAAGGAGCGGAGAGGTCTGGAAAAGCTGATGGAAGGGCGGACGCCGTCGCTCCCCGAAGCACTGACCATGAGGGGGCACCTTAAATCCGTAGGTGTCGAGATCAAGACCGGGCAGATCATCAGATTATTGCGGAACATGTCGAGATGACCGTTCACCCGGTCCACTTTTCAAGGTCGAGCTCGAGATATGACCGGTCCCGATCCCGTCCGTACTCGTTCGGGCAATGCTCTACGAACCGGAACCCGAACTTGTCCTGGTGGACGTGCAGGGCGCGCGAGTTCATAGGATCGACGTTGGGCCCTACTTTTGAAATTTTATCGCGCTTCAGGTAATGCAGCGATGTGGCATATCCTTTCCCTTGGTGCGCCTTGTCGATCGCGAATTCTGCCAGATATGCCAGGCCGGGGTCGTTCCAATCCCGAAGGTATATCGCATAACCGCTCAGCATCTCATCTACGAAAAGGCCGAACGCCCGGCCGTTCCGAATGTAAGCTGGTAATGTCCAATTGTTGAGCACGACGTTGTTAAAGGCCTCGTGATCGATCCTGAGCACTGCTTCGACGTTCTCCTCGTTCTTCTCGATCGGCCGGACAACGTATCGGTCCTCTTTCATCGCATCGATGCTCTCAATCCCCTTTTCTTTCATTAGCGGTCCTTGATGGTCGGCGCAGCGAACGTCTGGTCTATGGACCTGTTCTTTCCCTTATGATGTTTTCGCTCAGTTCATATAATCGTCTGGCCGCGTCCATGTCCCTCCCTCTCTTGGATGTCCTTGCCACCTTGCACTTGTAGAAGTATTCGCCACTGATGCTGGCGACCTCGGGCGATGTGGCAAGATAGACAGCGGTACGGCATCCTTGTTCAGGGGTCTGGAAGAAAGGGCTTAACATCTTGACCAGCGTTTTGCCGAAGCCTGTGCTGCGGTCCACCCCCATCTGTGTGGCCACTGCTCCGGGGTGGCAGGCGTTGATGGTTATCTTACTACCTCCCTCACGCAATCTGCGCGACAGTTCCCTAGTAAAAAGGAGATTGGCGAGCTTTGACTGGCCGTACGATCGGACCACGCCGTATCTATGGGTGAGGTTGTAATCATCAAAATGTATCCTGCCGCTCTTGTGCGCGCCCGAGCTGTAAACGACGATGCGGCCGGCATCGGACCTCTCCAGAAGGTCCAGCAATGATATTGTCAGTAGGAAATGTCCGATGTGGTTCACACCGAACTGAAGCTCCAGACCATCAGATGTCTCTCTTCTGTCCGTGGTGATCACGCCGGCATTGTTTATGAGAACGTCCAGCCGATCATATCGTTCTTTGAAGCTGAGGACGAAATTGCATATCGATCTCATGTTTCCGAGGTCGCAGTACATGAGGTCCACGCTGCGACCGTCCTTCTTTATGATCTCGCCATGTGCCGCCTTGCCCCTGGCCTCATCACGGCAAAGCATGACGACATGGTAACCCTTGTCAGCAAGAATGGCAGTGGTCGCCTTCCCCATGCCGGAATTGGCCCCGGTCACCAGGACGATATTCTTGGTGCTGCTCATCATCACGCCCCTTCATCCAAACGTGCTCTATAAAACATAATTGTCGTGAGCTAGCGTAATCGATAGCGACATGGAATGCATGGCACCCTACAGAAAATAAATAAATAAACCTCCTGACGCTCCGGAGAACATGGCGAACGATGAAAAGCTTCGTGAGGCGGCCAAGGTCGCGCTCACGGAATGTCTCGCGGTCAAGGAAGGCGAGAGAGTACTGATAATCACCAATCTCGGAGGCGACGTCTTCGAGATATGCCAGGAGATGTTCCAGCAGACGAAGGCCCTCAAGGCCAGGCCGGTCATGGTCGTACAGGAGGACAAGGACAACTTCACCTTCGCCGACCCTGCTGTTCTTGATGCGATCAGGGGCGAACCCGATGTCATCATAGCCATATGCAGAGGACGGATCGGAAAGGACCCGTACGGCATGCAGATAGGCTATGTCGGTAGGGACGAGAAGAAGCATACGCACATCTACGACAAGGTACTGGATGGCGATAAGCGCTGTCGCTCGTTCTGGTCGCCCAGTTGCACCAGGGAGATATTCGAAAGAGGTGTCGCCATCGATTACCAGCTCCTCAGGAAAAATGCCAGGAACCTCAAGGAGAAGATGGACGCCGGGAAGGAGGTCAGGGTCACCTCGCCCGGTGGCACGGACTTAAAGTTCAGCATCGAAGGTCGCAATGGACATTATGATGACGGCGACTTCACCTTGCCTGGACAGGGAGGCAACCTGCCGACCGGGGAGGTCTACGTGTCACCGGCGAATGGCACCGCCGAAGGCGTCATCGTCTTCGACGGGACCGTGGACCTGGACACGTACGCGGAAAGGCCCGATTCACCGGTAAGGGTGAGGTTCGAGAGCGGCTATGCGGTCGAGATCACCGGGAAGGAGACGGCTAGGAAGCTCAATGATCTGCTGGACCGTTCGGCGGCCATGGCCAGGGAGAAGGGGCTCTTGGAAGCTGAAAGGAACACGCGGCACCTTGGCGAGCTGGGCATCGGGCTGAACCCGAATGCCATCATGTCCTGCAATGTGCTCGAGGATGAGAAGGTTGGAGGCACTGTGCACTTCGCTATCGGGATGAACCTGGAGAACGATGCCCATGCGCTCATCCACCTGGACTGTCTGGTGCTCAGGCCGGACGTGTTCATCGACGGAGAAATGGTCATGAAGGACGGGAAGCTCCTGGTCTGAGAATGTAACGACGGCCAGGGGGGAACATATATGCAGATATTGCCCAGCGATGAATACCACAAGATCGGACGGTTACTGGAGGAGGTGCCGTTCAACAAGTACTTCACCTATTCCGTTATCGATGGGGACATAGACGGGACCATCTACGTGGACGATGTCGAGGACCCGAGGAACGCCTACATACTGCATCCGTACGGCATGTCGCTCCTCATTGGCGACGGAAAGGACGAGGAGTTCAACAGCTGGCTTTTTCCATTCCTATTGGACGAGGGAGTGAATAGGCGCAGGGACGAATGGATGCAGGTACACCCTGGTCACTGGACGGAGATTATTGAGAGGGCGTTGCCGGGCGGGATAGTGCGCGCGGACGGTACGACGGACGATGCCCTGCGAGACAACATCGTCGCCTACGGACGGACGAACTTCCGGTTCAATGAGGACAGGTTCCGTACTTTTTCTGAGGCGTTCGAACGGGCGGACGTCCAAGTGCGCCGTCTGGATGAGCGGACGGCGGACATGGTGAAGGGAACAGTGGTTCCTTCCGCCTTCTGGAACAGCACACACCATTTCGTGCGAAAAGGCATGGGTTTCAGCGTCTTCGTTGATGATGCTCCGGTTTCTACCGCCTTCTCGGCCTTCGTGCACGGGGATGCCTGGGAGATAGGGATCGAGACGGCCGCGGCGCATCGGAGGAACGGATATGCCGCTCTGGCCGCCATCGCTTTCATCGAGAATTGTCTCGGAAACGGTCTTACGCCGGTATGGTCCTGCAGGACCGAGAACACCGGCTCATACAGACTGGCGACCAAGCTGGGATTCGAGCCGACGTTCCAGCTGCCCTTCTACCGACTATGCAGACATTGATGCGCGCATTTGAACGATCATACGCATTCGGTCGGTGGTGGAACCGATAAATAATCCTCCTGCTTCAAGAACCTGAACATGCAGGAACGATGATCTCGATCGAACATGACATCAAGAAATAAGGTCAGCGACAGCGCAGGACGGTCCGATGCCCGAGACGGGGGGATGCAATGGTGAACATGGGGTACAGAGGATTCGATAGGCGGATCTGGGTGCTGTTCATCTCGATGCTCATCGACGGGGTCGGATACAGCATCATCAGTCCGTACATCCTTTTGTTCCTCAAGCAGGACCTCGAGGTATCACTGGCGGTCGGCGGCCTGGTCCTCCTGGTAGCTGGTGTCGTGGGAGCGGCAGGCAATGTGATCGGCGGCCTCATGGCGGACAAATACGGACGCCGGGGTGTGATGGTCAGCTCGATGCTGCTCAGATGCCTCACCTTCATCCTGCTGGCCGTTCAGGTCACTTACCAACCTGACTTCATCACTATAGCGGCACTGCTGTCATTGAGCTACTTCTTCGGCGGGGTCTTCAGTCCGGCGAACAATGCCATGGTGGCCGACATATCGGAGCCTTCCAGAAGGATGGAGGCCTACGGTCTGCTGAGGGTCGCCTGGAACCTCGGGTTCGCGGTCGGGCCGATCATAGGCGGGGTCTTGATCCTGGTATCGTTCTCGCTCACGTTCATGGTCTCGGCAATCATCTCATTGGTAGCAGCGCTGGTCGTGGCGTTTATGATCACCGAATCGTACGTCCCGAAGCACAAGGAAAAGAGGGAGAGCGTCTGGGACGGCGTCGGAAGCATCAAGCCCTTTTTCCTCCTCTTCTGCCTGATATGCCTCCCAATGTTCATCATGGCCGGGCAGTTCGGTTCCACATATACGGTCTACGCCAACGAGAGGGTGGGCATCGATACCGCGACGATAGGTGCTGTCTTCGGTCTCAACGGCATCATGGTTGTGCTGATGCAGATGCCGATAAGCAGATGGCTGAACGAGCGAAACCCATACATGGGCATGGTGATCGGCTCCATCGTCTACTCGCTCGGCTTCCTGTTCATAGCGGCGGTGACAGACAGCATCGGCCTGGCGATTACGATGGTCGTCATCACGGTGGGGGAGATGATGATCGTTCCCGTATCGAACAGTCTCACGGTGCTCCTGGCCCCCGATGATGAGAGGGGCAAGTACCTGGGCTTGTTCGGACTTGTGTCGTCGTTCGGATGGTTCGGTTCGACCTTCGTAGGCGGCATATTGTGCGATACGTACGATAACGGATGGATCATATGGGGCATACTGGCGTTCCTGGGAATGCTAACGGCGGTGGGGATGCTGCCGTTCTGGGCACGCACGAGCGAGAAGGCCATCAAGAAGAACGATAGAACAGTTTGATCCGGGAGGACCAGACGACCCATATGAAAGGAATTCCGTGTTATTGTACGATAAAAAGGGTCATCCGGTAAAGATACCCCTTTGAGGATATCTCACCGGATGCGAACGTTCCTTACTTTTTCCCCTTCGAACCTTTCTTCTGGCCAGAGGTGTTTATCGCGCTAACAATGGCGGACGATGGTTTGGAATTGTTGTGGTCCGACCGGTTGTTGTTCACTGGCGGTTCGTTGGCGCCCTTCTTTTTCTTTTTCATATCGCTCATGGATATCAGTTGGGAATAGGGATGTTAGGATGTATAGTTAATGTGACATTTTAAAAAATTAAAGTCACTTTTTAACATTGAATATCACATTTTAACATGGAATAGTAGAAGAAAAAAGAACGATGAGTGGCTTGTCCGGCCACCGTTAAGAATGTTCATGGGAGTTGCTCGATCGAGGTACACCCTGCCTTCGTGATGATCATTTTATCACGGTCACCGAACATTTCGCCCCCCTGACCACCTTCTCGGCCACGCTTCCGATGAGCAGGTGGGGCAGCCCAGTGCGCCCTTTCGTGCCCATGACGATCTGATCGTAGTTACTGGACATCTCATTGATCACGACGGCGGGGTCTCCGGTCATCTTCAACACCTCGATCGTCACGCCTTCGCCCTTGGCCATATCCTCAGCTTCCTTCAGCGCGGCCTCCGCGGACTCGATCAGCGAAGGTGCCTCGGGAGAGGATGTGGTCATGTTCTGCAGTGTGGACGTGACCTTGGTGTTGTCAACCACGCTCACGGCGGTGATCTTGGCGTTCGAACTCTTAGCGAGCTCGATCGCGTGCTTCAATGCCGAGCTACTGTACTTGCTCCCATCTGTGGGGACCAGTATGTTCCGGCGAACCTTCTCGGGCTCGCCCTCCGCCTGCTCCGGCCCCTTGCTCATAGGCTCCGCTTTCAGGAACGGAGCTATCAGCAGTATAAGCAGCATTATCGCACCTCCGATAAGGAAAGCGAAGTTGATGCTGCTGGAGAAAGACTCCAGTATCATCTGCGAGTAATCCGGCATGGCGTAGATGTACGCAAGCACGTCGGTATTGTGCGGCACTGTGTTGTATACGTCCGAGGGGAGGTTGACCGCCAGCTCATCGTTCAGACGCAGATTGATGAGGAAAGCGAAGACCGCCGTCGCAACCGTGGCGCCGATGGAACGGAAAAGGTTGACGCCCGATGTCGTCATGCCCATCTCGTCCGGTTTGGCGCTGTTCTGCACCGCGACCATGAGTATGGACATCATGCACCCCAGCCCGACGCCTAGCAGGAATATGCCCGCTACCAGGAGCCATACGCTGTCTCCCAGCCCCAGTGTCGATATGTAAGCCATGGCGATGCAAGATATGATCGGCCCGCTGACGATCCAGGGCTTATATCCAGTCCTCTGGGCGTACTTGCCGCTCAGCATGGCGGTGATCATCAGTCCTGCCACCAAGGCGATCAGCATGTAGCCGGATTCCTCGGCGGTGAGCCCGAAGATGAATATGCCGAACATCGACAGGTAGGCCATGGCACCGGTCATCCCCAGGCCGAAGATCAGCATGGCGAAGGCGCCGCAGACGAACGTCCTGTTCTTGAACAGGCGCGGAGCGATCACCGGGTCCTCGGCCCTGAACTCGATTAGCACGAACGCTGCAAGCAGTACAGCCATTATGCCTATCATCAGGCCGGACTCGTAACTGATCCATTCGATGTCCGTTCCGGCCCAGGTGAAGAACAGCAGAAGGTCGAGAAGGAACAGTGCCAGCACGGACATGCCCAGAAAGTCTATCTTCTTATGGGCAGCCGCCTCCATCGACGGGAACTTCCGGGCAGTGAGGAACAATGCCACCGCTGCGATCGGGACGTTGATGTAGAACACCCAATGCCAGCTGATGTAGTCTGTAATGATACCGCCGATGATCGGACCTAGAGCGGTGCCGACCCCGAAGACGGCGGCCATGACACCTTGCATCTTCGCCCTGTCGGCCGGGGAGTACAGGTCCCCAATGGACGCAGTGGCGACCGGGATCAGCATACCTCCACCGATACCTTGGACGCCGCGGCAGATGATCAGCATCTCCATGCTCGTCGAGAGACCGGCGACGATCGAACCGCCGATGAAGAGGAGGACCCCGCCCAAAAAGAAAGGCTTCCTTCCATAAATGTCGGAAAGCTTTCCGGCCATGGGAATGGTGATGGTCTCGCATAACAGATACGCCGTGAACATCCAGCTGAAAAGGCCGAGACCGCCCAGGCTTGATGCTATGGTCGTACCGCAGGTTGATACGATCGTTCCGTCAAAGCAGGCTGCCAGCATCCCTAGCATCAGGCCTGCCATGATCATTTTACGCTGTTTAGGGTCGATGTTCGACCAGTGCAACGGGTTTTCAACGCTCAAAGATTGACCTCCGAGTTTTGACTTGTCAAGTCAATCGAGTATTTATGCATTATTGACTTGTCAAGTGGAGTTGTGAAGGGAAAAACAAATAATAGTATGGTCAAATTAAATTGTTCGAACAGAATGAAGAACAGCGATCTTTTCGTATCCCCGCGAAAGATGAAATCGTTCATCGATACGCGTCTGAACATCATATTGAAGGACCGAGAGTTCAAATCCTCCCATGTCCCATATATATTTGAGATCGGGAATAACGATGGCTGTTCCATGAAGGAGCTGAGCATCCTTATCGGTTCCGATAAAGGTCTGACCACGCGTGTCGTTCGAAATCTCATCGAGAATGATTACGTGACGAACATCACTGAATCCAGCAGGACCTACAGATTATATCTCACGGAAAAAGGCATAGAAGCATATGATATCTCCAAGGTCGCCATGGACCAGATATTCGAATTCCTCTTTGAATGCCTGAACTCCGAGGACAAGGAGAACCTGAAGAGCATCACGTCAAAGCTCAATAAACGATTGGACGAGTCGTACAAGTATTGATCTTCTTAGATCTGCGATATAATTATTATAAATGTTCTTACATTTTGTTTCGAGAAGATATCATGGAAACGCTCTCGGTCGATCTCAAAGAGAACATCCTCCAGACGATCGGCAACACGCCTTTGGTGCGCATAAACAGGCTGAATCCGAACAAGAATGTGACGATATATGCCAAGATAGAGGGGTCCAACCCCACCGGGAGCATCAAGGACAGGATCGCCCTGAGCATGATCCAGCAGGCCGAGGAGGAGGGCACGCTGACCCAGGGTAAGACCATAATCGAACCGACCTCGGGCAACACCGGAGTGGCATTGGCGATGATCGGTGCCATAAAAGGTTATGAAGTGGAGATCGTCATGAGCGAGTCCGTCTCCATGGAGAGACGGCAGATGATAGAGGCCTTCGGCGGAAAGGTGACGTTGAGCGACGGGAAGCTGGGAACGGACGGTGCCATCAGGAAGGCCAGGGAGCTTGTAAAGGCGCATCCGAAGAAGTACTTCATGCCTGACCAGTTCTCCAACCAGTACAACAAGATCGCGCATTACAGCACCACCGGTGACGAGATCTGGAAGCAGACCGGCGGCAAGGTCGACTATTTCGTTTCGGCCATCGGCACCTCCGGAACCATATTGGGCGTGGGGAAGGTATTGAAGGAGCACAACCCGGACGTGAAGATAGTCTGCGCCCATCCTGTGAAGGGACATTACATCCAGGGATTGAAGAACATGGAGGAGGCCATCGTACCGGCGATATATGACCCGGCCCAGATCGATATCACCATCATGGTCGAGACGGAGGCCGCCTACGAGATGACCCGCCAGATAGTCAAGAAGGAAGGCATCTTCGTCGGCATGAGCAGTGGCGCCGCCATGTACGCCGCGGTGGAGATGGCCAAGCGCATCGAGTCCGGTACCATCGTGACCATCCTGCCCGATAGGGGCGAGAAGTACCTGAGCACCAAGCTGTTCTGTAAATAGCCTTCTTCGATTGGAACGTGAAGCAGAGAATACCGATGGATCCCTCATCCGATCCTGAAATAGCAGCGAAAGCTCCAAAATTAGGAGAGGCCCAGCATCCCACTTCTTACCTCACTCTCTGCAACATGTCACCGCTCCATGAGATCAGGAGCGAGTAGTAACGTTCGGGATTTGCCTTCCTATCTTCGGCAAGAGAATCCCAGTTGATGCAGATGGACAGTACCTTTTGGTCATCACCATTTAAATGTTCTATGAGCTCCCTCTTCGTGGGAACGTACTGCTGTTCTCTGATGTAGGTCCATTCCTGCAGGACGAAGAAGGCGGTCTTGTAGGCATCCTTCAGCCC
>JAJRAK010000006.1 GCA_028682895.1 Methanomassiliicoccales archaeon
AGAGGTTTGTCCGACTCTCATGCCCCTACCTCTGGTAGGTCGGTGAGGTGACGAAAGTATGAAGAGGAAAGAAAAAGAATAAGGAAGTGTCCGGTCAGGCCACTTTTACATAGAGGTTTCAGGGTCACTTCTGTTCCTTGGTGACCTTCTCCCAGTCCTTCAGGAAGCGCTCTATGCCGATATCGGTCAACGGGTGCTTGAACATCTTCTTGAGCACGTCGAACGGTATGGTCGCCACATGGGCGCCCATGCGGGCCGCCTCGGCGACGTGGATGGGGTCGCGCACGCTGGCCACTATGACCTCGGTGTCGAAATCGTAATTGTCCAGTATGTCCATGATCTCGGATATCAGTGCCATGCCGTCCTGGCCCACGTCGTCCAACCTTCCCACGAACGGCGATACGTACCGGGCGCCGGCCTTGGCGGCCAGGAGCGCCTGGTTGGCGGAAAAGATCAAGGTCATGTTGACGGCCACTCCCTCGCTGGAGAGCATCTTGGTGGCCTTCAGTCCCTCTTCGGTCATCGGCACCTTGATGACGATGTTGTCGTTGACCCCGGCCAGCTTCATGCCCTCTGAGTACATGCCATCGGCCTTTAGGCTTATGACCTCGACGCTGATAGGGCCGTCGACGACCTGGCATATCTCATTGACGATGGTGGCGAAGTCCTTCTTCTCCTTGGCGATGAGGCTGGGGTTGGTGGTCACTCCGTCCAGTATGCCCCATGAATTGACCTCTTTGATCTGCTCTATGTTGGCTGTATCGATAAAGATCTTCATTTCTTCCTCTCCATGACCTTGATGGCCGCGGCGGCGACGTCCTTCGTCCCCATGCCATACTCCTTCATCAGCTCATCGCTCTCTCCGGACTGCCCGAAGATGTCCTGCATGCCCACCCTCTGCATTGGCACAGGGTACGATTCGGCCAGGGCGGCGGCGACCAGGGTGCCTACCCCGGAGACGATGTTATGCTCCTCGGCGGTGACGACCGCCCCGCATTCCCGGGCGGCCTTTATGAGAGTGGCCGTGTCCAGGGGCTTGATGGTGCTCAGATTGATGACGCGGGCCGATATGCCCTTCTGCTTCAGCATCTCCGCCGCCTCCAGGCAGGGGACGACCATCTGTCCAGTGCCGACGAGGGCTATGTCCGACCCGTCGACCATGACCGATGCCTTTCCGACGACGAACTCGTCCTTGTCGGAGGTGATCACGGGCACGTCGCTCCTTCCCATGCGTATGTACGCCGGTCCCGGTCGTTCGGCAACGGCCAGCACCGCACGGTAGGTCTGCGGTCCGTCCGCAGGCACGATGACCGTCATGTTGGGGATGGCGTTCATGAGCGCGATGTCCTCCATGGTCTGATGGGACGCCCCGTCCATTCCGACGGTGATGCCGGCGTGCGAGGCCACGATCTTGACGTTCAGATCAGGATAGGCGATGGACTGCCGCACCTGGTCATAGGCGCGTCCGGTGGCGAAGACGGCGAACGTGGAGGCGAAGACGGTCATCCCGCCCAGCGCCAGTCCGGCCGCGGTGCCCATCATGTTCTGCTCGGCTATGCCGCAGTTGAAGAACCTTTCCGGATACGCCTTTGCGAACTCCACGGTGCGCGTCGAACCGGAGAGGTCCGCGTCCAGGACCACTATGTCCTTGCGGGTCCTTCCCAGCTCCACCAGCGCCTTGCCGTAGTTCTTGCGCTGAGATTCCACGGCCCAGGTCATACCGATCCCCCCAGCTCTTTCATGGCCTGCTCAAACTCCTTGTCGTTCGGCGCTTTTCCATGGAAGCCCACATTGTTCTCCATGAACGAGACGCCCTTGCCCTTGACCGTCTTGGCCACGATGACGGTCGGAGAACCGCGGTGCGCCTTTGCCGCCTTCAACGTGTCCAGGACCTGCCCTATGTCGTTCCCGTTCATGTAGAGGACGTTCCAACCGAAGGCCTGCCACTTGTCCCCGAGTGGCTCGAGGGACATGACGTCCTCGGTGCGCCCGTCGATCTGCAGGCCGTTGCGGTCCACGATGCATATGACATTGTCCAGATGATAATGGGACGCGAACATGGCCGCTTCCCATATCTGCCCTTCGGCCATCTCGCCGTCGCCGCACAGGCAGTACACCCGGCGGTCCAGCCCTTTCATTCTCAGCGCCAGCGCCAGTCCGTTGGCGGCGCTGAGCCCCTGGCCCAAAGAGCCCGTAGACATCTCCACCCCTTTCGTCTTCACTCGGCTGGGATGGCCCTGCAGCCTGCTGTGCAGCTTCCTGAGCGTGACGAGCTCGTCCACGGGGAAATATCCACATTCCGCCAGAGCGGCATAATAGATGGGCGCGGCATGTCCCTTTGAAAGTATGAAGTGGTCCCGGTCGACGGAATCTACATTTTCCGGGGAGTGGTCCATGACCTTGAAGAACAGGGCGGTGACGATGTCCGCCGCAGATAGCGAGCCGCCAGGATGCCCGGAGCCTGCGGCATGTATCATTCTTATGACGTGACGGCGCAACAAGTTGGCCTTGGCCTCCAGTTCATGGACGCCCTTCTGTTCAGGAAAGTTCAAAGTGGTTCACCTAGCTGGGATGGGAAGTTCATCATTAACCGGAGTACACTTAAATTTATTTTGGTCGAACGCTCTTTTCAACCCCCTGTATCGCAGGTCCGGACCGTTGCAGGTAATTGACCCGCCACGCTCAATCCCTTTGAGGGTACTGGTTATATCTCGCCGATCTGATATCCCGTGCATGGCATCGTTCGACGTCCCAAGCCAGAGGAACGAGGTGCTGAAGGCGCTGGTAGAAAGGATCAACAATGACGAGGAGCTGATAGCTCTCTGGAAGGCGTCCAACATCAACGCCATCGATCGTTTGGGTTACAGCGACCACGGCTCGACGCACGTACGCATCGTGGCCAAGAACGCCCTGAAGATGCTCCGCCTGCTCGTGGAGGATGGAAAACAGCCCGGTGTGGTGAAGAACTACGGGATGACCACGGACGACGCCGAGGTGGTCGTGGTACTGGCCTCCGCCCTGCACGACATCGGACTGTCGATGCACCGTCAGAACCACGAGGAGTTCTCCATCGTGCTCTCCGGTCCGATACTGCGCCGGCTGTTGGCCGGACTGTACAAAGAACCGAACATGACGTTCATGATCGCTGAGACGCATCACGCCATGATCTCTCACCACGAGGGCTTTTCACCTTACACAATCGAAGGTGGCGTTGTGCGCGTCGCCGACGCCCTGGACATGGAGAAGGGGCGGGCGCGCATTCCCTTTGCCAGCGGAAGCGTGAACATACACTCGGTGAGCGCTCTGGCCATAGACAAGGTCCGGGTGCAGAAAGGGAAGGAACGGCCGATCGAGATAGAGATCGACATGAACAACTCGGCCGGGATATTCCAGATAGACGAGCTGCTGAAAGATAAGATAGCGCTCTCCGGCATCCAGAACCTTATAACCGTTGAGGTCAAAGGTCCGGCGACGGAGAGCTCGATCGTAAGGTCGCTGCGCCTCTAATCGTTCTCGATCCTAGGCGCCAGCAGGTACTTCACGCGTCCCTTGCCTACGGCGATGTCGAACTCCAGCCTGACCGGGAGGTCGTTCCCCAGGTTGATGCTGACGTTCGTTCCGCTGGGCACGGCCTTGATCATGTTGGAGAAGTAGTCCATCGGGAAGAGCGACCGAATGCTCTCCGAGCATTGCAGGTCGACCAGCAAGGACTTGGGCAGCTTGAGGCTGACAGAGTCGCTGTCGCCCTCGGACACCATCTCGAACCCTTCCGTGTTCGCTATGAGCGCGACGTGGTCGGAGATGCTCTCAGCGGCCTTGATGCCGCGCTGCAGTTCGTCAACGCTCACGGTTATGCGCGACGGCAATGTCAGGTTGGGGACCTTCGGGTCGCTCATGCCCTCGGTGCTGACCAGGTTCATGCGGCGGGTGATGTTGCCGACCATGATGATCAAGCGGCCGCGCTCCTCGTCCTGGCGCATCTCGATGATATCGCCGGCCTTGGACAGCCTGATGACCTCGCGCAATTTGTCAAGGTCCAGTCCTAGGTCTATCTCGCTGGCGGAGAACTGCTCGAAAGCCTCCTTGCCCAAGGTCAGGTCGATCATGGCCACATGGGCCGGGTCGACGGCCTTCAGGACTATGCCGTTCTCGCTGATCTTGAACTTAGCCTCATCTATGAGAGTGGATACAACGTCAACGACCCCCTTGAGGGTCTCGGATCTTAACTTGGCCTGAAACATTCGGTCCCCGTCGGACAGTAAAGTTATGACTAATTATAGTTTTTCCGCACGCGAAGACTGACTCAGTATTCGCGCCAGGAATGGTTGCAGGAAGTGCACCTGTAGATCTTGGTCTCAGGCTCATCGGCCGCCCTGGTCTGCCTCAGCACCCAGAACGCTTCATTATGATGGCACTTGGGACATTCGATCCTGGTCCTAGGAAGAGTGATCGCGGTACCGTCGTAAACAGCGATCTCCCTCTCTTTTCCGCTGGTGGTAAAACAAACAGGTTCCCCGTTCTTCGCGACCTCGCAATTACAATCGGGGTTTCTGCACTTGAACATGCCCTTATCGGGCTTCATGATGCTTTTGCATTTGGGACAGAACATCAATTCTCGCCAAAGTCCCACAAAATCTAGGTCTATAAAAAATTATTCCGTGGACCTAAATGAACTTCCAATCACCTGGCTTGATATTCTTGCCTTTTCCACCGTTCTTCCCCGACCGTTTGGCGAGCCCGGCGACGTTGCGGGCGACATCCTCCTCATCGGGCTCCTCTCCCTCCTCGTACCATTGCTCGCCCTTCTCAGTGTACTCTTCCGCGTAACCTTCGTCATTGGTCACATCCTGGAGGTCGGAGAAGCGGATGACCTTCGGCGAGGGGCGGGCCTTGGCGGTCTTTGTCTGGACCGGGCGACCGGCCTTCTGGGGCTTCATTTCCTCCGGTCCCTCAGGCTCTGTGCGCCCGTCGTTCTGTCCGACATTCACGGTCATGGAGTTGCCGCCGTGCCTGGCGACGTAGTTCATCTCCATGCGCGACTGCTCGGCCATTATGCCGCCGATGTAGGCGAAGGCCGCAGTGATGATGTAGACGTCCAGGCGCACGTCGGTGCTCAATTGTACCGTATCGATGAAGGACGTAAGGTACAGCTGGGTGAAATCGATGTACGGAGCGATGATGGGGACCATGCCCTCTAAGGTCTTTAGCAGCGCGGAAGGGGTCCAGTCCACTCCCATGATGATCGTCGGGATGATATTATTGTCTATCAGCAGTGTGACGATGAATATGATGACCAGTGGCACCATGGCCGCGACGACCCCTTTCCAGGGCTTGCCCGCCCGGCGACCGCCTACGAACCCGGCCACCATCTGTCCGATTATAGGCAACCACCAAAGCAGGATGGTGAGGACCGTGGAATATTTCACCGCGCTCCAGAACGAATAGGGGACCTTGAGGTCCTCGTACTTCTTGATTTCCTCGTCCTCGTAGACCTCGGAGAGGCGGTATACCCCGCGGTCAATGAGCGTATTTGTTATCTCATCGTCCGGTTCGGCGCCTCGCCTGAATACCATCCCATCGCCTTCGGTCGGACATATGTCCGACAAAATGCATTATGCAATGGATACTATAAATCATTTTTCTGAGCGATGATGGTGCCAGCGTCATCTAGGTATGTAACCGCTCATACCATTCATCATGAGGGCGCTCTTGGTGCCCTCGAGCGTGACGCGTTCATGCTGGGTGGTATGCTTGAGCACATCTTCCATATCGTATCCCAAATAATCTACCAGCTTCTTCAGGCGGGGCCAGGGAAAGGCCTGTTTGCCCTGCATTATCTGCACTACGCTCCAACCAGGATGTACCCGGGATCGATACCCCATCTGTCGGCCCAGTTCGTTCACCGAACCGGCCTTCTCGATCCCCATCTTTATGAGCTGAACCCTGTAGGTGGAGATGATCCAGATCTTGTCGTTGATCATAGCTCCCCCTGCATCGAGGGTAACAGCAGTATCGACCATCAGGAACGAATCCCTTGGATGCGTATAAAAGTGATATGTACGTATCATCCATCGGAATAAAAGAAAAGGGTACCGACATCACCGGCGTTCCAGATTTCTGACCGAAATCAGTATATACGCATTTGAAGTAGAGCCCGAACGAGCTAATGGGAGCGTTCCGTAGGACCATCACCATCGATACCAAGGGTGAGGGGGACGTCGTGGACGTCACTGAAATGATAGAGAGCACCGTCGCAGGATCGGGCATGAGGCAGGGGATGGCCCTGGTGTTCACGCCCCATTCCACCGCGGCGGTGGTCACAATGGAGAACGAGCCTGGTCTGAGGGAGGACATCTCCCGGGCCATGCAAAGGAACTTCCCTTCAAACATAGATTACCAACATGACAAGAGGTGGGGGGACGGGAACGGGCGATCGCACGTCCGGTCGACCTTCCTCGGCTCCTCGGTGTCCCTTCCCTTCGACGAAGGACGTCTGACCCGGGGGGAATGGCAGCAGGTAGCGCTCATAGAGCTGGACGTCCGGGAAAGGAAGCGCGAGCTGATCGTGCAGCTCCTGGGCGAATGACATCACTGTCCAAAATATCATAAACAAAAGAGGTAGAAGAGAGATGAAACTAAAATTCCTAGGCGGCGCCGAGATAGTCGGCAAGCTAGGCATGCTTGTCGAGAACGAGGGCGCGAACTTGATGTTCGAATATGGGCTGAGGTTGGTCAAGAAGGAACCTCCGGAGTTCCCAATGCCATCCCCTGACGTGGACGGGGTGTTCATCACCCATTCCCACCTGGACCACAGCGGCGCGGTGCCCCGGCTGGTCCAGGAGACCGATTGCGATGTCTATTGCAACGACCTGACCATGAACATATCGTCCCTGCTGTTCTTCGATTCGATCAAGATAGCCAAGGCCGAGGGGTACAGTGGCGTACTGGGCTACGGCGACAACGATGTCAAGAAGGTGTGGCAGAACTACCGCTCGTTCTCCGTTGGGGAGACGCGCTCCATCGCCGGGCTTGAGATCGTCTCGCACTCGGCCGGACATATCCCCGGGGCGCAGATGTACGAGATAAAGGGAAGGGAGACCACGCT
The DNA here is from genome assembly GCA_028682895.1 of Methanomassiliicoccales archaeon. Taxonomy (GTDB): domain Archaea; phylum Thermoplasmatota; class Thermoplasmata; order Methanomassiliicoccales; family UBA472; genus UBA472. The sequence continues at coordinate 7,106 of JAJRAK010000006.1, forward strand.
CTTCACCGGCGACCTGCACACCCAGAACACCAGGCTCACCTACGGGGCGAAGCCGGTCAAGTGCGACAACCTTGTGATAGAGGCGACGTACGCTGGCAGGAACCATCCAGCCCGTCCGAAGACCGAGGCACTTCTCCAGCAGAAGGTCCGCGAGGTCGTGGAGCGCGGCGGTACAGCTATCATCCCTTGCTTCGCCGTCGGCAGGATGCAGGAGGTAATGCTCATACTGAAGGACCTACACCTGGACATGTGGGTCGATGGCATGGGCAAGACCGTGAACGGCTACTACGCCGACCATCCCGATTACCTGCGCAGCATAAAGGACTTCAAGGCGGCCAAGCGCAAGTTCAATCCCGTACGCACCGCCTCCACCCGCGACAAGGCGAGGCAGGGGCAGGTCATCATCACCACCAGCGGCATGCTGGACGGAGGCCCGGTCCTGCACTATCTGAACGACCAGAAGGACAACGCCAAGAGCGCGGTCATGATGGTGGGATACCAGGCAGAGAACTCCAATGGCAGGATGCTGCTGGAGAAGGGCATGGTGGAGACGCGCGAAGGGCTGATGAAGGTCAATTGCGAGCTCATGACTTTCGATCTGTCGGCGCACGCGGACCACGACGAGCTGCTGAAGTTCATCCACGGCTGCGAGCCGGAGAAGGTCGTGCTCATGCACTCCGACAACCGTGAGGAGCTGGCACAGGACCTGGAAGGGGACTTCGAAGTGTTCATGCCCACCAGCGGGACCACCTTCGAGGTGTGACCGCAGGAACGGCGGTCAAGGAGCTGACGGCCATGGACCTCTTCGACCTCTATCTGCAGGAGGACATCGGGGAAGGCGACATAACCTCGCAGGCCCTGGTGGACGACCGCGACGGTTTGGCCATCATCACCTCTCAGCAGAAAGGTGTCCTGGCAGGCATGGAGGAGGCGGTGGAGGTGTTCCGCCGCACCGGATGCCAGTGCATCACCCTGGCCAAGGACGGCGAGCAGGTGACGGACGGACAGAAGGTCCTGGAGGTCAGGGGACCGTTGAAGGGCATACTGGCCGGGGAGCGCCTGGCGTTGAACTTCATCATGCGCATGAGCGGCATCGCCACGCTCACTGACCAGGTGGTCGTTTCCTGCAGGAAGGTCAACCCGAACGTCATCATAGCGGCCACCAGAAAGACCACCCCAGGTTTCCGACGCTTTGAGAAGAAGGCCGTGCGACTGGGGGGCGGCGACCCGCACCGCTTCGGTCTGGACGATGCCTTCCTGATCAAGGACAACCATCTTACGGTGGTTGGAAGCGTCTTCCGCGCCGTGCGCAAGGCGCAAGCGCACTCCTTCGGCAAGAAGGTCGAGGTGGAGGTGGAGACGCTGGAGCAGGCCCAGGAGGCCGCCAGGGCGTCAGCGGACATCATAATGCTGGACAATATGACGCCGCCCCAGGCCAAGGAATGCTATGTCGCCATCAAGGCCATCGACCAGAAGATCACGGTAGAGGTCAGCGGCGGGATATCGCCGAAGAACGCCAAGGGCTACGCCATGTACGCCGACGTGATCTCCATGGGCGCGCTCACTCATTCCGCGTCAGCATCATCTTTCTCCCTGCACATCGTGGAGTGATCAGTACCGGTTCGGGACCGGTGCCTCGTTGCACGATTCGGCGCAACGGTAGGCGTCATATATCTGCCAGATGTAGATGATCAGCAAGACCACTGAGATGAGGATGTTCAGGGCCATGAATCCGGCGAAATCGAAGTCCTCCGGATCTGTGATGAAGAGCAGAGGGACGATGGAGACCACGCTCATCAGCCCGAGCACCAGCAATATCGCTATGCCCCTGCCGACCTTGCCGCAGTACATCTGCCCCACACCGGGTATGATCACCGATAGGATGATGGCCAGTATCGGCTCCTTCTCGTTCTTCTTCCAAGTGTACGAGACCGTGGCCTGGTTCCCCTGGCTATAGCTCTGGAACCCTCCCCCCAAGGGAGCGCCGCAGCGATCGCAGAACGAAGCGCCCTCCTTGGCCAAGCTACCGCATTTTGAACAGTAGGACATCGGACCTTCCCTGCGATATTCATGATAGTACTTGCTTAAGAAAATTTCGAAAGGATTTTATGGAACGCATACTGTGGCCATCATCATGGACTTCGAGAAGTATCCTTGCCAGATATGCGGACGCCCGTCCAAGCAGTACGTGTTCGCCGCCTTCGTCTGTGAGAACGAGGACTGCGTGGACAAGGCGCGCGAGGAGAGAGGGGGTCCCGGCGGTCACATGAAGGCCAAGGTCCATGGTGACATCGTTACGATCAAGGACGAATGAGCACCGCAGGGAATAGGATTATTAGCAGGACGCTACCATCCACATCCCCGATGCTCGCCAGGATAGTCGGTTTTGCCAAGACATCTTTGCTCGATTGGGACGGAATGGTCGCCACCACCGTCTACCTTCAGGGGTGCAACCTGCGCTGTCCCTTCTGCCACAACCCGGACCTGGTCTCGACCACCGCTGAGGTGGACGAGGTGCCATGGGAGATGGTCGAGGACTATCTGCGCGATAACTGTGATTTCCTGGACGGGGTGGTCATCACCGGCGGGGAACCTACGTTGAACGAGGACCTTCCCGAGCTCATAAAGAAGATACGGGCCCTGGGCCTCAAGGTCAAGCTGGACACGAACGGGACGGACCCCGACGTGCTCGAGGACCTCATCCGCTCCAAGCTCCTGGACTTCGTGGCCATGGACCTCAAGGCACCGCTGGACCATCAGTATTCACAGATGGTCGGGACGGAGGTGGACCTCGAGGCGATCAAGCGCTCCATCCACCTGCTCATGACCTCCGGCATCGACCACGAGTTCCGTACCACGGTGGTGCCCCACTACCTGAGCCCGGCGGACATCGAGCGCATGGCCGCCTTCATCGGCGGGGCCAAGAAGTACGCGCTACAGCAGTTCAAGAACGACCGGACCTTGGACAAACGACTGAGCCAGGTGTCCCCCTACAGCGAAGGGGAGATGCTAGGGATGGCCGAGACCGCGCGCAAGTACGTACGCAAGGTCATACTTCGCGGCATCTGATATCCACCGCGGAGATTTTAATACGGCATAAGGCCATGGAACCCTGTCCAAACGATAGGCAGGGATCAATGGCATGGAAACGGGCGATAAGAGGTTAAAGACGTTCATAGAGGGCTTCGACAGGATCCTAGAGGGCGGTATCCCGCAGGGGCATACGGTGCTCGTGGCCGGTACGCCAGGTACGATGAAGTCCTCCCTTACCTATTACATGCTCTACAACCATGCCCTGGAGTCCAAGCTGGTGTCTGTGTACGTCACCCTGGAACAGAGCCGCGACAGCCTTCTGCGACAGATGGAGAAGATGGGGATGGACACGGACAAGGTGAAGGACCTGGTACACGTCCTCGATCTGGCCATCATCCGCAAGAAGCTCAAGGAGATATCCGGTGGCACATCATGGATGCAGGTGTTCAAGACATACATCACCAACCTACGGGAGAACCTTAAGTTCGACATCCTGGTGGTCGACTCCATGGAGGTGCTGGAGACCATGGCCGAGATCCGCAACCGCCGCACGGACCTGTTCTACCTGTTCGAGTGGATGCGCGACCTGGG
>JAJRAK010000050.1 GCA_028682895.1 Methanomassiliicoccales archaeon
CTGGGGCGGGAACGCCTCGGCTCAGGACGCTGGCTCGATGCCAGATGTCAAAAACCCTCTGATTGAAAATAAAAAATGGATAGCTGGCTACGCTTGATGGTGCGGGGGAAGGGATTCGAACCCTTGAACCACTAAGGACAGAATCTTAAGTCCTGCGCCGTTGGCCAAGCTTGGCTACCCCCGCGTGCTCCGGCGATGGCGGACTCACCATAATAAATTTGCCAATGATGAGGAAGAAAGAGAAGGAGACATCATCACTTCCTGACGTTCATCTGGCATCCTTAATGAACGTCCCCTTCCTCAGCTCGTCGGAGGCCAGTCTCAGCTCCTCATCGGTGTTCATCACGATAGGGCCGCCCCAAGCTATCGGTTCCCGCAGAGGCGTGCCGGACACGAAGAGGAACTTGGCCGGTCTGCTTCCTACCTCGGCAACAGCCCTGTCCCCGGCTCCCAGCACCGCCAGCTCCTCGGACCTCACCTTCTTTCTCTCCTCACCGACCATGATCTCCCCGTCGTACACCACGGCGAAGGCGTTCTTCGAGCGCGGCACCTCATACTCGATGACCGTCCGCGGCATCAGGCCGACGTCATAATAGCCGACGTCCACCGCCAGTTCGCTCACCGCTCCTTTCGTCCCGTCGAAGTCCCCGGCGATCACCTTCACCGATGAGCCTGCCCCCAGGTCCACCACTGGGATGTCGTCCTTTACAATGCCCCGGTACTTCGGGGCCGTCATCTTGCTAGCCTTCGGCAAGTTGACCCACAGCTGGAACCCTTTCATCGGCCCTCCGGTGTCGTAGGGCATCTCCTCGTGCAGTATCCCGCTCCCGGCGGTCATCCATTGCAGGTCTCCCGGACCGATGGTCCCCTCGTTCCCCATGCTGTCCCGGTGGTCGACCCGCCCCTCCATCATGTAAGTGACGGTCTCGATGCCACGGTGAGGGTGCATCGGGAACCCGGCCATGTAGTCCTCGGGACGGTCGGAGCCGAAGTGATCGAGCATGAGGAACGGGTCCATCATGGTCGTCTCGTCCTGACCGAACATCCTGGTGAGCTTGACGCCGGCACCATCGCTCGTTCGTTGTCCGGTGATGACCCTCTTCACCTTCCTGACCTCGCTCATGAGCATTTCATGGGAATGATAGGGATATGAATAAATCGCCTGCCGCCAATGATGATGCGGGAACATGGAACGAAAGATCATCTGGCATTGTGCCTGCGGCCGTGACTTCGAGATCGACAACGAGCTCAGGCCAGAGGGATGCCCGTTCTGCAAGGGGTGGCAGATCGAGAGGGTCGTGGTGAAAGGACGCTTCTCCCGGCTCGGCGATGCGGTCAGGAAAGAGCAGCGATCGAGAGGATGGAGATGAGATGATACATGAGCTCGAATAAGAAGGTGGCCATCGAGACCATGCTCTTCCATGACGCCCGGGAATGGGAAGCGTGGCTGGCCAAGAACCATGATACGCCCCAGGGCATCTGGATGCTTTACCACAGGGTCAGCACCGGCAAGGAATGCATAGTGTACAAGGAAGCGCTGGAGATCGCCCTCATGTACGGCTGGATCGACAGCATCCTCAAGAAGGTGGACGACTCCAGCTACGTCCGCAAGTTCAGCCCCCGACGACCGAAGAGCCAATGGTCTGCCGTTAACCTGAACATAGTGCGACGTCTGATCTCCGAGGGACGGATGACCGATGCTGGGATGAAAGCACTGAGCGATGCTCTTGAACGAAAGAGCACCGTCCCTGAGGACCATATCAGAGAGGAGGCCATCGACCTCCTGTTCCAGGACGACCCTGTGACCAGAGAAGCTTTCGAGGCGCTTCCAGCATCTCACCGGAAACAGTATTCCATGTACATCCTATCCGCCAAGAGCCAGGAAACGCGCGATCGGCGCATGAAGAAGGCCGCGCCGATGATACGCGAAGGAAAACCGCCATTGCTATAAGGGAGCAGTAACCGATTTGTATTCGCGCTCACATCATTTCCTGCATGACAGAGGCGCCCCGCATCTTCTATTTCCTCTATGATGGCTACGCCGGCTTCGAGCTGGTGTTCGTAGCGAACAACCTGATGAACAAGAGGACGGCCACGGTCGGTTTCGGAAAAGAACCGTGCCGTTCCTTGGAGAACCTCTGGACCGTCGTCGACAAGGACATCACCGAAGTGGACCCGAAGGACGTCGACCTGCTGGTCATCCCGGGAGGACATCCTCTGGACCACATCAACGACCCGGCCAAGAAGCAAAAGGTCGAGGCGCTGGTATCGTTGATAAGGGCGGTGAACAAGAGGGGCGGCAAGATAGCCGCCATCTGCGGCGGGCCTCGCTGGCTGGCCTATGCCGGCGTCCTTGACGGACGCAGGTGCACGCACAGCCTGGACGAACCGGGGGATATGTTCTCCAAGGCCATCTTCACAAACGAGCACGTGACCGTGGACGGCAACATCATCACCGGCAAGGGCCAGGCCTACGCCGAGTTCGCGGTGGAGATGGGCCGCCAGGCCGGTATCTACGAGACGGAGCAGCAGGCCTTGGACGACATAGACTGGCTGAGGGACCGCAAGAAGTGATCACTTCAGCTTGCACGTGTCGTCGTGGCAGGCGAAGAGCACCGGACCGAGCTCCTCGTCGATGATGTCCTCCAGGTTGGGATGCCCTATCTCTGCCAGTTCGTATCGGACGCGGACCACCGGCTTGTTGACGTTCATGATCCGCTTCAGGTCGACCCCGGCGGCGGAGACGACAACGTCGCAGTCGGCGTTGTTGATTGTCTCCTCCATGTCCTTGATCTGAGCGTCCGTGTAACCCATGGCCGGAAGTATCGGACCGAGGTGCCTGTACTTGGCGTACAGCTCCTTCACCGAACCGACAGCATACGGACGCGGGTCGATTATGTCCAGGGCCCAGTTGTCCTCTGCGGCTATCGTCCCGGCCCCGAAGGCCATGTCGCCCCTTATGAGCGTGGAGCCGTCCTCGACCACTAACGCCCTTTTACCTTTCACCATCGACGGGTCGTCGACCTTTATCGGCGACGCCGCTTCGATGACGATCGCCTTCGGATTGTACTTGGCGATGTTCTCCTTGACCTTCAGTATGTTGCGCCGGTCGGCCGTCTGAACCTTGTTGATTATGATGACGTTGGCGAGACGCAAATTCACCTCGCCCGGGTGGTACGATATCTCGTGCCCGGGGCGATGCGGGTCGGCGACCACGATGTGCAGGTTGCTCTCGAAGAACGGCAGGTCGTTATGACCGCCGTCCCAGACGATGACGTCCGCATCCTTCTCCGCCTCCCTCAGTACTTTCTCCGAATCAACGCCGGAATAGACGATGATGCCGTTCTCGATGAGCGGCTCGTACTCCTCCCGTTCCTCTATGGAACAGTCCTGCGCCTCCAGGTCGGCCATGTTAGCGAACCGAAGAACGACCTTCCCGGTCAGGTCGCCATAGGGCATTGGGTGGCGTACCACGACGACGCGCAGACCGCGCTGACGAAGGATGGCGCAGACGCGCCTGGTGGTCTGGGTCTTACCGGCGCCGGTGCGCACGGCGCATACGGTTATCACTGGAATGTTCGCCCGGAGCGTGATCAGGCTGTTGCCCATGAAACGGAAGTCGGCCCCGCAGGCGAGCACCCATGATGCCTTGTGCATCAGCTCGGCGTGCGAGATGTCGCTGTAGGCGAAGATCACCTGGTCGACCTTGTTCTTCCTTATGATCGCCGGCAGCTCTTCTTCTGGCAGTATCGGTATCCCCTGCGGATACAGCGAACCGGCCAGCGCCGCAGGATAGCAACGGTCGTCTATGTTAGGGACCTGAGTGGCGGTGAATGCCACCACCTCGTACTGCTCGTTATCGCGGAAATAGGTATTGAAGTTGTGGAAGTCGCGCCCCGCGGCCCCCATGATGACGACCTTGCTCCTCTTCATGCGTTGAACCTTGAAGGCAATCGTGTGCGTCGATAATACAATTTTCTGCCGTCTTGAACGCTAGAACATCACTTCTTTGGACGCCGATGGATATGTTCAAATATCATCGTCCCTTCGTCAGCTCAACGGGATCGGGAGAGCCCGCAGTAAGGTCCATCAGGACGTTAGCAAGCTTTCTGCGCTCTGCGCGGGGACTTCTAACGTCCCGGACCTTATGAATTTTGAAATCCTTTCGAGTGCGCTCATCATTTTCTTCGCCTGCGAACAACATGCATCGGGCATGTCTAGCAAAGTTTTGAGTACCCACATTTCAATTCGAACCGGATGGCCTACCGCATACCCCCGGCCAAGGTCCTTGAGGACTCCATCCGACGGATCATAAGGGAGCAGCAGAGCATTCCCTCCCAGCGGCAGTTCACCGAGCTTGTGCTCGAGGACCTGAAGAAGAAGAGCCCTGATTATAAGGTGGGGGAGGTGCGGTTACGGCGCATGGCATTGCACCGGAACCTGGCCCGCGTCGTCATCCAGTACCGCGAGACGCGAGAGCCGAGCCACAAGGGACGATGCCCCGTCTGCCTATCGCCTACGGAGGAGCTGCACAATCAGACCCTCGACGACCAGAAGGTGGAGCTGGGCTTCAAGTGCACGAAGTGCCCCTACTGGACCGGCCCGCGCAAGCGCGTTCCCGTCCGTTACATCTTCACCATGCAGGGAGCGATCGTCCCGCCGACGAAGAAGCGGGGAAAGTATGCCCAATGGAAGTTCGCCTGAACGAACGGTTTAATCCGTTGACGTCCATTCCGACATCATGAGCGGTGTCACCGTCTACATGTCCACCAACGAGGGCGTATTGGAACTGGTGCGGAACGCCGTCCGCCTCACCAAGGACGATGACCTGCTGGTCATCCTGGACGATGTCGGCGAACGCCTGGAGTTCCGTGACGTGCGCGTGAAGGAGATAAACCTGCTCAGCGGTAACATCGTACTGGAGAAGGAACGATAGGGGATCCGACTGTTCTTAGCAACGGGGCCTGTTCCGGTAGCGCCCCATTCGTTAAGGTACGGACATTCTCGCGGCCTGCGTTTCGTTCGTTAGTTTTATAATATCCCAGTCTCAACTGGGGCCGGGGACCGAGGCCTGCCGGGCGTTCGGTGAGGGAAGGGTGCGGATGAGGATCAAGAGGAAGTATCTGGCACTGGTCGTCGCCATCATAATTATTGCTGCGTCGGCCTTATCGTACTCGATATACCAGACGATAGAGGACAACCGGGTGGCGTACATCACGGTCAAGGTTGACAAGGAGAGCTTCTCGGCC
>JAJRAK010000051.1 GCA_028682895.1 Methanomassiliicoccales archaeon
AAGCGATGTATCTGCCCTTCCCGGTCTCGGATATGACCCGGTACCGTTTTCCATCCAGGTACTTGCGCGATCGGACAGGTCCTTGGTCCTGAGCGAACATCTCGGTCAGTTCCGGACCTTTACCGATGGGAAGCACCCTATCTGGGGCCGATGGTCCGAAGGTCGCCGAGCCCTTGCCCTCCCCGGTCTTGGCCTCGACCGGTTCACTGTCAGCGGAACCCCCCGCAGGGTCATCCCCCAGGTCGGTCTCATTCTTACCGTTCTCTTCCCTGGAGATGCGCCGGCGGTGTCCCAGGCAGAGCGAGGCCGCCACCTTGATATCGTCAACTGTCACCTCCTCCCGTCCGTCCAAAGCCGTCAAGGCCATGGATGTCCTGGCCACGGCGATCTCGCCTCTGCTCCCCTCGACGCCCAGATCATGGACGAGCTGGGCTATGGTCTCCGCGTGGCCGGGGGACAGGCTGACGTATCTTAATAGGTCCCTGGCCTCGATTATCTGCTTTCGGAGGCGTCCCTCCTCGGCGGAGAATTGTCTACATAGGCCGGACGGGTCCATGATGAACTCCATCCCCCTCCTCAGTATCTCCTTCCTGGAACCAAGGTCAGAGGTCGTTGGTACGTCCACGATTATGTCGAACCGGTCCATCAAATGCGGTGAGAGATCGCCCTCCTCTGGGTCCATGGTCCCGATCATGATGAAGGGGACATCTTCACCGTGCCCTCCGTCCATGCCCCTCGGCGCTGAGCGGTCCTGGGTCATCAGATGGACCATCTTCTCCGGTAGCAGGTTGATCTCATCCGCATATAGGATATGACCATGGGCGCGCCTCAGCAATCCTTGGAAGTTGTGCACCTTTCCCTCGATTAGGGCTGCTTCAAGATCGAGCCCTCCGGTCATCTGCTCCTCCGTGACGTTCAGGGGCAGGTTGACCACCTCCATACCAGGCACGAGCCCGGTCATCCCGCGCACCAGTGTGGTCTTGGCGGTGCCGGTACCTCCTCTGATGAGCACACCGGTGACGTTCGGGGAGACCATCGCTGCAAGGAGCCCCTTCTTGACCATGTCGTTCCCGACCACGCCAGTGAATGGAAATGTCGGGATGGTCACAGATCGAACCTCGTGCGCATCCATGTGTCCAAAGCCTTCATGTCCAGTTTGCCGTCCTCGAACGGCGTCCTGCGCATGCGATGTGGCAGGACCATGCACGCGACCTTATGGACATCCTCCCGACATACATTCTCCCTCCCTCTTAATGCGGCCGAGGCCATGGCGGCCTTCACAAGGGTGAGGTCCGCCCGGTGCCCGTCCACTCCGAGGTGCACGCAGATCTGAACGGCCATTTCCAGCACATCATCTGTAGGCATGGAGCGCCCCATTATCTCCTGGGCGGAGACGATGTCATCTCTGATCCTCTGCTCCTCCGGGGCATAATCTGTAAGGAACCGCTTCGGGTCCCTTTCGAAGGAGATGCGTCTCTCTACCACCTCCTTCCGCTTGGTGGTGTCCATGTCCCCGCTGACGTCCACAGTGAGCCCGAAACGGTCAAGGAGCTGCGGTCTAAGCTCTCCCTCCTCCGGGTTCATCGTTCCGACCAGTATGAACCTGGCCGGATGGGCGAACGATATTCCCTCCCTTTCAACATAATTGATGCCCATGGCGGCCGCATCGAGCAGAAGGTCGACGATATGATCGTCCAGCAGATTGACCTCGTCCACATAGAGTATGTTGCCGTTGGCGGCGGCCAGCAATCCAGGTTCGAACTTCTTTCTCCCGGTCTTGATGGCATGTTCGATATCCAGCGTACCGGCCACTCGGTCCTCGGTGGCGTTCAAGGGCAGTTCGACCACCTTCATCGAAACCTCCTCCTTCCCCAGCTGCTCTCCCGATGCGACCCTTTCCTGGCAGAATGGGCAGTAATGGTCACTATCTTCCCAAGTGCATCTGAACGGGCATCCAGCCACCACAGTCCTTTTTGGAAGGATGTCCACCAGTGACCTGACGGCGGTAGATTTCGCCGTTCCTTTCTCCCCTCTGATCAGTACTCCGCCGATCATCGGATAAACTATGTTCAGAAGGAGGGCCTCCTTCATATCCTCCTGTCCTACGATGGCCGCGAACGGGAAAGTCGGTCTACCTTTTTCCACGTGATCCCCCCACTCATCCTTCCAGTGGTCCTGGTTGGATGCATCGTTCCTATGTATTAGGAATGATTACTGATAAGTAATGTTGATATCCCATATTAGTAATTATTACTAATTCAGTTCAGGCAGGATGGATGCTCCCATAATGACCGACCAAGGGCTCGAACGTTTCAATCCTCTATGATGTCCTCGGGCGCCCCGGCGAACTTGGCCAATGCGTATGCTTCTATGAAATGCAGCTTTCCCGGGACCACGACGGCATGTAGCGGCGGTCCCATGTCCTCCACCAGCATCTTCTGGGGATAGTTGGCCGCTACCTTCTGCGTACGGGAACCGACGCGGGCGGCGGCGCAGATGATGGTCTTTTCCGTTATCATGCCCAGTCCCTTGGCCTTCTCCGCGTCCATCAGCCATTGTACCGCTTGGTTGGCGGTCATGTAGCGTCCTTCCTCCTCACGGATGTCCAGAAGCACCAGCGTGTGCAATCCCCGGGACCAGTTATCGTATATGTTCTCATATGGGGAGAGCGGTGTATATCCCGGTTCCGGGAAAGGAATGGTGACGGTCCTTCCGAACTTGTATGGCTGGAGCCCCAGTGCCGATGAGCAGGCGGTGAATATGGAGATGCCGTGGATGAGGTCCGTGCTCACGCCCTCCTCCTCCGCCCGTATCTTGAGGTCAACATGCGTGGTGGCGGCCATGGTGTCCCCGGCCGTCACGAACGCCACCTTTCCTTTCTTGGCAGCGTCGACCACTGTCTCCTCCTCCTCGACCTCCTTCCTGGACAGACGGATTATCTTCTTCCCGATCAGCGCCTCCAGGTCATCCGGTGTGGAATCGATGAGCTTGGACGTGTAGAACTCCCCGTACACTTGGTCGCACTCCTTCAACGTACGGATGGCCCTGGCGCTCAGATCGTCCACGCCGCCCAACCCTAAACCAACAAATATCAATTCTCCCATGGCAACACCGTGCGTTCCCTGTGCATCAAGGTCCGGAAGGGGAAAGGAGAGTCCGTCCGTAAAAAGCTTTTAGAGGACGGTCTGCTGGACCAATCGCTCTACGTCGACAAGGACGGGGATTTCCTTTACCTGCCAATAACCTCGGTGCCAGGAGGTCATATCGTGGAGGAACGGGACTTCCGCGGCAGGGAGAAGGAGGAACGAGATTATAAGGCACTATGCGAGGTGCCAGATGCGCTGAGGGACCTGCTGCCCACATCCTTTGACACTCTCGGGGACATCGCCATCGTCCGCCTGCCCGACGAGCTTCTTCCGTACGCGGAGAACGTCGGCAAGGCAATGATGGAGGCGTTCCCCCGATTGCGCTCGGTCTTCATGGACCACGGCGTGGCCGGAGAGCTGCGCGTGCGCGACCTGGAAGTGATCGCCGGAGTAGATGACAGCAGTACCGTCCACACCGAGTACGGTCTGCGCTTCAAGGTGGACCCGCGGAAAGCTTACTTCAATCCGCGCCTGTCGAACGAACGCAATCGCATCGTTCAGCTGGTAAGGGACGGCGAGACGGTGGTCGACATGTTCTCCGGCGTCGGTCCTTTCGCCATAATGATCGCCAAGCACGCCCGTCCGGCGCAGGTGTTCGCCATCGATCTTAATGCCGAAGCGGTGCAGCTGATGCAGGAGAACATCCGACTTAACAAGGTCAGCAACGTCGTCCCGCTGGAGGGCGACGCCCGCCAATGGGTGTTCGATCTTCCATGCGCCGACCGGGTCATAATGAACCTGCCTCATTCCGCCAAGGACTTCTTCGCCGACGCCCTGACGAGATTGAACCTCGGCGGGGTGATGCACTTCTATCACATCTGCGAGAAGGACGAGTTCCAGTCTGTCCTGGACGAACTGGTGCAGCAGGCCAGGGGCATGTGCGTGGAACTGAGGGTGGTCAGGAGCGAGGAGCTCAAGACCTACTCACCATCGGCGTCAGTGTTCTCGGCCGACCTACTTCTTGTCGGCTGGCTTTAACGTTATCCCCTGCTGTCCCTGGTAATGTCCGCTGCGCTTCTCGTAGGTGCGTTCCACCGGAGAATGCATCCTTTCCAGCACCATCTGCACCATGCGGCTTCCCAACGGCAGTTCCACCGGTTCCGATGAGGCGTTGAACCCGCTGAACGTCAACGTGCCATGGAACCCCGCGTCTATCTTCCCCAGTCCCATGAGCAACCCTTTCCGCAACCAGGAGGTCCTGGTCCACAGCTGCGCCGCTAGGTCGTTCGGCAGTTCCACGCGCTCCATGGTGGAGACGAAGAACAGCTTTCCAGGCGGTATGATGGCCGTTCCGGACGTGATGCTCTCCCCGCCTTCCAGACGGACCTCGGCCACTCTAAGGTCATAGCCGTTCGGCGTCAGCCCGTTGGCAGAGTAGTTAGTTATCACTAACAAACCATCGTGCATCATCTTCTCTATCTCATGGTCCGGTACCAGGCACATGAACGAGGGAAGGGCGACTGGCGATTTTTAGGTTTCCACAGACGTTATGGCAAAATCAATTAAGTTCGTTCTTGCATGTCCTCGATGGAATGGACCACATAGTCTACGTAGATAGACCGGCCGGCGCCTTGGAAGCGCTGCGCCGCGGCGATAAGACCATGGTCGGACGGGCCGCCATGGGACGGCGCATGCCTTACGGGAAGGTCTCAGTAGGCGATACGCTGTACTTCACCGAGAACGACGGTAAACAGATCATTCACGGACGGGGGACGGTCACGCGCGTATTCGATTCTCCGAAGCTCACGCACGATGAGAGCGTGGCCATACTGGGAAAGCATCGAAAGGCGTTATGGCTCTCTCAGAAGCAGTTCCAGAACATGGCCGGTAAGCGCTACCTCGTCCTGGTCAACATCGCCCGGTACGAGGAGGTACCACCCTTCCACTTCACCCGCCGCGCCTTCCATTCCATCGATGACTGGCTGCCGGTGAGGGACATAAGCATCGTGCGCAAGGACGGTCCCAGGCAAGATTTAAAATAATCTTTCTCAAATATTTGGGCATGGACCATATCTCGGCCATCAGCGTTTTCCTGGGCGCGTTCAGCATACTGCTTTTGCTGTCCATCCGGGTCTTCCCGCCAAGGTGGGCCAAGATGTATGCTGACGCCAGCCGCAAGAAGGGGCGTCCTGCGTGGGCCTGGCTGGCCATGCTCGGCTCCATGGCCCTGATCGCTGCGATGTGGATGCTGCATTTCATAGAGAGCACTACCTACTCGCTGGTCATCTCCTTGGTCGGAACGTTCGTCCTGGCGACGGTCGTGCAAGCACTATGGTCCAAGAATGGCTTGCGCCGAAACGTTAGGATGCTGATACAGGGTGAGGTAAGAGGTTCGTTCCTACCATATACCATCGCAGGCATCGTGCTGATCATACTCGGCCTTTTATGACGGGTCAGTTGGATGGCTACCATCCATCCAGCAGTAGGATTATAATCGCATCCGTCGGTGTCGGGGGCGATGAGGCTCGCCGTCTATGGGAAGGGGGGCATCGGGAAATCGACCGTTTGCGCCAACCTGTCCGTTTCATTAGCGATCGGTGGAAGCAAGGTGCTTCAGATAGGGTGCGATCCCAAGCACGACTCTACCAGGATGGTGCTCCGCTCGGCGCAGACCACGGTCCTGGACCAGCTGCGCGCCCGGACAGGCGTTCCGAACCTCGGCGATATGATCACGACCGGCTTCGCCGGTGTGGACTGTGTGGAAGCGGGCGGGCCCGAACCTGGAGTGGGCTGCGCCGGAAGGGGCATATTGGCCACGTTCGAGGCGCTCAAGGCGGCGGGACTCACGCTGGAAGATTATGACGTTGTGATCTACGACGTGCTCGGTGATGTCGTGTGCGGTGGTTTTGCTGTACCCCTCCGCCGGGAGCATGCTGATGCGGTGTTGCTGGTCACGTCCGGGGAGTACATGTCCATCTATGCCGCCAACAACATCCTCCGGGGTGTAAGGTCCTTCGATAAGGACGGCCCCAGGGTACTGGGCATAGTCCTGAACGCCCGGGGCATGGAGGGCGAGGACCAACGGGTGGAACGTTTCGCCAGTTCGGTCGGTCTTCCGATAGTGGCGCGCATACCCCGCTCAGAACTGATACTGCAGGCGGAATCCCAAGGAAGGACGGTGCTGGAGCACGCACCAGGTTCGGTCCTTGCCGAGACGTTCCGCGGACTTGCCTCTTTTCTAACGTCCTCACCCGAACTGCATCTGGCGCTCCCTCTCTCCGACGGCGAGCTGGAGCTCCAGGTACTGGGCAGGAGCGCTCAAGCACGTCCTGTCGAAAAAAAGGATGAGCAATGCTCACAGGTCCGGAAGCGGGCCGAGCTGCCGTTCTATTCGCAATCCGTCAATTCCCACAGCATCCTTTTCGGATGCGCGTTGGCCGGAGCGGTGTCCGCCACGGTACAGATCAAGGACGCGATGACGTTGGTCCACGGTCCCCGCTCCTGCGGTTATATCGTCGGAGGCAACCTGTCGTCCGCTGGCCGCCGAGCATTCGAGTCGCGCGGTAAGAAGTTAAAAGGTCTTCTCTTTCCCGGACTGGCCATCAGCGACATGGACGACGGACAGATGGTATTTGGAGGAACGAACGAATTGGAAAAGAAGGCCCGTGAGCTGCTGGATGGCGGACCGAAGGCCCTATTCCTGCTGACCACCTGCGCCTCCGGGATAATCGGGGAGGACCTGACCCGCATGATATCATCGCTCTCGCAGGATCACCCGAAGATACCAATAGTGCCCGTGCCGACGGACGGCAACATCACCGGGGACTACATGCAGGGGATAATCAACGCCTGCGTTGCAGTCAGGGACCTCATCGATCCCAAAGAGACGGCGATCGAGGGCAAGGTCAACATCGTAGGGGAGAAGTCCATCGCTTCCAACTCCGCGGACAACATGCTCACGGTCAGCGGAATGCTCTCCCGGCTGGGCCAGGAGGTGCACTGCCGCTACCTTTTCGACACGGACGTGGAACGGGTGCGCACCTTCAAGCGCGGCAGCATATGCCTCCCGGCCTTCGACGACCATTACTGCTGGGTGCTCCGGGAGCTGCTGGGCAACGAGATGGGGATGAGGTTCTTGGACAAGGCGTTCCCCTTCGGCCTGAGCGATACCAAGGAATGGCTCGGCGAGCTCGGCCGGACGCTGGACCGAGAGGCCGAGGCCAAGGAATTGTCCGATGAGCTGGAGGTCGACTATTGGCAGAGGGCGGAGAAGCTGCGCCCGTATCTCGAGGGGCGCAAGCTGATGATGCTCACCCTGAACCAGGAGGCCGACTGGGTGGTGGAGACGGCCAAGGACCTGGGTATGGAGGTAATGCTCTACGCCTCCATGAACAGCGTGGATTACGTCCGTCCTTTCCATCCCCGGGCCGAGCTGCGCGGGGTCGTTCGCACCTTCGGCTATTCGCCCGAGGACCGGGAAAAGGACATTCGGGGATTGGCGCCGGACCTGGTCCTTAGCACCTATGCCCCGCAGGACCTGCCCACCAGTTGTCACTACGAGGTGCTCACGCTGTGTCCAGACGTCGGGCATCTCAGCGGGATATCCAAAGCGGGAAGATGGGCATCCCTGATGAAGGCACCATTGCGCGAAGGCTGGAGGGATGCTCTGTGATCGCCCCGGACTCCTTCACCGGTGCCTTGCTGGCCGCTGAGGGATTAAAGGACGGGGCCGTGATGCTGAACGGACCGACCGGATGCAAGTTCCATCACGGGGCGCTGTGCGAGGCACTCTACCCCCGCTCAGGCTCCCTGGACCCATTGCGGTCCTCTGACCGGTTCTACTTCGGGCAGCACCGCGTGCCATGCACCTACCTGGAGGACGAGGATTATGTCTCGGGCACGGCAAGGAAGCTGGATGAAGCGATACCAGTCATCCTTTCCAAAGGCCATTCGATGATAACGGTCATTAATTCCCCCGGGGCCGCCCTTATCGGCGACGACCTGAAACGGATAGTCCAGCGGTCCCATCCGAACATTCCAGTGGCCATCATGGAAACGTGCGCCTTCAGCCAGAGCCTCGGCCAGGGATTCCAGGATTGCCTGATAGAGATGCTGGACGCGGTGCCGTTGCTGCCCGCGGAGCGAATGCCAACGATAAACCTGGTCGGCGTCTCCATCATGGACCATGGCTGGGATGGCGGGACCAGGCAGCTGAAGCGACTGCTCTCCTTGTGCGGTATTAGAGTCGGAGCGGTCCTCAGCGCTGGCAGCACGGTCAAGGAACTGTCGACCGCCAAATCGGCAACGCTGAGCGTTGTGCTGGACCCCGAGATGGGCAGTAGGGTGGCCAATCATCTTAGGACTACCACCGGGGCGGTGCGAATCTCGCCGGGGCAGCCTATCGGGTTCAAGGGCACATCCCGTTGGGTGAAGGAGATATGCGACGCCCTGGGAAAGGACTCCTCTCCGGCGTTGGATGTGATCCGACGGGAAGAGAAACGGTGCGCTTTCCAGCTGGCAAGGCACAGCTCCCTCACCGGGCTTCCGAAAGGGGTGACCTTCAGCATCCGGGCGCGCTCGTCCATCGTCCTGGGCCTCTTGGAGTTCCTGCACGGATACCTGGGGATGGTCCCGGTCTGCGTCGACTGTATAGATGGCGGGTCGGAGGAGGTGAGGGCGTACCTTCAGAGGAACGGGCTCGCCGAGGCCGTGGACACGGTCATGTTCGAGCAGCCCTGCCATATAATGTTCGGGGATGGCAACGACATATGCATGTCCAGCTCCACCCTCGGCGTTCCCGGGATCGAGATATCCCCTCCATACCGTGGAGTGGCCCGGATCAGGGACGTCTCCCTCTGGGGCGAGGAGGGGGCGGTCGATCTGCTGGATGCCATCGTCCGCAATCTGGGCGATCGCTGGTAGCCTAGAACACGTCCAGCGAGCCGTGCTTCAGCGCCAGCTTCTCAAAGTAACTGAACAGGACATAGGCCAGCACGTAGAAGGCCATGCCGATGAGCAACATGACCACTAGGTATCCGGAGACGTCCATCAGGCCAGCTCCGGTGGCAACGTCCCTCACTGCATCCACCCCGTATGTGAGCGGGAACACCAGCGAGGCCGGCTCCAGCCAGTCCGGCAGATACGATATCGGGAAGTTCACCCCGCAGAGCAGCAGTCCTAGATAGAGCACTATGGAACCGAGGACCATGGACGAGCGTACGTACACGCCGATGCTGCCGATGATCATGCCGAACCCCACCATGCTGAAGCATGTCACCAGCAATACCAGTGCCAGCGTGAGCGGCTCGGCCGCCGAGAGGTCCACGCCGAAGAAGAGCACGGAGAACAGCAGGGACATGGTGACGGTGAACATGCCTATCAGGGACTGATAGACTCCCTTACCCAGGAAAACGTAGAAGACGCGCGTGGGCGTGGACATGATGCCGGACATAGTGCCCATGTGCTTCTCCGCCCCTGCGGACATGCAGACACCGTACACAGCGGCGTATGTAAGGGAGGCGACCGCGTTGCCTAATGCGACATAGGACGGGGTGGCGGTCGGATCATCGGCGAAATCGCTCACCAGGACGAAGAACCACATCTGGAACAGGGTGGTTGTAAGTATCTGAAGCAGCCACAGCCCCGGTCCGATGACCGCGAACTGCGAACGCATCGCCACCAGGGCGGACGCCTTCACTCCCAGATAGTTGCGTGACATCTCAGTACCTCACCAATGTGCCGCTGACCTTGGCCTTCTCTTCCAGGTATGTGAAGAGGCGCAGGGACAGCGCTAAGAAGATGACGGTCGTGAACGCAAGTATGGCTAATGCCCCCCAGTACCCTATCCCCAATGAATCATACCCGGTGAAGGTGGCTATCTTCAGCGCCTCCGCCCCCCAAGTAGCGGGAATCACGTAAGAGAACGGACGGGTCCATTCCGGTAGGATGGCCAGGGAATAGACCGCCCCCGACAGGACATATACTGGGAACTCCAGCATCTGGAACAGGGCGCTAGAGGCCCTCGTTACCACATAGAACGCCCCGAAGACCATTCCCAGGACCGAAAGCGAGATGAGCGTAAGGACCAGGGCGATGATGAACCCGGCCGGGTCTCGCAGCGTTACATCGATGCCAAATGCGAACTGCGCCACCAGGAACACGGCCAGGGCGTTCAACAGACCAATGAACGAATTCCAGAGACAGCGTCCAAGGACGACCGAGGAGAGCGAGGTCGGGGTGACCATGATGGCCTCGAGCGTCCCGTTCATGCGGTCGTACCCGATGGACCAGCTGCTGCTCTGTATGGTGTTCCCCCACATGCCAAGAACTCCGCCTCCAAGTATAGCGTACAACAGGAGATCTCCGCCAGTGTGGCTGAACAGGAAGAGCGTCACGGTGGTGAAGATGAACGGGGCGATTATGCTCGGGATGACCCATTGGGGATCGACGAAGAAATGGGTGGCCTGCTGCTTCAGCGCCGCCTTCACAGCCCTCAGGTTGATCATTTGTCGCTCACCATCTTGAGGTAAGCATCCTCCAAGGTGGGCTGGTCGACCTTTATGCTGATTATCCGCTGTCCTTCCAATAAAGACGCCACCGTCGGGATGAGGGTGGCAGCATCCATCACCACCATACGTGCCATCATCCTGCCCTCGAGCGATTCCAACGATACCGCTGATACTCCTGGGAGGGCCTTCATCTGCTCCTTCTGCGATTGGGTTATCTCCCCGGCCTCCACCTCGATGATGGTGTCGTTGCGCACGGCGTCCTTCATCGAGTAGGGGGAGCCTATGCCCTTGATCACGCCGTTGGAGATGATGGCCAGGCGATCGCAGAGCTCGTCCGCTTCGAACATGTAGTGGGTGGTGAGCATGATGGTCATGCCCTCTCGTGAGAGCTTCTTTATGAGCGCCCGGGTCTCCCGGGCTATCTCCGGGTCCAGGCCCAGGGTCGGTTCGTCCAGGAAGAGGACCTCCGGTTCATTGACAAGTCCCCTGGCTAGGTGCAATCGCTGCTTCATGCCCCGGGAATAGTTCTCCACACGTATGTCGGCCGAATCTGTAAGGCCGACAAGGTCCAACAGGTCCTGCACCCTTTTCTTCTTCTTTTCCCTCGGCACCTGATACATGTCCGAGAAAAAGTCCAGGTTCTGCCTCCCTGTAAGTCTGAAATAAAGACCGCGCTCGCCGCCGGACACCAAATTGATCCGGGAGCGCAACTTCATAGAATCCTTGGATGGGTCCATCCCCAACACTGTGGCCGTCCCAGAGGTGGGTATGAGCAGCGTGGACAGCATCTTGATGGTGGTGGTCTTGCCAGCGCCGTTAGGCCCCAGCATACCAAATATCTCCCCGCGATGGATGTCGAAGCTGATCCTGTCCACGGCCAGCTTCTCCTTCCCGCCATCCCCTAACAGATGGGTGGCGGCCGGATACACCTTGACCAGGTCCTTTACGGAGATGACAATCTCATTTTCGTTCATCGCACGGGGATGGATGATATATCCAATATAATGACCTTCTGTTGCATCTATCATCATGGATGAAAACGATGGTATAGTGCTGCACATCGTCTCATGGTCCTTCTATATCCATCACGCTCATGGATATCATAGTAATAACATCGGGCCTATGGTCAAATGATTACAATAAGTGCTCAATTTTATTATATGGAAAATCATAAACAGAACATGAAGGGTGTGACCAATATCAATGAGCATATGACCATTGAGGAAGCAAAGAGCGAATTTGAGGGCAGGTCGTATTCAAAGGAACTTGCAATTCAGATAGAACGCCTGGGCTTTGGTTTCGCTACCTCGGCGGCAACCGGTCGAATAGTCATGCTCTATAAGCCCCTGTCTCCGAAGCGCGTTTCAATTTAACGTGGTCGATCACTTGACCAGTGCCACAATATTCTTCGATACTTGTGTTCTGATCGATTGCTCTACTCCTGGGAGGATCGGTAATGACAGGACAAGAGATATCAGTCATCTTATGAACGCAGGCCACTCACTTATGACATCGATCACGGTCATCGGTAAGATGGTCCATGCTGGTTTTGAGAAAGATACGTTCGAACTGACTAAAGGCATCGATATCCTAAGAAAGATAATGTTCAGGATACTTTTTCCAGTAAAAGAACTGAGAGAATGGTGCATGACGGTTGATAAAGAGATGGAGGAGATCGGGAGATACGGTTCTTCTGTAACAGATCGAACACATTTTGCATATACCCTCTCTTCAGGATGTGATTATTATGTCACATCCAAGGGGGAGACCAGGACTCTGATCGCCCCCAAAGGGACGAACGCGACCACTATAGTACCAACTCTCGATGAACTGCTGGTCGAGCTCAAGCTAAGGTGATCGATCAATTCGAGGATGGTCCCGTCAGTTTCCTCAGGACCGTCTGCAGTATGCCGCCGTTGCGGTAGTACTCGACCTCGACTGGCGTGTCCAGGCGCGCCACGGCCTGGAACTCCTTCACAGACCCTCCTTTCTTCACGCGGACGGTGACCGCGGCCCGGGGCCTCAGTTCCTTGATCTCCACGTCGTACTCCTCGGTGCCGTCCAGTCCCAACGTGGTCGCGCTCTGTCCGGGGGCGAACTGCAGCGGGAGCACTCCCATGCCCACCAGGTTGCTGCGGTGGATGCGCTCGAACGATTCCGCGATGACCGCCTTCACTCCCAAAAGGTGTGGCCCTTTCGCGGCCCAGTCGCGACTGCTGCCCGTCCCGTACTCCTTACCGGCCAGGATCACCAGCGGAACGCCTCTGCGGACGTAATCCCGGGACGCGGTGAACATATCGGTGATCGTGCCATCGGGCTGGATGGCCGTATAACCGCCCTCCTTCCCGGAGGCCATGGCGTTCTTCAGTCGCAGATTGGCGAAGGTCCCGCGCATCATGACCTCATGGTTGCCGCGCCTTGAACCGTAGGAGTTGAAGTCCCTTTCGTCCACTCCCAAAGATATGAGGTACTGTCCGGCCACGCTCTTGGCCGGGAACTCGCCTGCCGGGGAGATGTGGTCCGTGGTGATGCTGTCGCCCAGGACGGCCAAGACCCTGGCGTTGCGCACAGGCGACGGCTCCTTCACATCCTTCGACATACCATCGAAGAAAGGCACCTTGCGTATGTACGTGGACGATGGTCCCCACTCGAACGTCTCTCCCTTGGGCGCGGGCACGTTCTCCCAGAGGTCGCTTCCCTGGAATACGGTGGAATATGCCTCGCGGTACATCTTCGGCGTTACCTTCTTCAGTGCCGCCTTCAGCTCCTTCGTCGTCGGCCAGATGTCGTTCAGGAACACCGGACGCCCGTTCGGGTCCATACCTAGCGGTTCCTTCTCCATGTCCAGGTCCACTCGTCCGGCGATGGCGAACGCGACGACCAACGGGGGCGAGGCCAGATAGTTCGCCTTGACGTAAGGGGATATGCGCCCCTCGAAATTGCGGTTTCCGGACAGCACCGCGGCCACGGTGAGGTCGTTAGCCATTATGTCCTGGGCCAGGTCCTCCCGTGCCGGACCGCTGTTGCCAATGCATGTCAGGCATCCGTACCCGACCACATGGAAACCGAGCGCCTCCAGGTAGGGCAGCAGCCCTGCCTTCTGCAAGTATGACGTAACTGCCCTGCTTCCCGGGGCCAGGCTCGTCTTCACGTTGGGGTTCGGACGCAGTCCACGTTCCACGGCCTTCTTGGCGAGCAATCCCGCCGCCATCATCACCGACGGATTGGAGGTGTTGGTGCAGGAGGTGATGGACGCGATGAGCACATCCCCATCCTTCATCAGCTTCCCGTTCTTGCGACCTCCCTGTTTTTCGGTCAGTTCGTCGAACTTCTTCTTCATGTCCTGCAGTTCGATACGGTCCTGCGGGCGCTTCGGCCCGGCCAACGACCGTTTCACCTTGCGCAGGTCCAGCTCCATATGGTCGCTGTAGTCCGGAACTTGATCATCGTAGAACAGTCCCTGTGCCTGGCAGTACTTCTCGACCAGCTCGGCCTTGTCCTCACGGCCCGTGTCCCTGAGGTAGGAGATCGTGACCTCGTCCACCGGGAAGAACCCCATGGTCGCGCCGTACTCCGGCGCCATGTTAGCGAGCGTGGCCCTGTCCGGTAAGGACAGGTTCTTGATGCCAGGTCCGTAGAACTCCACGAACTTGCCCACCACGCCCTTCTTGCGCAGCATCTCCACGGCCGTCAGCACCATGTCGGTGGCCGTGACGCCCTTCAGAAGTTTTCCCGTGAGTTTGAAGCCTACCACCTGGGGCAGGGGCATGTAGTAAGGTTGTCCCAACATCACCGCCTCGGCCTCGATCCCGCCCACTCCCCAACCGACGACCCCGAGGCCGTTTATCTGGGTGGTGTGCGAGTCCGTACCGAAGACGGAGTCCGGGAAGGCCATGCCATCACGCTTCCATACCACCGGTGCCAGGCATTCCAGGTTGACCTGGTGTATGATGCCGTTCCCCGGCGGTACCACGCGGAAGTTGTCGAAGCTGCCCTGGGCCCACTTCAACAGCGAGTAGCGCTCCAGGTTGCGCTGCATCTCTATCTCCTCGTTCTTCTCCTGGGCATAGCAGGTGCCGTGGAGGTCGGTCTGCACCGAGTGGTCTATGGTAAGGTCCACCGGTACCAGCGGGTTGATCTTCGAGGGGTCCCCGCCCATCTGCTTGACGGCATCTCGCATGGCCGCCAGGTCTACGACGCATGGAACTCCGGTGAAGTCCTGCAGCACCACGCGGGCCGGTATGAAAGGTATGTCGATGTTATCGTCCCCCGCCGGCGTCCATCCGATGAGCTTGCGGACGTCATCGGCGGTCACCAATGCCCCGTCCTCCTGCCTCAGCAGGGACTCTAGCAGAACCTTTATGGAGAACGGGAAGCGCTGGACGCCATCGCCCAGCTTCATCAGGGAGAAGTAGTGCAGTTCCCCATCGCTAAGTTCGAGCACGCTCTTGGTGTTGAACGAGTCTGACGAATTGATCATCTTGCTCACATGGCTGTAAGCCGTACTGCTTTTAAATCATTGCAAGGGACGTGGAAAGGATATTATCTTGAAACGGAGCTTTCCCGGTTGGATGATTAATCCAACCACACCGGTCCAGGACGATTCGGAAACGAACTATCATAACAATTCCGGGTCGTTGCGCTCGCAGATGTCCAGGGGGTACATTCACGGTGACAAGGATTGTCCGAACTTCCCCTGCCACCACCCGGACCAGAACTGCACGTTCTGTTTCTGCCCGTTGTACCCATGTGAGGACCCTCTTCTGGGAGAGTTCGTGGTCTCCAAGCGCACTGGCGGGAACGTGTGGTCCTGTCAAGGCTGCCACTGGATGCACCGGGACGACGTGGCCGCTTCCTTGTTCAAGATGATGCCCGAGGTCGGACCTGAAGGTCTCGACCTAAAGGTCCGGATGGAACTGAAGGAGAGGCTACAGGGCAAGCATCGCCGTCGTGCCAAGGCCATCATGGTGCTCGGGGCCACATCTGGCGCCGGGAAATCGCTGATGGTGACGGCGCTCTGCCGGGCGTTCCGTAACCGCGATCTCACGGTGGCGCCGTTCAAATCGCAGAACATGTCGCTCAACTCGATGGTCACCGACCAAGGCGAGGAGATAGCTAGGATACAGGACCTGCAGGCGAAGGCCGCAGGCACCCGACCCCGGGGCGAACTGAACCCGATACTTTTGAAGCCCAAGGGCGGTGTCACCTCCCAGATAGTTGTGGAGGGACGTCCGTACCGGGATACGACTGTGCAGGAATATTATTCCAAGTTCGTTCCCGATGAGGCACCGGCCATAATCGCCCGCAACCTGGAAAGGCTGATGCGATCCAATGATGTAGTGGTAATAGAAGGGGCCGGTTCCCCGGCGGAGATCAACCTTCGAGGCCGGGATGTGGCCAACATGTACGTGGCCAAGCTGGCCCAGGCCGATTGCCTTCTGGTGGTGAACATCGACTGGGGTGGGGCCTTCGCCTACGCGGTGGGGACGCTGGCATTGCTGGATGACGGCGAGAGGAAGCTTTTCAAAGGCATCATAATAAACAATATGTGTCCAGGGGGCGGCACCATCGGTTCCTTGGACATCATTGAAAGGAAGACCGGGGTCCCCGTACTGGCCGTGATGCCTCATCTGCCCAAGCTGTATCTGCCGGTGGAGGACTCCATGGACCTCTCCCTTCATGAAGGAGGGGAGGGTGCGACGGTCATCGCCATCGTGCGGCTGCCGATGATATCCAATTTCACCGACTTCGACGCCCTCGGTTTGGAGGACAACGTTCGCGTGGTCTACGCCAACGAGCCGTCCGAGCTGAACGGGGCGAGCGCAATAATAATTCCAGGCACCAAGAACTCCGTCACCGATCTGAAGTGGCTCAAGGAGAGCGGTATGGCCACGGCCATACTGGAAAGGGCGGGCAAGGTGCCGATACTCGGGATATGCGGAGGCTACCAGATGCTCGGCCGCAGGATCATGGACGTGCATGGGCTCGAAGGCGGCGTATCTGCCGAGGTGGAGGCGCTCGGGCTGCTTGACGCGGTCACGCATTTCGATTCGTATGACAAGCGGACGGTGCAGGTCACCGGAACACTGGACAAGGCCGGAGGGACGGTCAGAGGTTACGAGATACACATGGGTCGGACGGAACGCGGTGAGGCGTCACCGCTCTTCATCATGGACCCAGATGGCCGCGGGGAGGGGATGCTGGACGAGAAAGGGCTGGTGATGGGCACCTACCTTCACGGCGTGTTCGACCTGCCTGCGTTCCGCAGGTACTTCCTTTCGCTGATGGGCGGTCCTTCGTCAATTGCGACCGAGGCGATGGACCAGGACGCCGCCGTGGATGCGTCATTGCAGAGGCTGGCGAAAGAGATCGAGGAGCATATAGACCTCGACGCCCTGATGGGAGATGATGACGATGCGTAAGCTGATGGTCCAGGGTGTGACATCCGGCGCGGGCAAGACCACGCTCACCGCTGCCTTGTGTCGTCATTTCTTCATGAAGGGCATGGACGTTGTGCCGTTCAAAGCTCAGAACGTCTCCCTGAACTCCTTCGTGACCGATGATGGAGGGGAGATCGCCATCTCCCAGGCGTACCAGGCATGGGCCAGTGGTATCGAGCCCACACGGAATATGAACCCCGTGCTCATAAAACCTAAAGGGAGCGGCCAATGCCAGATCGTCCTTGATGGAAGGCCGTGGAAGGACATCGGCCGTGGCGGAACGAACCAAGAGATGATCGAGGAGATCAGGTCGCACATACTCCGCTCCTTCGACGATCTGTGCCTGGGGAGGGACATGGTGGTCATCGAGGGCATGGGCTCCCCGGTGGAGATGAACCTCAAGGACCGCGACGTCTCCAACATGTGGCTGGCCAAGGCCGTGCGTTCGCCGGTGGTTCTGGTCGGTGATATCGAGAAGGGAGGTGTCTTCGCTGGCATATATGGCACATACCTTCTGATGGACGAGGAGGAGCGGGACCTGCTGAAAGGTTTTGTCATCAATCGGTTCCGTGGCGATGCATCCATCCTCGGGGCTGGGATAGAGGAGCTGGAGTCCCGCATGGAGATGCCCTGTCTTGGCGTTTTGCCGTACGTCCGCTTCTCTTCCCCGCAGGAGGACTCCATGGACCTAAGGCAGATATCGGGAGGGGTCCGTGGCGAGGGCGATGTGCGCCAGCGATGGATCAAGGAGCTGGACGGGCTGTTAGAAAAATGGGAAGGGACCTGGGACCTTTCCAAGGTCGAAGGTCTTGTAGATCGGGTTTGAACGCCTTACTGCTGGCGGTTGCCGCACTTCTGGCAGAACTGTGCGCCCGGCTCGAGGGCCGCGCCGCACTTCTGACAGAAACCAGTGTTCTGCTGGTATTGCTGCGGAGGTTGCTGGTAGGGTTGGGCGGGTGCTCCAAAGTTCACAGGTCCAGACGGTTCCTGCCATTTGATCACTAAATAGATCAATCCAATTGGAAAGCAAAAGATCAACAGCAGGACCAATATCAATATACTTCCAGTGAATGTTTTTGCCATATACTTCACCTGTCTTAGGTTGTATATCTCTGTTTGATATTTATCCGTTTCTCATTATTTTCTATTTCTAACATCATCCGATCCCCTGACGCATTCCGGGAAAGATCCATAATTCGAACAGTTATGGCATCGAGAAAACATTCTCCTGCTTTTTAGATAAATAAAGATCACGGCAACCACGATGATGAACGGGTAGAGAAATATCCTGAGGTCGGAAGGGCAGGTTATCACAGAAAAGACCGTGATTGCTAGACAGCTTCCCAACACCATGTTAAATGTGATGGCTGTCTTATGACCAGATGACACGAACCTTATCAATTGTATTCCGAACAGTACCAGGGCCATTATGAAGGAAGGTTCGAACCCAGGTCGGACCAGTAAGAACAATATCAACACAAGGATGGCCGTCGGATATACGGTGACGCAGCCTCGGCAGACCTTCCGTGCCTTGATGTTCAGCATATGGTCGTCGAACTTACCGCAGAGCGGATGGTGCGCCAATAGGATCGGCTCGTTCCTCAGCTCATCCACGAACTTGATGATGTCACCCCTGACCATGTTCGGTAGTGACTTTTACTTAAAAAAGGGCTCGTCCATTGTAATAAATCGAACCGCTAAGAAATATATACTTGGATGATATATCCAATTCAAGTTGGATGATACATCCAATAAACTTCATGGGAGAAAGTTCAGATGGATAAGAAAATTATCATCGCTATCTTCCTGGCGCTGGTCATTATCAGCGCTGGGACATTGGTTATTGTGCTTGGCAACGACGGGGGGGATGAGATATCGCCCGTCACCGTAGTCGATGCCGAGGGTAGGAACGTGACCACTGAAGCGGCCCCCACGAGCATAGTCTCGTGCGCCCCGTCGCTCACCGAGCTGGTATACTCATTAGGGATGGGAGACCTGCTCGTAGGAGTGACTACTTCCTGTAATTATCCCTCCGATGTGACCACCAGGTTGGCCAACGGCTCACTGGTGACAATTGGCGGTTATTGGACTCCGACCGTCGAGGCCATCGTCGATACGAACGCATCTATCGTTCTGATGGACCAAGGAGTTCCGGCACAATTGGCCTTGATCGACCAGTTAGAACTTTTAGGCATGACCGTTGTAGTAATGTATCAAGGATCTACCATCGATCAGGTCTTTGATAATATAGAGCTTATGGGCAAGATATGTTGGGTGGAGGATGCCGCTGATGACATCGTCGAAGATATGAACGATGGATTGGAGATGGTGGAGAACACCATCGACGACTCCGACGATGATGTCACTGTGGCCTTCTGCTGCTGGTTGGACCCGATATACGCCGCTGGCAATGAGACATACGTCCACGAGATGATCGTTATGGCAGGCGGCGTCAATTGCTTCGAGAGCTTGACCGCATGGCCGACCATCTCCATGGAAGGCATGTTGGATGCAGACCCAGATTATGTAATCATCACCGGGATGATGTACGAGACCTCTGGAGAGGCTGTCCTTCAGTACCTAAGGAACGACTCACTATGGTCGACAATGACCGCGGTCCAGAACAATCACGTATACGTATTCGTCAACCAAGCGGAAAATATATTCAACCGTCCATGTGCACGTCTGGTCGAAGGGGTCCAGATTCTAGCGATGATATTGCACAGCGACCTGTACAATGTCACCGTGCCCAACGTCTTCTCGGACGACTATGCTGACTGGCTGGAGAACCACGCCGTCACTGATGTGGCCATCGATATCGAGGACTCGTTAGGAAGGGCCATCGAGGCATTGGACGAGGATTCGACCATCGTGTCGCTTGAACCATCAATAACCGAGTTGGTGTACTCCTTGGGGTTGAATGATAACCTGGTCGGTGTTTCAAGCAACTGCAACTATCCTGCCAACGTTAGCGAGAGGGTGAGCGCTGGTACTCTATCGACCATAGGCAAGTACAACAAGCCGAACATCGAGTCCATCGGGAACCTAACGCCTGACCTGGTCCTCCTGGACGGAGGCGTGACCGGGCACGTGGCTTTGATGACACAGCTAGATAGCCTCAACATCACCTATATCGTGCTGTACGAAGCCACCAGCATCGGGAGCATCTACAACAACATCGAGCTCCTTGGTAATGTGATGGGCGAGCAGTCGACCGCTCATGCGGTCATCGATGAAATGGCGGAGACCATCTCCAACGTGACAGAAAGCGTAGCGGAAGATACTGGGGACGTGAAGGTCATGTTCTCCATATACTTCGCCATCGGCGGGTCCGTGTGGGTTGCTGGAAATGATACCTTCACCGACAGCACCATAGGACTTGCCGGCGGGGTCAACGCGTTCGACGACGTGAGCGATTACTACACCGTGAGCCCAGAGGCAGTACTGGTCGCGGACCCCGATGTGATAATCATCACCGACTCCATGGCCGCGATCAACGTCACAGCGCTGTGGGCGTTCTTGGAGAGCGACCCGATCTGGAGCCAGGTCACGGCGGTGCAGGAACACCAAGTGTACGTGATGACGCTGGAGGCATCCAACATATTCAACAGACCTTCGGTGCGCGTCGCCGATAGCGTTAATTTATTAGCGGTCACGTTATACCCGGAGCTATTCGGAATTAGCTCGCTGCCAGAGGTCTTTGACAGCGACTATGCGGACTATCTCTGAGGGAAACGCGATGGAGGACAACAAGGTCAACCGGGCAAAGTACAAGCTGGCTCTAATCCTCGGCCTGGGCTCGGTCAGCCTTGTCCTCCTTTTTATTTTATCTGTATCAACAGGGGTCATGGACATATCCTTCCAGGATGCCATGGAATCGACCTGGAACATTATCCTCCGCGGGGCGGATGAGAACGACAAGTACGAGCTTGTCATCTACAACCTGAGGATGCCCCGGGCCCTCTCTGTCATAGCCGTGGGGGTCGGCCTATCCGTTGCCGGCTGCGTCATGCAGGCGCTCATCCGTAATCCTCTGGTGGACCCATATATAACCGGTGTCTCCTCTGGAGCGGCCTTGGGGGCGACGATGGCAACGCTGGCGGGCATATCCCTCTTCGGGTCATCAGACTTCTCATTGCCTATCATGGCATTTGTAGGTGCCAGTCTGGCTTTCTTTGTAACCATGGCATTGGCCGAGGCCGCCGGGGGCAGACCTATTAGCTACGTGCTCGGGGGTACGATAATCGGCATAGCACTATCATCCGGAACGACATTGCTGATGTACTTCAACTCCGATCAGCTGCACGGCGTCCTGTTCTGGCTTTTCGGGTCTTTCGCCTACATGAGCTGGACATCAGCATTGATCGTACTCTCCGTCGTCATGGCCTTGACAGGGGTAATGCTACTATACGCCAAGGAGTTCAACGTCGTACTATTAGGTGATGAGCAGGCCAAGCAGCTGGGCATGAACGTCCGACGCTTCAAGACCATGATGTTCCTGCTGGTCTCGGCATTGGCATCAGTGTCCGTGGCCTTCACTGGCGTCATCGGCTTCGTCGGTCTGATCGTACCGCATTTGGCACGTATGATCGTCGGTGGCGATCACCGCTTGCTGCTTCCGGCGTCTATGATGCTCGGGGCAAATGTTCTTCTGGTCGCAGACATTGTATGTAAGACAGCGGTCGAACCCTCGGAGCTTCCGATAGGAGCGATAATCTCCGTGATCGGTGCCCCGTTCTTCGGCTATCTGATGATCAAATTGGGGAAAGAATATGTCATGTGAGGACGAGCTGGTAGTGAGGGTGGACAACCTTTCTTTCAGCTACGGCGCCAAGCGAAACCTCTGCCCCAAGACGCTGAAGAGCATCAACATCAACGCCCACAAAGGACAGTTGATCGGCATCATGGGACCGAACGGCTGCGGGAAGACGACCTTCATGCGCTGCATCAACAAGGTGCTAAAGCCGCAGGAAGGCGCCGTTTACATCGATGGCAAGGACATCGACAAACTGAAGATGATGGAGATCGCTAAGATATGCGCCAACATACCCGCCGATGTCCCGGACGATTTTCACCTTTCCGTAGAGGAATTCGTGGCCCTGGGCCGGTACCCATACATCACCGGGATATGGTGGGAGGGTGAGAAGGACGAGCGGCTGGTGCGTGAGGCCATGGCCGCCTATCAAGTCACCCATCTCCGCGACCGCAAGCTGGGCGAGCTGAGCAGCGGGGAGAAGGCGCGAGTGCTCCTGGCCAAGGGTGCGGTACAACAGCCGAAGATATTGCTGGCCGATGAACCGAGCGCGCACCTCGACCTCAAGTTCAAATTGCAGGTTATGCAGGCGCTGAAGGACCTCTCCCGACAGGGGGTCACGGTGATCACCGCCTCGCATGACATCAACCTGGTCACGAAGTACTGTGACCTGGTCATAGTGATAAGTGCGGGCCAGATACTTAGTTACGGCCCCCCAGCGGAGATCATCAACGAGGAGATCATCCGCCAGGTGTACGATGTCGAGGTCACCATAATAAGGGAGGGGGGCGAAGTTTACGTTATTCCCCTCAGACCAGTGGATCCGGAGAGATCTAAAGATGAAGGTCCAAGACCTTGCGAAAAAGGAATTATTGCCGATTAAGCGCCCGGTCCACGGGGGACAGGGCTGGAAGCTCTCCGATGTGGAGGATTTCAGTCACAACCTCAATCCGTACGGGCCTCCAGCTGAGCTGCCGCAGCTCGTCTCGGAAGCGGTCGAGCAACTAGGCCATTATCCCGACGACACCTCCGCCGATTTCAGAGAGGCGGTGGCTGCGCATCATAAGGTATCGCCGGAGAACGTCATCGCCGGGGCTGGTTCCGCCGAGCTCATACGGCTTTTCCCGGAGGTCTTCCTTTCGCATAAGGCACGGGTCATCATTCCCCGGCCGTCATTCTCCGAGTACGCCCACGCCTGCCGCATGCAAGGGGCTAACGTCATGGACGCCCCCCTGTGCGAAGGGGACGGCTTCCGGCTCGACCTGAACGCCATCTATGAGAAGCTGCCGCTGGCCAAGGCGGTCTACGTGTGCAATCCCAACAATCCCACCGGGACGGTCGAATCTCGGAAGAGGGTGCTCGAACTCATAGACGAATGCGAACGAGCGGGAAAGTTGGTCTTCTTGGACGAGACACTGCTGGAGCTCGTGGACAGGCATGACGATGTCTCATGCATGTCCGAGGTCAAGGAATGCACCAACCTGTTCATCATCTCATCGCTGACGAAATCCTTCGCCATCCCTGGCATGAGGATCGGTTACGGCGTGGGGAGCGAGGAGATAATCAACATGATGGACCGGGCCCGGCTCTCTTGGAACGTTGGTGTGATGGAGCAATACGTCGGAGCCCGGCTGGTAAGGGACCACATGGGCCATGTCAGGAGGGCGGCCAACATGATGGCCTTCGAGCGGCAGCGGGTGAAGGCCGCCATCGACCGCACCGGTCTCTTCTCACCGCTGTCCAACGAGTCATTCTTCTTCTTCGCTCGCGTCTCCTCTCCCCGGCTGAGCGGGGAGGACATAGTGGAACATCTGCTGCCCCGCAAGGTGCTGGTGCGCGACTGCTCCACTTTCGGCCGCCCGTTCGAAAGGTTCGTCCGCTTCAGCGTCAAGACGCCACAGAAGAACGATCTGCTGATGCAGGCCATGGACGAGACGGCGCAGGAGATCCGCAGCACGGCCTTCGGAGCGAGAATGCATGTATGAGCTGATACTGTACGCATTGAGCGCCGTTGTCGTGGCATTGCTGGTGGACATCTTCATCGGAGAGCCGCCGAACAAACTGCATCCAGTGGTGTGGATCGGCTCCGTCATATCGTTCCTTGACAAGCGCATCTCCCGCGGCAGTCCGAGGAAGGAGAAGGTGGCCGGCGTTCTCATGGCGCTCATCGCCATCCTGCTCTTCGCCTTCCTCTCCCTGCTGTTGCTGACCGTAGTACGACATGTGCTGGGATGGGTCGTCTGGGCCTTGGTGGCCGGTGTATTGCTAAAGACGATGTTCGCCATCTCCGCCATGTCAAAGCATACCGAGCCGGTGCGCAAGGCGCTTCTGGATAACGATCTGGAACAGGCACGTTATAAAGCGTCCATGATGGTCTCCCGAGATGTCCGTCAATTGGACAAGGAGCATGTCATATCATGTGCCGCGGAGAGCGCGGCCGAGAACACGGTCGACAGCATCTTTTCTCCCTTGTTCTTCTTCGGTCTTTTCGGATTGCCGATGGCCGTCGCGTACCGGGTGTCCAACACCCTGGACGCCATGGTCGGTTACATGAACGAGAAGTATCTCAACGCCGGCTGGTTCTCTGCGAAGCTGGACGATTGCACGAACTGGCTGATGGCCCGGGCGGCCGTGCCGTTCATATTGTTGGCGCTCGCCCTGCTGGGAAAGGACTGGCGTGAGGGGTGGAAGGCAGCGAAGAAATTCCATGACCAGACGCTCTCGCCGAACAAGGGTTGGCACATGTCGACCTTCGCCGGAGGCCTGGGGATAAGGTTCGAAAAGATAGGCTGGTATGTCATGGGGGACGGCCCGTTGCCCACGGACCCCGAGGTGCTCAGGGACACCATCAAGGTCATGACCTTGGCCTCATACATTTTCATATTCGCGGTGGTCATACCCCTCTATCTGATGGTAGGGGTCCACCTGCAGGTCTTCGCCGAAGACACGCTATGGAACCTGATCGGTGGTTGATAAGATGCGATTGAGCGAGATTAAGATCGACAAGGGGAAAGTGGACGGGCACAACTATGTGGCGATCAGGTTCCCCCATCGCATGAGGACGCTCGCCTCCACCCTTTTGAACGGCGGTCTTGGCATCACCGACTCGGTCCTGATGCTCCAGGTGCCTCTGCACTATGAGCACGATGACCCGGTCGAGCACATGCGCCAGCTGGTGGCGAAGATGGGCATGCCGGCGGACACAGCCTGCTTCATGACGGCGGCGGAACTGCACAAGGCCTTCTGCGTGGAAGAGATACAGCATAACGGTACGAGCGCCATCGCCATGGTCAGTGCCGGGATAACCAATGCCATCACCGCCGGTGAGATCTCCCGCGAGGGCATGGTCCCTCATCGCCAGGTAGGTACGATCAACAT
Source organism: Methanomassiliicoccales archaeon (assembly GCA_028682895.1). Lineage (GTDB taxonomy): Archaea > Thermoplasmatota > Thermoplasmata > Methanomassiliicoccales > UBA472 > UBA472. The sequence goes on from JAJRAK010000051.1 coordinate 25,166, forward strand.
CGTTTGCATCACCGACAAACCGCTGAGCGACGGCGGGCTCGCCAACGCCATAATGACCATAACCGAGGCCAAGGCCGCGGCGCTGAGGGACCATTCCGTCCCCGGTACCGGAACGACCAGTGACGCAGTGCTGGTGGCCTGCCCGGACGAAGGGGAGAAATGCTATTGGGCCGGCTCCGGTTCCGACCACGGGATATCGATGGCCGTGGCCGTGCGGAGAGCATTGGGCGCTTCCATCACCAATTGGCACGCGGCCAATGGGGTGGGGGGCGTCAACTTCCTGCGCTCCCTGGCCATCCGCGGCATTACCTACGATGATATGTGGAACGCGGTCAAGGGGATGAACGCCCTGGACCCGGCCTGGGACGAGGCCGACATCCGCAAGAGGTTCGAGGCCAAGCTCGTATCACTTTCCAAGGACATCAACGTGAACGCCATCATCCAGGCGGCCATATGCCTGGAGGAGAAGGGCAAGTACGGACAGCTCTACGGA
>JAJRAK010000007.1 GCA_028682895.1 Methanomassiliicoccales archaeon
TTACAGGTCGCGGAGCCGATGAAGGTTCTGCCGCTCATCACCAACGCCGGCGCCATATTCTTGGGGCACGATTCCCCGGTGGCCTGCGGCGATTACACCACTGGCACGGATCACGTACTGCCAACGGCGGGGAACGCAGAGGTGCACTCCGGACTGGACGTATTGCACTTCATGAAACGATCTTCGGTGCAGTTCCTGGACAAAGGCACGTTACAAGAACTGTCAGCGGCCACCATACGCTTGGCAGAGACGGAGGGCCTGTACGCGCATGCCGATTCGGTGCGCGTCAGGCTTAAAAAATAAAAAAGGGGATGGTCTTAGACCATCTTCTTGCCGGCGTCGTAGTTGGCGCTCTGGTTCCAGACCTCCTGGACCGAGAACACCCAAACACCGGTGGCCTTCATTCCCATCTTTGACAGCTCTGCGTTCATGCCATCGAAGATCGGTCCTGAGGTTACCAGTTCCTTTACCTTGGCCCTTACCTCATAGGAGTTCAGCTTGCTTCCAGCGAGGAACGAGACCATCTCTCCGCTTGCCTTCATCCCTTCCAGGTTCTTCCCGGTGCGCTTCATCAGGATGGCCCCTACGATCAGGGTGTCCGGTCCGGCCGCCTTTATGCTTCCGCACTGGATAACGTGAACGTGACCTTCCTTCGACTTCGTTGCCAAGACCCTCACCGAGGCGGGGTCGTTTATGACCTTCATTACTTCATCCGGTATCGCTACCATATTACTTCACCGGCACGTAAATTGTCATTAGGCATTATAAACCATTGCACAATGGGAATGACCGGAACATATCTGGCCATTACAACATGGCCAGTGACACATAATGATATGTATGACCTATAAGGTCATCGGCCTGACCTTGCGGAGGATATCCATCCCCTCTCCCGCATGGAGGAGACCGCCTGCCTCAGCGCCTTCTCGGTCTTCACTTCCACCAGTACGGACATGTCGCGGTCCTCCGCCATGCGCAGGAATCGCGGACAGTTTATTTGACCGGTGAACGGCAGTTGGTGATCGCTCCTTCCGTCGTAATCATGGAAATGCATGTGCCACACCTTGTCCAGATAGGAGAGCATGAAGTCCTCCTCCTGGAAGTTCGTCCGGGCGTCGTGCCCGATGTCCCAGCACAGTCCGACACCTTTGAGGTCCAGGCAGGACTCCAGCGCGGTGCGCATGAACGGCATGGTCAGGTTCCCGGTGTTCTCCAGGCATATCTTGATGTCGCGGTCCGCCGCCTCGTTCGATAACCGGATGAGGGAATCACGCAGGGCGGAGATGTACTGGTCAAGATATCTCTCGTACACCCAGACCTTTTTGTCAGGGAGGGTAAAGAATATACCGGGATTAAGATGAAGATTGATGAGCCAGACGCCATTCTCCGCCCCCCAGCGTATGGTATCTATGCACCTCATCAGATGCCCCAATCGTACGGAGGGGTGAAGGGAGCCGAGGTCCAGTTCATCATGCAGATGTATGCTGAACTTCATTCCACCATCCATAGCCTTCCACAGCTCGCGGGGGAATATCTTTTCTGGGAAGGAGTAAGGCATGTTCGCATTGAGCTCGACGAAGTCCAAGCCCAGCTCGGTGCAGAGGTCAAGATTGGGCCTCAACCCCTGGTATTCTATCAACGCGGGCATCCCATACATGTGCATATGATCAGTGACCTTTTTTGATGTTTATAAAGAGAACGAGCTGATTTTCACTGGTAGATAATACGACGTTCCTGTCTGACCTCGTCCTGGCCGTGGAATCGTTTATGAACTCGCCTTTCCCATGATCTTTCCACGCGCAGTGAAGGGAACAGTTCGTCCATTTCGTTCTCTAGGAAATAATGGCAGATGATACCGTTCCCCCGCTCGTACGTGCGCTCCTCCACCTCGCGCCCGCTGCCACAGCGCATGTCCTCCTCCCCGAAGACGTTCACGAACACCTTGCCGTCCAGAGAAAGGACGCGCACGATCTCCGCCGCCGCTCTTTTACGTTCTTCCGTGAGCAGATGCCCCAGTACGTGCGAGGCGGATATGAACGGAAAGCAAGCGTCCCGGAAAGGCAGCGCCGTCACGTCGCCTAGCACCAGCGGTATGCTGTGCCACTCGCGGCATGATAACAATGCTTGTCTTGAGAAGTCCAGGCCTATCGGGGTGGCATTACCGGAAAAAAGTGATAGCCCTTTGCCGTTGCCGATACCGAGCTCCAGCACTGCACCGTCGATCTCCAACAGGTCCTGCGATTCGCCCTTCCAGGGCCGGGAATCGCCGGAATATAGCCTGTCCCATCCCTCTCTGGAGCTCATCTGCGGCGCAGCTCCAGATGGTAATGTTCCTCGTCGTTATAGCTGCTCTCGACCGTCATGAACGGAAAGAACGATGATGCTCGTTCCATTGGCACCCTCTCGTGCATAGGCGGACCATGCTCCGTCCGCTTCGCCTGCCAATCGATGATCGTCAGGCGGCCGTTCTTCCTCAGCACACGTCCGATCTCATCCGCCAGCTTCTGCTTGTCCTCCACCTCATGAAATACGTTCAGGAGGACCGCCCTGTCCGCTGATGCGTCCGGTAAAGGTATCGACGGCAGCTCCGCCCTCACCAGTTCGATCCTTTCGGAACCGCCGTCCCTTTCCCGTAGTGCATCAAGCATCTCCTGCTGCAGGTCGAGCGCGATGACCGTTGCTCCAGCGTCGGCCATGGGCAAGGAGAGGTATCCCACTCCCGCCCCCAGGTCAAGGACGACGTCGCCCTTGCGAAGGTGCATCCGCTCCAGTATGACATCGACGGGTTGCCTCCTGCAACGTTCCTCGCTTATGAGCCGCTGCTTCTCAGAAGCAGGGAACTGTGACGGTCCGTTCATGGTCGACCCGATCCTGCTGACATCATTTCATTCTTCCTCATCATCGGCCGGAGGCTTACGGACCTTCTTGAGCTCCGTACCTCCCGCCTTCTTGAGCTTGCCGGCCTCCAAGGCCCACTTGAAGTTCTCCAGCTCACATTTGGCGATGATGACCTTGTCCCCGGCCTTGTAGGTGACACCGTTGGACCAGTCCTTGAAGGCAGAGACGGCCTTGTAGACCTCGGCCACCTCGAGCCCCTGGGCGAACTTCTGCCTCCCCTTCATCTCCGAGTAGGTCCCGTTGAAAACGTTGAGCTTGCCGTCGCGCAGCTCTCCCACCTTGGTGCAGACGGCGTCCAGAAGATATCTGTCGTGGGTGACGAGCAGCATCGTTCCAGTATACTCGCGCAGCGCCGCCTCGACTGCCTCCTTGCTCGGTATGTCGAGATAGTTCGACGGTTCGTCCAAGATGAGGAGGTTCTTATGCTGCGCCAGCAGGATCGCCAGCGCCAATCTTGCCCTTTCGCCGCCGGAGAGCGTGCTTATCGGGCGCTCCACGTCCTTGCCCGTGAGCAACAATCGGGCCAATATCGATCTGGCCTCAGCCGACTGCTGCCCTAGTGTCTTCTTCATCTGCTGCTCCGCCGTCAGGTCCTGCTCAAGCAGGTCGTGCTCCTGTGCGTAGTAGCCGATCTTGACCCCAGGCGATACGTCCAGTTCGCCCAGGTAAGGCAACTTCTTCTGGACCGCTTTCATGAGCGTGGTCTTCCCGCTGCCGTTGGGACCGAACACGCCAAGCTTGTCCCCCTTCAACAGCTCAAGGTCCAGTTTGTCCAGTACCTTATGGTTGCCCCGGGCCACCTCCAGTTCCTTGGCGGTAATGACGTTCTTCCCGGACTTTCCGAGGGCGTATATGCGTACCTGCAGATCGTTCTCCTCGGCCGGCGGATCGGGCACCTCCACGCGCTCGGCCATCTTCTCCCGGGTCTTGTGGATCGATTTGAACTTGTATTTGACATGAAGTTCCTCGGCTATTCGTTCTTGCCGCCCCTTCTCCTTGACGGCCTTATCGTAAGCCTGCGATTGCCTTTCACGGTCCAAGGCCTTCTTTTCCATGAACACCGAGTAATTGCCCGAGTAGTGCGTCAAACGGCCGTCCTCGAGCTCGATGATGCGTGTAGCTACGTTATCAAGGAAGTACCGGTCATGGGAGATGAGTATCACCGCCCCCTTCAACTTCAGCAGCTGGTCCTCCAGCCATTCCACGGTCTCGATGTCGAGGTGGCTCGTAGGCTCGTCAAGGAATATGAGGTCGGACTGTTCCGCCAGCGCCAGCGTCCGGGACAGCATGACCTTGGTACGCTCCCCTCCGCTCATCTCGCCCATGTTCCCGCGGGCCTTCTCCTCCAGACCGAATCCTTCCAGGATGTCCATTGCCTTGCCCTTCGTCTGCTGGGATGAATGGCGCGCGATCTCATCTGTTATGGAAGCGTACTCTTGGGATATGGCGTTCCAATCCGTGTCCGCGTCCCCTCCCGAGGCCATTATGGCCTCGATCTCCGCCGCCCGCTTTATCAGGGACGGGCTGGCCTCGCTCACGACACCGACTGTCGAGTCCACTGAGGCCGAGCGATCGACATCCACGAACTGGGAGAGATAGCATATCTTGCTCGTCCTGAGGTTGAGCGTTCCCAGGTCGGGTTTGATCTGCCCCATCATAAGCTTGAGGAGCGTGGTCTTGCCCGCCCCGTTGCGGCCTACGAGGCCGATGCGGTCCCCCATCTCGATCTGAAGGTCCACTTCCTTCAGGACCTCCTTGGGGCCGAACGCCTTGCCTACGCCCTCCGCTTTTAGGAGCATGCCAAGGCAATCGTGCTGCCTGTCTTATGGTTTTCCCTCAAAAAGTGATGATCATGTCGTCCTTGGACACGGTCACCTCGCCGGGATAGCGCTCCTCGATCTCCTCCCTGTCCCTCAGCGTCGGGTACTTGAAGGCGTCGAAATGTGTCAGTACCAGGCGCTTCGCCCCTGAGTCCCTCTTGATCTTGAGCGCGTCCTCGGGCGTCAGATGGGGCCAAAGGTCGCTGCTCTCCCCGGAGCGGAAGGCGCTCTCGGTGATGAGGAGGTCCACGTTCCTGGCCAGCTCGACGGCGTTCTTGCACGGTCCGGTGTCAGTGCAGAAGGCGATGGTCTTCCCATCCAGCTCCAAACGGTATCCGAGGCACGGTGCCGAGTGCACCAGCAGTCTCGAATGGAAGGTGAACGGCCGTTCGTGCACTCCCTCCTTCACTTCCAGCATCTCTATGTTGAAGGGGAGCAGCCCCAGCGGGACGGAGTACGGGTCGCGCAGCAGCTCGTGAAGGGCGTCGTGCGTACCCAATATACCGATCACCATCACCTTGTTCTTGAAGCGGAAGCGGGCCAACTGATGCAATCCGATCAGATGGTCAAGGTGATGATGAGACAACATGAAGATGGTGGGCTTGGTAAGATCGGCGTACTTGTCCAGCTTATGCAGGCCGCCCCCGGCGTCCAGTACTACGTTGAAGTCCTTGCTGCGGACCAGGACGCTCAGTGTATTTCCAGTGTCGGTATCGTACCAGCCGTTCGTGCCCATGAATACGACGTCCAAAATACCACCGACTATGCTATGAAACTAGGCTGCATAATAAGAATTCGGCATTTGGATGGATAAGTTATTAGGGGAAAAGCATCCCTCCCAACCCGAGGAGCGCACAGGGATCGATGCTCCATGTGGTGATCTAATGAACGGAGATGGGCGGTTGGCCATTGTCGGATGTCCGGTGCTTGAGGACGAGATAATCTACCTTCTTGCCAAGGACGATGGGCTGACCAACATCTTCGTCGTCGAGGACGAGCACTCCCGAAATCTTCTGCGCAAGCTCGACGTCGTCCGTCCGGGAGCGCAGCGCATCAAGGAGACCGGTATAAATGATATTCCGGAATGCGAGGGGCGCTCCGTCCTGGTATGGATGAAGTCCATGGGATTGCATGAGGAACCGAAGGATCTGGGGGCGGAGGTCGCCCGGACTGTCAAGGTGCTGGACGGAAATTGTTCCGTGGTGCTTCTGTTCTACGGGCTGTGCGGCAACGCCTTCAAGCACATGAACATCCTGTTCGAGGGGGTCCAGACCCCTATAGTGATATTGACGGATGAGAAGGGTCAGACGGTCGATGATTGCATCGCCGTGCCGCTGGGCGGAACGGACGGATACCTGCGCCTGTTGAAGCGTTACGCCGGTGTTTTCTATATGACGCCCGCTTGGGCCGAGAACTGGCCCGACCTGATCAAGAAGATGGAGATCACGAGGGGCACCGACATGAACAACCTGGACATGCTAAAGATGCTGTTCGAGATGGCCGGGTACAACCGGGTACTGCGCATCGATACTGGTCTGGGGGACAGGGAGAACTTCCACGCCCATGTGAGCAAGTTCAGCCAGGAGTTCAACTTCAAAGAGGTCGACCTGGAACCGGAGTTCGTTTCCACCAAGGTGAGCGATGACGCTTATTCCAGATGTATAGGGATGATCGGGAGAAAAAAGGAATGAAAGAGGTTTGGGCCGCCTAGGCCTTCTTTCTGAGCACGAGCACTAGTGCGACGGCGCCAAGGAAGACGGCGATCAAGGCCAGGACGATGAGCATCATGCCCATGCCACCGTCCATCTTGCCGTCGAGGTTCTCCTGCAGTCCATCGATCTGGTCCTGCTGGTCATCGATCGTTCCGTTGGCCGCGTTCAGCTGGTCCTGTAGGTCGTCGATCACCCCGTTCTGCTCGTCCAGCTGGTCCTGCAGGGAGTAGACGTGGGTGACGTTGAGCGGCTCCTGAACCTCCTCGAGATAGAAGCCCTCGATATCATCGCCGTACGAGTGGACGTTGAAGAGCCGCACGGTGTACGCCCCGGTCTCGAGCCCTTCCGGCACCTCGATGTAGAAGTGGGCAGGCTGTTCACCGACATCATATGCCTCGATGTGTCCACTTGCTTCGATCGATGCGCCCGCGTCGATCAACTGGAAGTCGGCCTCGAGCACTGCATACTCAGCGATGGCGAAGTTGAGATCGACGCTCACGACGATCTCATCGCCGGACTCTACATCCTCAGAGGGGCCCAGATGAACAGTGGAGGCATCGGCGATATGGAGCACCTCGATGCCTGCCGAGGAGACGAAGCCGGTGGAATATCCGCCAAAGACGTACAGGTTGCCCTCGTCATCGTATCCGGTGGCATGGTACTTCCTTGGGCTGACCATGTTGGGAAGGTCAATGATGTTGCCTGAGAAGGGGTCGTACGCTATGCAGCCACTAACAAAATTGGTATTCGTTCCGTACGCGTTGTCACCCCTTCCTCCCCCGGTCATATAGAGAAGACAGTCCGGGCCTACGAAGGTACCACAAGCGGCCATATCATCTGGAAGGATGTCGGTGGATGTGGTCCATACGTCCGCAAAAGTGTCGTAAACGAAGATCGTATCGAAGCTTGTAGAGATGGACGAGTCCGATCCTCCGGCATACACTATGTATCTGGACCCCATTGCAAACGTCATCCCGGCATATCTGACACCAGGTATCGGCTCGCCAGCGGACCATGAGTCCGCGGTCGGATCATAGATCTGAACAAGGTTGGTGATCGTGGTAGGAGTGCTCGTGTTCATGCCACCAAGGACATAGATAAGGCCGTTCGGCATGGCCACGGTGTTCGCTATGGTCATCGGCACCGTCATGTTTGCTCCGGTCGTCCATGCGTCCGCGACCGGGTCGTATATCTGTACAGGGGCGATGAACGCGATGTCCGTTGAGAGATTCTTGCCTCCGAAGACGTATATCCTTCCATCCTCCCCCATGGCCGCGCAGCCACCGGCTGAACCGATGGGCATGCTTGCCAGGCTCGTCTCCATCATTGTGTTCATATCAATGACGCTAACGGTATCATATGCATCGTTCACGGTGTTCAGGCGCCCTCCCATCACATAGAGATTGTAGTCATCGTCCTGAACGGACGCTGCCAGATAGAAAGGGTGCGACATGTCGCCCCAATATTGCCATTCCGGCGCCGGTTCCGCCGCGGACGCCGTATCGGTGATCGCCATTCCCGCGGTCGCCAACATGGCGATAGCTAATAGCATGCAAGCCAATCGTCTCATCATCATGATACCCCCCGATTTTTCTTCACGAGCGTTCGAACGTGCTCGTCGTGTAAGATTGGTCCTTGGGACGTATTAATTGGTTTTCATGGTCCGAGAGCTTGCGTCTGACATCACAAAAGGCGATGGAGCCCTATTAAAATATAAGTAAAAAAGGAAGGAGTTTATAGATTACGTATCAGGTTTAGAACCTGTCCTTCGGCTTGTGCTTCTGGAAGCAGTCCCTGCAGTAAACAGGCCTGCCCTCAGTCGGTTTGAAAGGAACCTGGGTCTTTGCTCCACAGTCGGAGCAGGTGACATCGTGCATCTCGCGGGGCTCATCGTTTCTAGGGCGGTTGTATCCGCCCGACCTCTGTCTTCCGTACATTACTGATCTACCTATTTGTGTAAACAAAGATCAGCTGACCCTTGTTACAAATTTAGCAAAGCAGTTCCTAGTATTTATATTACATACATCGAATGAGCATATTTCCGAACAATATCAGCACATTTTATACGGGGTTTCCTAGACAAATGGTTAGTATTTCCTAGAACGATAAATGAATTAACGACAAAGAGGGACGAAGGCTACGAATATCGTAAAAATTTAAGATCATAGAACAGACCTCGCTCAATAAAAGAACGAACGTATGCGCATCAGTGCGAGAATCCTTCCTTCTTCAGATCTTATGATCCAACTGCGACCCTTGCGCATTGTCTAGATGCTCCTTGACGCCATAATCCTTCATACCATTGATGATAGCCCGTTGGCCTTCCTCGAACATCTTCATGCTGTGCGCATCATAGGTCCTAAGGAACTTGAGCACGTCGTCGTACTCCATCATGCGTTTCTTGGCCTTCATGATCTCACTGATGTCGGAGGTCATCCCTAACAGATGACCGTTGGGCAGGCGCACGGCGTTCAGACGGATATCGATGGTCTTTCCGTCCTTACGCATCGCCTTCGCTTCCACGGATATCTTACCAGACTGACGCAGCTCCTCAAGACTGATGAGCGCTTGCTCCAGCGATTCCACATGTAGAACGTCCCTCCAAGTGAGCGATAGCAGTTCATCCCGAGGAAATCTCAACAGATCGCAGCCGGCCCGATTGACATCGATGATATGACCGGAATAGTTGGCCACGAACACGCCTTCGTTCGTCGATTCGATGTATGTGCGATACCTGCCCTCGTTCTCCGTGAGCATGTTGAAGGTCTCGGTGGCCTCAGTGACGTCCTGATTGATGATCATAGCACCGCTTATCTCGCCTTCCTCGTTATCGATAGGTATCGTCCAATTGCGAACGTACTTATGAGATCCGTCGCTCAGAATGACCTCCAGAAGTTCGTTCTCTACGACGGCGTCCCTTTTTGTCGCCTTCCCCCTGACCCAATGGTCTGGTGCGATGGGCACTTGGGACGGCATCTTACGCGCCTTGAAGTTGAAGCCTTCGTCCTTTCCCAGTTTCACGCCCTTTCCCCAGATGTTCTCGAAGGCAGCGTTGCAAAGGACCATCCTGCCCTCGCTGTCGGCTAACCAAACGCCGATGGGTATGTTCCGGAGGATCGAACGGAACCGTGCCTCGCTCTTCTTGATGACCTGGTCCTGCACCGTCATGTCATTCAGCGCTTTACTGAGCGCATCGACCTTGATGGCCAGCTCACGTTCGGCCGTCCTCTTTGCCGTTATGTCCTGTATGACACCGAACCCTACCTTTTTAATAAGGTCGTTCTCAGCATAGGCGTGCAGTTCGACCAGGTCCTGGTTGTCCTTCCTTTTAATGCGATAATCCAGATTGTACGACCTTCCGCGCCTGAGGTCGGTCATGGACTTGTACAGCTTCTCCTTGCTCTCGGGCGTGGTCATCTCCATGAACTCCTCCACGGCGATCTCGCACTTGTTCAGGCCGCATATGAGCACGGCGCCGTGCGAGGCTGTTATCATCCCGGTGTTGAAGTTCCATTCCCAATGACCGAAGCCGGCGGCCTCCTCCGCCCTCTTCAGACGGGTCTCGCTCACCAGCAAGGATTCGGTGGACCGGTGCTTCTGCACGGCCAGTATTATCATGTGCGCCAGCTCGGCGAACAATGGCCGTGGCTGGCCACCTTTCTGCAGATAGAAATCGGCACCCTCGTTGAGCGCCTGGATCACGACCTCCTCGCGGCCTTTGCCGGTGAAAAGTATGAATGGTATCTTGTTGTTCGCGGTACGGATCTCCCTCAACAGTCTGAGGCCGTCCATCCCCGGCATCTGGTAGTCGGAGACGATGATGTCGTATTCGCTCTTGAGGACCTTGGCCAGGGCCTCACGCGGATCGGTCGTGGTGTCCAGCTCGATGCGGTCGTTCCCTTCGAGGAAGGCGTGGGCGATGTCGAGCAGCGGCTCTTCGTCGTCCACATAGATGGCCTTGATCAACCGACCGCACCTCCCATGATAAGAATGTACGGCAGAATTGAGCGATCGCTGATTATTGCACGTACTGTGCTCAAGCGAGCGACCTGATACCGTTCAAGCATTACGATCCCTGGCTGATACTTCGATGGCATCCTGGAAATGTAGTGGTCTGAGCCACTGGTCTCCAATGATCTCCACCATTGTCATTTTCATCGATAGACATTTCTCGAACTTTTTAGAGATATTATATAAGCTGTGTTGCAAATTCTGCGTTTTGATAACTGGGCGTTGTTAAAAATAACTCATCCTTTTTTTAACGTCCAGATGGTAATGGTTTTATGTGCCGCAAGGCGGCATTCATCATTTTATCAGGTATCGAACACCCTCTTGCCCTCCGTGAAGAGCTCCAAGCTCACCAGTTCCCCGATGAGCTTTCCGTCCTGGTCCACGACCGGCAGGTCGTTCAGATGGTCGTCCACCATGACCTTCAACGCAGTGGTGAGCTTCATCTCCCTGGTGACGGTCCTGCCCCGGGACATTATGCTCTTGACGTCATCTTTGAAGGCGTCGCGCATGAAACGTATGAAGGAGAGATTGCCACTGTCGCGGACCCCTACGCGGTAGCCGATGAGACGCAATATGGTGTCGGTGTTGACCGTTCCTACATATTTGCCGTCGGCAGCCACTACGTACACCTTACGGGACAAGGGATTGGCCAGCATCTGAGTTATAGCTTCCCCGATGAGCGCGTCCTCCTTGACCACGGACGGCCTCATCACTATCCTTTCAAAGACATCACCCACTGAAAGTTCATCGAACTTCTTCTCGTGGTAGGGCATGGGGGAAAATTGAACGGTGGTACTTAGGACATTTGCCTATGATCGCGCGATCGATAAAAACTAAATCCGTCCGTGCCACTGCTAACCATATGGAGCTGGAGGACCGGATCAGGGAAGCGGTCGGAAGGGAATGTGATTACTTGGGGTTCGCCGACCTCGCTCCGGCCCGGGACGCGGTTAGATGGCAGTGCGGATTGGACGTGGACACATACCCTCGTGCTGTTTCCATAGGGATAGCCCTCATTGATGATATCGTCGATCTGCTGCCCCAGCGAGAGGAGCGGTGGGCGGCGACCATGTACAAGACCCATTCATACGAAGTGATCAACTCACGCCTGGACCACCTGTCATCACGGGTCGCCAGCGAAATTCAGAGGTCGGGACATCGTGCTCTCCCGATACCTGCAGCGACGCGCATAAGCGATGAACGGATATGCGGACCTTTCTCACATAAGATGGCAGCGCACCTGGCCGGGCTGGGTTGGATAGGGAAGAGCTGCCTTCTCGTCACTCCGGACCGGGGCCCTAGGGTCCGTTGGACCTCAGTGCTCACGAACGCTCCGCTGCGACCGATAGGGAAGCCAATGGAACAGAGGTGCGGCAAATGCACGAAATGCGTCGATGCCTGCCCGGTATCGGCGTTCACCGGCCGTAACTTTATACAGAGCGAGTCACGAGAGGCGAGGTTCGATGCGGCCAAATGTGAAAAGTACTATGATGAGATGGAAGCGCAGGGCATGGTACAAGTGTGCGGCATGTGCCTTTACGCTTGCCCGTATGGGAAGAACGAGGGATGAGCTGATATGAAATGTCCGAACTGCGGCTGGGACGGTAGCAGTTCTGAAATGGTCCAGAAACGTACGGACCTTGAGCCCGATGACCATTTCTACACATTGATCCACATCATGGGCGTTGAGCGAAGGTTGTTCCTCTGCCCCATCTGCCGAAGCCCGCTGAAGTCGGTCAGGTTCATTTACGGTTCTGAACACGAACATAGGGATATAGCATGACGACCTGTTCTCACTTCACTTTCATATATTGTGTGCGTCTTTTCATCCCTTGGGGTTTACTATCTCAGAGATCAGCATTCAAAATATCGTAGCGTCTACGAGCTTGGGCATGGAAATCGACCTTAACGATCTGGCAATCAACCTCAATGGGGCAGAATATGAGCCTGAATCGTTCCCTGGTCTGATCTTTCGCATCAAGAGCCCCAAATCAGCGACGCTGATATTCCGCAGTGGTAAGTTGGTCTGTACGGGAGCGAAGACCCTGGAACAGGTGGAGAAGGCCATTGCGACGACGGTCGCCTGCATGAAGGAGGCCGGGGTCGCCATCAAGAACAAGCCAACGTACCAGGTACAGAACATCGTGGCCTCGGCCGACCTCGGCCAGGAGATCAACCTCAACGCCATCGCCGTATCCTTGGGGTTGGACAAGGTAGAATATGAACCAGAGCAGTTCCCGGGACTGGTCTACCGTGTCAGTTCACCGAAGGTCGTCCTGCTCCTGTTCGGCTCTGGAAAGATGGTCTGCACCGGCGCCAAGACGGAAGCGGATGCCGAGCTGGCGGTAAAGAACGTCAGGATTGAGCTGAGCTCGCTGAAACTGCTCTGACCGATCAACTGACTCCGTTCCTTTTACATTCAGAGAAGACCGAGATACCTTTTTATTATTTCGGCCAGTTCATCATCGACCGAGGGCGGCATATGTTCAGAACGGCGTGCGAGAAGAATCGAGGAGCGATATACGGAGTGCGCGGATACACCCCGATCAAACATAATCTAGTAAGTAATTCCACCGGGTCTGGTTTCACCATCGCCCCTGGGATGCTCATCACGGCCGCCCATCTGATACACGTCGATAACGATTTTGAAAGACCGGTCCATAGTAATTTCGAGGTCATCAGGTCGCCCGATATCGGCTTGACGCTGGAAACAACCACCTTGGTCGCGGAAGATCCCGTAAATGACATCGCCCTTTTGAAAATAGTCAACCCCAGGTCGGCCGAATATCTGCCATTAGAGCATGAGAGAATGCCAACTGGAACCAACTGCGGTTCGCTCGGGTTCCCTTTGAGCGAGGTAGTGACGACCCCGGAGGGCACGCAGTTCAACCTCATCGAGAGATTCCAGGGGTCGTTCGTCTCCTCCTTCGTCAAACGGCCCTCTCCGAGGGGAGGTCTGGTCGATAATTACGAGGTCGACACGGAGATGTACCCCGGTTCCAGTGGCTGCCCTGGTTTTTTGATCGATTCGAAGGTGATCGGTATGCAAAGTCAATCGATCTATCTCAACACGACGAAAAAGGGAAGGAACACGGATCAATTGGCGATCTCGTTGTGGGTCCCCTCGATGGACATCATCGGTTTTGCTAAAAAGAACGGGATCGACGTCTTATCAATGGAAGGACCGACCGGGCCTCGATGAACGGGTATCGCTCATAGATGAGTTCACATCGACCTTGAAAGCTCGAGCAGGCGCGGGCCTTCGCCCCTGTACACGGTCCAATCTGACATCGGCTTCGCCCCCATCCGTTCATAGAACGCGATGGACTATGTGTTCCAGTCAAGGCACCATCAGTCTAGCCTCTCGCACTCTCGTTCTATCGTGATCTTTGCCAGGCAGGCGAACATCGAACGACCCAGTTCACGGCCGCGGTAACGTTCGTCGACGAAGAGGTCCTCCAGGTACAGGTTCGCTTTTCCCAGGAAGGTGGAGAAATTGTGGAAGAAGAGCGCGAACGCGACCGGTTCCCTATCGAGCTCGCCGATGATGACCTCCGCTTGTCTTTTGATGAAAAGGGATTCTATGAGCACCTCAGGGGTGGCGACGACCTCATCTGACAACCCTTCATACTTGGCAAGACGCTTGATGAAATCCAATATCAGCGCCACATCGTGTTCGTGGGCGAAACGGATGGTAAAGCCAGGTATGTGCGTGTTGAAAACCTCGTCGCTCTTCCGCCCATCGTCGTGGTTCACCTTTCCTTCGTCCATATTATCCCTGGTGGTCATCGCTGCTCGTAATATCGCTTGTGAGTCAATTTTGTCCGGTTCGAGGAGGGCTATGAACGTCATCATGAGACCGCTCCATTTATGGGATCATATGGTCGATCGTAAAAGTAAGTGCCAGTAACATGAAAAGTCCATCAAACGGTCCAACGTAGTTTCAACTTGGGATCGGGTCGTAGATGGACTTGAAAGGAGCGAAGAATAGAAGCGTATGTGTAAAATATGATGAATTAGAATTTTGAGCAGGTCCTAGTCAAGTATATAAGGGGCACAATTCCTGATAATTATATCAGGTCGAGTGCGTGTCAATAATCATAATGAACGCGAAGAAAGGCCAGGTTCTCAAAGACCAAGAAGATCGGTACAGGACGAGAACAGAGCCGGTCATCAACCTATTCCCATGGTGTGAGAAGGCCTGCCCTAATTGCGGGAAGGTCTGCGAGCAAAAGGTCGATCATAAGGGAGAGCACGCCTGCATAGACAAACATCTGTGGTGACGCCAAGGAATTCTTAAAATCTACCGGCCTCATTTACGGTTCGGTGCACGAGAGAAGGGACCTGGACACCGATCCGTAGTGTGGCCTTTAAAATTAAGCTCATCGCCTGGCCCATACCACCGCGCCCATGTGGTCCTTCCAGATCACGTCGACCTTGGAGAAGCCGACCTCCGTAAGCCATCTCAGCTGGTCCGTGAACACCGGAAGCGAGTCCTCTCGCCTATGCCTCTCAAGGACCGCATTGACCTCTTGCTCGCTCATGTTGGTCCGCATGAACTCGACCCACTTCCTTTTATTGAGATCTTCCACCCATTCATCGGCGGAAAGAACTGCGTCGGCGTTCACGAAGACGCCACCGAGACGGAGCGAGCGAAGAACCTTCTCGTAGAAGTTCTGCTTGTCATCACCGGTCATCAGATGATGCAAGGCCAAGGACGATACCACGGCATCGCAGCCTTCAGGCAGTTGCAGCTCATAGAAATCACGCTCGACATAGGTTATGTCCGACCGGTCGTTAAAACGCGCCTTGGCCTTATCGAGCATCTCCTTGGTCATATCAACGCAGGTCAGCCTGCATCGGGGGAACCGTTGCAATACCCTCGCGGCCATGGAGCCGGTCCCCGTACCGAGGTCGATGACCTTGATCGGCTCGTCCTCTTCGAACGGCAATGATCCTACCGCCGCTTCGAGCATCTTGTGATAGTTCGGCACGGTCATGACGATATCCCTATCGTAATCGTCGCTGCGAACGGAGAAGTCCCTGCGTATGGAGTCCATCTTCCTCAGCCGGTCGTCGTCCATGGGACGGAGCAAGCTATTGATCGAACATAACTTTTCTTATCATGGTCGGTTGGAACCAATGGTCATTGTGATCATCGGACCTTTTCGTTGATCGTGATAAATATGAACGCGGTCCAATATATTTTATTCCCCGATCATATGCTGAATGGTCATTTTTCATAGTGTCGCGTTTTTGATGAGAGAACAAACTCCTCGTTCATCATCCAACGCGACGGTCCGTGAGTAATGATTTATATTATTCACATCGGTGTAAGAAGACCATCGAAATGAGTTTATGATCGGGGGAGGTCATTCGATGGAAAAGACATTCGGTAAGCGTACTTGCTTGTTCTTAGTAATAATGATAGCCACATCATATATCGCGATTGGACCGACCGGGACCGTCAATGCTGAGGTCCTTGGGAGCCATGGCGTCATCGCCATCGTCGGGAATGCCGAGCTGATCTCATTAGCGACATCGGAAGGATGGGAAGGCAATGGCAGCGTAGACGACCCGTTCATCATCACTGGCTATGACATCAACGCCACAGGGGTCGACTCAGGCATACTCGTTCAGGATACCACATTGCATCTGATCGTCCAGGACTGCAACGTGTATAGCGCGCTGTTGCGAGGCATCCTTCTTGACAACGTCAAGAACGTGACCCTGAACAATAATACCTGTAGCGGGAACGGCCATGAAGGCATCGATCTGGTCGATTCGAGCAGTAATATCGTTACGAACAATACATGCGACGATATCAACTATGGCATCTATCTCCTGAATTCGAATAATAATATTATTTCGCACAATACGTGTCCATCGAACAACTACGGCATCTTCCTGTGGGTTGCATCTTATAACATAATCTCGCATAACGTCTGCAGTTCGAACGGGAACGCGGGCATTTTCTATTTCATGGATTCTTATTACAACGTCGTCTCTGATAATGTCTGCACATCAAACGGTAGAGGTATAGCTTTCATGGATACGTGCTTACAAAATGTGATTGAGAACAACACACTGGACCAAAACGTTGGTTATGGTATCTGGATGGGAGATTCATGTGCAAACAATATGATCTGCGGCAATGTCTTCATGCACAACAACGGCGCCACGTATACCTATAACGCTACGAACATCCAGGCGTACAGCATGTACCCCAATTTTTGGAACACGGGAGCATATGGTAACTTTTGGAGCGATTGGGCCGCCCCGGACATGGACAGGGATGGCATCGTCGACGTCGCGTATGCCGTGAACGACTGGATCAGGGACGAACATCCGCTAACGACTCCTTCCTTACCTGGCGTGACCATCTCGACGCCCGAGAATGGAACGATCACTATGGGTTCGACCGTGACCATCGAAGGGACCGCCAATCCCGCGTACGATCTTGATGTGAACGGCGTTCTCGTCAACGTAAGGAACGATTGGAACTTCTCGGTCGTGATATCACTTGTCGAAGGCACCAACGTCGTCACCGCCACATCCGGTTGCACTGCGTTCAATGTCAGCGACAACATCTCGATAACGTACATCAACGGGTTGCAGATAGCGATCGATGCCCTGACCGCAAGGTTGGCCGAATGTTATGATGCCCAGAACCAGACGGCCGATGAGGTCGCATCATTGTTAGAGAACGTCTCGGCGATGAAGACCTCCTTGATGAAGCTCAGCGACTCCCTCAATTCCACTGACGCCAATGATACTGAGATGCTCGGCCATCTCAACGATGTCATCAATGACCTCAATGCGACCGAGGGAGTTCTGACAGACCTATTGACAGAGATGCAGGGAGAGATCGATGACGCTAACGAAAGGATCGGAGAGGTCTATGACGCCCTGAACGCCACAAGCTCTTGGTTATTGAGCGTCAGCGATCGTCTTGCTGCCTGCTACGACGCACAGAACGCCACCGCCGACGAGGTCGGGTCGATGCTGGCCAATATCACCGTGATGAAGACATCGCTCATTCAGCTCCGCAGCTCGATGAACTCGACCGACGCCAATGTCACAGCGCTCATCGAGTACCTTGACGGGGCGATAGCGGACCTCTCTGATATCGAGGCGAACCTTACCCTGGTCCGGTCGAATTTGACGGCGACCGATGATGATGTCACTGGGCTGAAAAATGACCAGTTGCCGCTCATACTAGGTGCGGCAGGTCTGCTTCTAGGCATTATCGCTGTCATCCTTGTGATCGTCAGGAGTAAAAGACCATAGGCGTTGCATCACAGAAACCTTCTAAGTAAAAGTGGCCTGGCCAGCCACTTTAAACACTCAATTCTTGTAGACCAGCTCAGCGACGACCGATAAGTGGGTTTGATTTTCATTTTTTTACGGTCATTTGGACTAGATATTGCAGTAAAGTAGATACTGATTGGAACGATATGGGACACGTCAGGTCATGGAGAAGATCATAACTTATATCCGGTAAATAGGGATGATAAAATGAGTATGATGAGTCCGCTGATACTGGCTCGCTCTTATACTGATGTTTTACGATTAGAAATGGACAGAATTGACAGTTCCCCGTAATTAAAACAAATCGCTATGGGATTGGTTGGATATAGATAGCGAGCGGGACGAAAGGGAGCATGTCGTGAGATAGGTAGATATAAATAACGTAAACTCAATTAAAATTATATGTCGCTTTCGGGAAAGGACCTTGTTTTATCCCGTTTCGATGGTAGGATCGAGGAACGCGTTCCTGTCCTCCCATTGTTCCAGTCCTTTTTCGCGAACAAGATGGCGGGCATCAAGACATATGATGCAAGAAGATGCCCGCACAAGGTCGCCATGGCCCAGATAGAGCTCATGGAGGCCTGCCGGTTCGATGGCATCGACACTGGTGTGGATGGGCTAGCACCGATCGAGGCATGCGGGTCCGGGGTCATTTTCCCCACGTTTGGATTGCCTTACACTAGGTTCCCTGCGATAACAGATGCGGAGAAGCTCGACATGATGGACATCCCTGACCCCATCAA
>JAJRAK010000052.1 GCA_028682895.1 Methanomassiliicoccales archaeon
CTGGGGGCACAGCCCGTCGTAGTAGAGGAGGGCTCCATCGCCAACCAGCTGTACGGAAAGGCGCTCATAATGGAAAGGCATCGGCATCGGTTCGAGGTCAATCCCAAGCATATAGAGGAGCTTGAGGCCAAAGGCTGGAAGTTCACAGGACGTTCCGCTGACGGTGTGAAGATGGAGATAGGCGAGATGAAAGGGCACGATTTCTACGTGGCATCGCAGTTCCATCCGGAGTTCAAATCGAGGCCGAACAAGCCATCCCCTCTGCATCTGGGTCTGGTCAGGGCAGCCGTGCGAAAGAAGTACGGCGGCACCCAATAAGCTTTATATGGCATGGGGGACTTGGAGGGCCGATAGACATGTCCAATGACGATTACCTCTCACTCCTGGACCGGGCCAAGATGCAATTACCGGAGACCATAGAGAAGCACGAGCGCTTCGTTATCCCGGAACCGGACGTTTTCCAGGAAGGAAAGACCACCGTCTTCCGTAACTTCGGTGATGTTGTGGATACATTGCGCCGGGAGCCGGAGCAGATATTGCAGTACCTGTTGAGGGAACTGGGAACTCCGGGCACCATGGAGGGCCGCCGTGTGGTCTTCAAGACCAGGCTGACCCCGGTCCAGATCGCCGATAAGATCCAGAACTACACCGATACATTCGTCCTGTGCTCCGAGTGCGGACGCCCGGACACGCACATCAACAAGGAGGACCGCGTCCTCGTATTGGAATGCGAGGCCTGTGGCGCCCACCGCCCCGTAAACGTTCGTAAGACCCAGAAGCCTTCCGAAGAAGGTCTGCGGGAAGGCGGCATCTACGAGATGATGATCGAGGACGTCGGTAAGAAGGGCGACGGAGTGGCCCGCATGTTCGATTACATCATCTATGTCCCTGGGACGACAAAAGGTTCCAGGGTCAAGGTGAAGGTGGCCAAGATAACTGGCAAGGTCGCTTACGGGAACGTTTCCGTTGAGCAGGCCTGATCTTTTTCAGGGGCATCGCCCCCTTTCCTTTTATTAATGGCAACAACGATTTATTCAGGCATCTGTATGTGAGCGCATGCGCACCACCAGACAGTACCTGGTCATGGCAATCATGTTCCTAACCGTGCCCGTGGCCGCATTGCTGCTGGTACCTGGTGTTCCCTCTGGATATCGAGCGTTCGAGGACCAGAACGACCCGGGCAACATCCTGATGTACGTACTGCTCATCCTCGTAACCACCGGCGTACTGCTTATATTGATCAAGCGGTCGCGCCTCGGGCTTCTTAAGGCCCTGATGTTCACGGCCATGGGCCTGGGGCTGTTCTCCATCGGCTCCTTGTTCCTTATGCTGGCCGGGACGAGCGACCTGGTGGCGATGGTCTTCGGCGCGCTCCTGGCCGGAGCACTGCTTACCCTTCTGATAAAGTATCCCCGATGGTACGTGGTCAACGGGACCGGGCTGATAATGGGCATAGGTGCCGCGCTTATCCTGGGACTGTCCCTAGGGATCCTCCCGGCCCTGCTCTTCCTGACGGTGATGGCAGTGTATGACGCCCTTTCGGTCTATGTCACCAAGCACATGCTCACACTGGCCAAGGGCATCGTCGACATCGGTCTGCCGGTGGTCCTGACCGTACCTGCGAAAGGCGGTGAAAAGACGGCCAAGCTTGACCTGAAGGACCGCAGCAAGGACGTAGAGAGGGACGTGATGCTGATGGGGCTTGGCGATGCCATCATACCATCTGTCCTGGTGATATCCGCTGCAGGGAACCTTCCACAGGTGAGCGCCACGGGATGGGGGCAACCGGCCATGCTGGTGGCCCTGATGACACTGGTGGCCATGACCATCGGTTACCTTTCCCTCATGTTCCTCATATCGAAAGGAAGGCCGCAGGCTGGACTGCCATTCCTGAACGGATGCGCGATAATCGGCTTTACCATCGCATACTTGGTCGTCTACCAGGACCTGGCCTTCGGCTTCGCCTGAGAAAAGATTATTTTCATCCTCGCCATCATCAAGGACGTGGACGACAGATATCTCGTTCTTTCTGATGTGCATGGGCGCGGATGGGCCGCGGAAGCGGCCAAGGAGCTGATGCGAGAGCAGGGACTGGACCAGGCGATACTGCTCGGGGACATCACCCATTTCGGCCCCATACAGTTCGCTGAGGAGTTCATACACGACCTGGGGGTCAGATGTTTTGCCGTACCGGGCAACTGCGATCCCCCTGGGGCGTTGCCGTTCATCGAGAGATGCGCCACCTCGCTGCATGCGAGGAAGGTAAACGTCAACGGTCGAACCTGGGGTGGACTGGGAGGATGCAACCCGACCGTGTTCCAGACCCCGTTCGAGATGACAGAGGAGGAGATGGGAGGGCTACTGGCGCCTTTGATGGAGCCGGGAATGATATTGGTCCTCCATTGCCCGCCGAAAGGAACGTTCGATAGTACGTTCTCTGGCATGAGCGTCGGTAGCACCGCGGTGCGGGACCTTATTGAAAGAACGAAACCGCTGGTCGTCCTATCTGGTCATATCCACGAGGACCGTGGGGTGGAACAGAAGGATGGGGTCTGGTACATGAACCCGGGGGCGGTCAAGGACCACTACGCTGGGATGATGGAACTAGGAAAGGATGTCAAGCTCACCTTACTGGACATCTAGGCGTGAAGCAAGGTATTTATACAGCAGCCCGATTAGGTGTGGAAGGATTGCTATGGCATTATGGCAAGGTAGATCTAAGAGGAAGCCCACTGGCGGCAGGTTGACCCTGTCGAGGAAGAAACGCAGGTTCGAGATCGGTAAGGAGCCGGTTTTCACCTTCGTTGGCACCGAGAAGCGCCAGGTATCCAGGGTACGCGGGGCTAACGTCAAGGTTCGCCTGCTGAAGGCGCAGTTCGCCAATATTTTGGACCCTGCCACGAACAAGGCCCAGAAGGCCAAGATCATCACCGTCAAGGAGAACCCCTCCAACCCCAACTACGTCCAGCGCAACATCATCACCAAAGGCGCTGTCATCCAGACCGAGCTGGGAATGGCCAAGGTCACTTCCAGGCCTGGACAGGACGGGGCAATCAACGCCATCCTCATAAAAGAGTGAGCGGGCGGTAGACGATGGCCTTGGACGAGGACACCGCTTGGGTTCTCTGGCCGGAATATTTCGACCGGTCGAGGCCCAGGTCCCAAGGTCGTAAGGTGAGCAGGGCATTGGCCATAAACGATCCAAATGTCGATCTTATCTCCAGGGCGCTGAAGCAATTGGACCTGGAACATAAGGTGGAGCGGGAAAAGAGCTATCCCGCCAATTGGTTCTCCAAAGGCGGGCGGGTGCTGGTTCAGAGGTCCGGCCCCAAATCCCAACTTGTCCTAAAAGTAGGGGAGATTTTGGTAAAGGGTCAGCGGTCCTGAGGCGTCTCGACCTCTTCGACCAGCTTCTTGCCCGCAGATACGCTGTCCACGGAGTGGATCACGGCCCCGGAATCGATTATCACTTCTTCTACGTCCTCATAGTTGATCGCGATGCCTTCGATGGTGATCTTGATGCTCTCGGTCTCTTGGTCCACCTCGTCCAGGGTACAGTTGACCCCGGATACGCCGTCGACAACGCTCAGTCTGCTGGCCAGGTCAATTATTGAAGGGTGGTGCGGTTTCAGTACGTCGAGCACTAATCGTTTTATCTCTGACATGTTCAGTTCTTCCGGGCGTTAAAATGGAATTCTCCTATAAATTGGTTGTTGGTCGCTGGAAACCATTATTCGCTCCCTCGGACATGTAGTCCACATGATGCGGTGGGAAGAGGTCAAGGTCCTTGATGCCAATGCGGAATACCTAGGTGTTCCGATCATGACGCTGATGGAGAACGCCGGATGGGCGTTAGCCCAGGAGATATCCTCTCAGTTCGGCAAGGGCAAGGGGCTACGCATAGCCATCCTCTGCGGCATGGGGAACAATGGCGGCGACGGTTTCGTGGCCGCCAGGGCATTGACCAAGGAGAACAAGGTCAAGGTGTTACTGGCATATCCGCCGGCTGGCATACGGACCGCCGAGGCCAGGGCCAATTTCGAGAAGATCGAGGACATCCACAAGGTCTTCCAGGGAGATGACCTTTCCAACTACGACATCATCATCGATGCCATAGTCGGCGTGGGAGCGCAGGGCGAGCTGAGGGACCAGTACAAGGAGATGGTGATGGCCATCAACGCGGTCAAGCGTCCGGTGATCTCAATTGACATCCCATCGGGACTGGGGACGGCCGTGGCCGTGAAGCCTACCATAACCGTGACGTTCCACTCACTGAAAGAGGGGATGGACAAGGACAATTGCGGCGAGATCCTGGTCAGGGATATCGGAATGCCGGCCGAAGCGGAGAGGTATATCGGACCTGGGGACATGCTGTTCTACCCGGTGCCGTCACCGGAATCGCACAAGGGGAAGAACGGGCGCGTACTGCTCGTTGGCGGGGGACCGTACACAGGCGCCCCGGTGCTGGCCGGTATGGCCGCATACCGGATAGGGGCGGACCTTGTGTTCGTGGCCTGCCCATCCGAGGTCCGCTCCATCATCGCCTCCCATTCCCCGGACCTCATCACGGTCCCTCTGCTGGGTGCCCGCTTCGCCCAAAGCAACGTCGAGGAGACGCTGGCATTGTCCAAGGACGTGGACGCGGTGCTGATCGGCCCCGGCCTCGGAGACGATGCTGAGACGATGAAGGCAGTGAGGAACCTGATCAGGGGATGCGATCGCCCAATGGTGCTGGACGCGGACGCGCTGAAGGCGGTGGCAGGTCACCTGGACCTGTTGAAGGGGAAGACCGGTGTGCTCACGCCCCATCACCGCGAGCTGGAGCTTCTGTGCGGCAGGACCATAGCTCCCGAGCTAGGAGGGCGCCTGGAAGTGGCAAAGCAGATAGCGCTGAACACTGGCTGGACGTTGCTGGTGAAAGGGAGGGTGGACCTGATCACCGACGGTGTGAACGTTAAGTACAACCGTACCGGGAACCCCGGGATGAGCGTGGGCGGCACGGGCGATGTCCTGGCTGGAATAACCGTCGGACTGCTGGCCAAGAAGGCCACGCCCTTCAACTCTGCCCGGATATCGGCGTTCATAAACGGGTCCGCCGGTGACCTGGCATTCGAGAAGAACAGCTACGGGTTGGTGGCCACAGACCTGCTTGATAGGGTCCCGCAGGTGCTCCGGAGAAATCTTCCCCGAGATCGGTGAGGTACGCATGCTGATCGCTTTCATCTCTGACGTGCACGCCAACCTTCCTGCCCTGGAGGCGGTCATGGACGATATGTCGTCCAGGGGCGTCGGCACCGTCTACTGCGCCGGAGACATACTCGGATACTACACCTACCCAGACCAAGTGATCGAACTGCTGAGAAGGCGGAACGTCACCTGCATCGCCGGCAATCATGACCGGGCCGTCCTTGTCGGGGTCAGAGGGATGAACAGCATCGCCGCCTCGGCCATCGAATGGACAAGGAACAATCTTTCAAAGAGCTCGTTGGACTTCATCCGCGACCTGCCGAACTCGCTGCATCGACCGGTTGAGGGCGTTATGACGGCGGTCCACCACGGATCGCCAAGGAACATGTCCGAGTACGTGTTCGAGGAGCATGTGAGCGGAGAGCTGCTGGACATCGCTGGCGCCCGCCTGCTCGTGCTGGGCCATACGCATGTCCCGTTCGTAGCACATTTCGCCACTGGAACGGTCATCAACCCTGGTTCCGTCGGTCAGCCTCGGGACGGCGATCCGAGGGCCTCATACACCATCCTCGACTCGGTGGAGTGGAACTTCGAGCGGGTGCGTGTCGACTATGACAGGCAGCGGGTCATGGACAAGGTGGCCGAGAACGGGCTGCCGGATATGCTGGCGCAAAGGCTCCCCCGGGGTAGGTGAATGACCTTCGAAGCGTCACCGATACCGGACCGGCCAGTGCTACGTCTCATAGGCACCGAGACCGTCCTGTGCGTCGGGGACCTACATATCGGCCTGGAGGCGGACATGCGCTTCCATGGCGTCATCGTTCCTTCGCAGACGCACCGGATGGAGAAGGAGCTCATCGACCTGGCGGAGGGGGTTGACCGCCTGATCATAATCGGAGATGTGAAGCATCAGGTGCCCGGTTCGACCAGACAGGAGCATGTAGAGGTCCCCCGTTTCTTCAATTCCCTGCTCAACTTCTACCCGAAGATAGACCTGGTCAAGGGAAATCATGACACTGACATCGAGCGCATGCTGCCTTCCCGGGTCACGGTGCACGATCAGGGCGGGATGCTGTTAGATGATATCGGTTTCGTTCACGGACATGCCTGGCCATCGCCCGAGACCATGTCCGGCAGGCTGCTGGTCATGGGTCATAATCATCCGGCCGTGATCTTCGAGGACGGCCTACACCACAACCAGGTGGAAAGATGCTGGGTACGCTGCCGCTTCAAGGGTATGGGCAACAGGTACGAACATGTTCCAGAGGAGGCCATCATGATCCCGGCGCTGAACCGCTCACTGGGAGGCGGCCCGGTGAACCTGGAGGGGCCGCGCATGCTCGGACCGTTGCTGGTGAACGAGCTGGTGGACCTCGATAATGGTCAGGTGTACCTGATGGACGGGGTTTATCTAGGCACGGTCTCATCGCTCCGCGTGAGGCGCAGAGGGTTCTTCCGGCTAGAGGACTGATCTCGATCACAAAGCGAGCGTTCCTCCCGACGAATGACGTGGCCATTGCTGTCCTGAAAAATGAAAAATTAGGGAAAAGGTTGGAAGAAAGGGGTTTGCTCAGTTCCGGGACAGGGTCTTGTAGACCGAACCGTCCGCGTCCCTGATGACCGCTACCATCGGCATCTGGCCAGGCAGGGTGTGCGTGGCGCAGCTGTTGCAGGGGTCGTAGGCGCGGTAGGCCATCTCCACGGCGTTCAGCAGTCCATCGGACACCATCCAGTTCTTGATCAGAGCGGTGGCGGCCTTCCTGACGCTGAGGTTCATGGGGGCGTTGTTGTTGGTCGTCCCGACGACAAGGTTCACGTTGGTGGTGATGCCGTTCTTGTCGGACTGGTAGTGGTGGACCAGGGTTCCGCGTGGAGCCTCCAGTATTCCCACTCCCTCGTCCGGGACCTTTAGGTCCGGGTTGCGCACGTCCTTGCTGGTGATCTGCGGGTCCTGAGAAAGCTCCAGGAGCCTCTCGGAAGCGTACAGCAGCTCGATGACCCTGGCCCAGTGAGTAGCCATGGTGTGGTGCACCGGTCCCTTGACGCCAAGGGAACGGAAGGTCTCGTGGTACTTCTCGAACTCGGCCTGGGCCAACGGGGTTGTGAAACCCTTGGAGACGTTCAGCCTGGCTAGAGGAGTTGCACGGTATATGCCGCTGTCCTTCCCATCGACCAGTCCCTTCCAGCCGACCGGCTTGAAGTAGCAGAACTTCTCGTACGACCAGGGCAGGGTGTGCTCGGCGATGTACTTCAGGTATTCCTTGCCCTTGTACCTCGCGACCTCCTCTCCAGTAGGCGAGATCATCTTCTGCGTTCCGTCGTAGAAGTTGATCTTGTCGTTCTTGTCGACGGTACCGAGGTAGTAGGTCTCGTTGTAGTAGATGCCCGGGTTGGTGATGAGCGCCATGTAGTCCGGGTTCTTCAGCACGATATCGGCGAACACCTGGTTGGTGAACTGCGCGAACTTCACGCAGGACTTGGCCATGGCCTCGATCTTTGCCCTTTCCTCCTCGTTGATGCTCTTGGAGAAACCGCCGGGGATACCGCACACCGGGTGGGTGGCCTTACCTCCGAGCATCTCCTGGACCTTCTGGGCGTAGGAACGGTGCTTTATGACCTCTCCTCCGATCTCCACTCCGACCGCACCGACCACACCGAGGATGTTCCTCTGAGCGGCCGGGGCTCCCGGGCCGAGGACGAAGTCCGCGGCGGCCAGGGCATAGAAGTGCGCTATGTGGCTGTGTACGTAGTGGGCCGAGTAGAAGAGCTCGCGCAACTTCTTGGCGGTCTCGGTTGGCTCGACCCCGAAGACGCCGTCCAAGGCCTTAGTGGCGCACAGGTGGTGAGCACCTGGGCATACACCGCATAGCCTGGAGGTCAGCTTGTTCAGCTCGTCCACGGACCTGCCTATGCAGAACTTCTCGAAACCCCTAAGCTCGGGCACCTGCCAGTAGGCGTTAGCAACGTTACCGTTGTCGTCCAGGAAGATCTCGATCTTACCGTGACCCTCCAATCTGGTTATTGGGTCGATGGTGATGCGCTTCTCGGTGGTCTTGACGATCTTGTCGTCTCCTTGACCCATCAGTATAGGACACATTTTACTCAGGCCTCCTTCGGAGCAGTGGTAGCTTTCCTTTCTTTAACCTTCCGCTTGATGATAGAGGAAGGCATGGTGTACGAATAGAACGTTCCCAGCGGGTCCTTGACCTGCAACATCAGCTCCATGATGTCATCCTCGTTCAGCAGACCTTCCCCATTTCCGATGGAGAAGATCGAAGCCAGTGCGCTCAGCATGCTTCCGCCCTGATCCAATACGTCGGCGGTCGGTCCCATGCATCCACGGCAGGGCTGGTTCCCCTCAAGGCATTTGGCGCCGCAGCCCGCCCTGGTGGACGGTCCGAGGCATATGACACCTTGTTCCAACATGCACTTCTTGGGATCGATGTCGATCTCATAGGGCATGAATATCTTGTCCACCTTCTTGACGGTCCTCGTCCTGGGGCACTCATCGCAGAGGGTCTTCTGAGAGGCGATCACGGAGCCTTTGGGGGGCAGCGGGGCGCCTTCCTTGACGTGCTTCTCCACGATGCCCAGGAACTCGTTGATCAGATTGGTGGTGGGCGGGCATCCAGGCATGTAATAGTCGACGTCGATCACATGGTCCAGGGTGAACACCTGGTCGTACATGACCGGTATCTCCAGGTCACCTTCAGGTGCCTTCCAATGCGGGGTGGGGAATACCCTTTCCACATTGTCCGAGGAAGGCGTCTTGGTGTAGACATAGTCCATGATCTCCTTCAGGGTGTACATGTTGGCCAGTCCGGGAATTCCCCCGAAGCAGGCGCATGAACCGAAGGACACGACCAGCTGGGACTTCTTCCTGAGAAGCTTGGCCACGTGCTCGTTCTCGCTGTTGCGGATGGCACCGTTGAAAAAGGTGGCGGTGATATATCCGTCAGGCATGGCCTCGACATCCTTCAGCTTGGCGTCGACGGCGATAGGCCAGAAGACGATGTCGGCCATCTCGGCCACACCGAGGATCTTCTCGTCTATGTCCAACAGGGCGACGTCGCATCCTCCGCAGCCGGCGCCCCAGTATTGAGCTATCCTTATTTTTGCCATGTTCAATCCTCCAGGGGGTTGGGACCGAGTTCGATGATCTTCTGGTTGAACTCCTTGATCGTAGCCTGGAACTTTAGTCCCTCCGATGCGGAGACCCATTCCAGCTTTAGACGGTCCGGGTTGAATCCATACTGCTCCAGCAGCACGCGGAGCAGGGCGATCCTTCTCCTGGTGCGGTAGTTGCCACCGATGTAGTGGCAGTCGGCGGGGTGGCAACCGAGGACGAGTACGCCATCGGCCCCCTTGGCGAAGGCCCTGAGCACGAACTCGGGGTCCACCCTGGCAGAGCACATCGTTCGAATTACCCGGAAGTTGGTCGGCATCTGCAGACGGGATACTCCGGCCAGGTCGGCCCCGGCGTATGAGCACCAGTTGCAACAGAACACCAAAAGGTTGGGTTCCCAGGCCCCGGCCTCGGCGGCAGGAGCGCTGGTGGTTTGTGCTTGGTTGGACATTACTTTCCACCTCCGATCAGGGCGGCGTCGATCTGAGCCAGTATCTGGTTGTTCTTGAAGCCCTTCTGCTCAAGAGCACCGGACGGGCAGGCAGCGACGCAGGTACCGCATCCCATGCACAGGCCTTCATTGATGACGGCCTTGCGCTTGTCGGGGTTCGCCGGGTCACCAACGATGGTGATGGCACGGTACTCGCAGACCGGCTCGCATATGCCGCAACCGTTGCAGACCATGTCGTTGACCGCGGCGATGATGCCCTGGGTCTCGAGGTACTGCTTCGATATTATGGTGATGGCCCTAGCGGCCGCACCAGACGCCTGTGCGATGGCCTCGTCTATGAACTTCGGCCAGTGGGCCAGACCGGCAAGGTAGACACCGCTGGTGGCGAAGTCGACCGGCCTTAGCTTCATGTGCGCCTCAAGGAAGTACTTGTCCTTGCTCAGGGGCACCTTGCACATCTTGGCCAGTTCCTCGTTCTCCTCGTTGGGGGAGATCCCGACGCTGAGCACCAGCATGTCGGGGGTGAGCTGTACCGGGGCGCCAAGCACCGTGTCGTCCACCAGGACGGTCATGGTGTTGCCGTTCGCGGTCATGTCGGGCATCTTGTTCTCCGGGAAGCGGATGAACTTGACACCCAGCTCGCTAGCCTCCTTGTAGGTGATCTCCCTGAAGCCGTAGGTCCTGATGTCCTTGTGCAGTATGTAGACCTGGGCCTTGGGGTCCTTCTTCTTGATCTCGATGGCGTTCTTGACCGCCTTTGCACAGCACACGCGGCTACAGTAGGGGACCTTGTCGTTCCTAGAACCGACGCACTGGATCATGACGACGGTCTTGGCGTTGAACTTGTTCTCGGCCAAAGCCTTCTCCAGCTCGTTCTGGGTGACGACCCCTTTGTTCTTACCGTACATGTACTCTGTCGGCACATAGGCCTTGGCACCGGTGGCCACGACTATGGCGCCAGTCTCGATCTCCTTTCCGCCGGTGACCTTCACCTTGAAGTTCCCGACGAACCCAGCGACATCCTCCACCTTGGTGTTCAGGTGTACGGTTATCAGCTTGTTGGCGCGCACCTTGGACTCCAGGTCCTTTATGTACTGGTTGGGGGAGATGCCTCCTTCCTTAGTGTACATGTTGACCAGCAGTCCGCCCATGGCGCCGGTCGCCTCAAGTATTTCGACCTTGAAGCCTTGTGCGGCGATGTCCATAGCGGCGGTCATACCGGCCAGGCCGCCACCGACGACGATGGCGGAATGGTTGACGCCTAGCCTGGACTTGCTCAGGGGCTCCAGGAACCGGGACTTGGCGATGGCCATGCGGGTAAGGTCCTTGGCCTTCTCGGTGGCCTTCTCCGGCTCATGCATGTGGATCCAAGAGCACTGGTCACGGATGTTGGCCATCTCGAACAGGAACGGGTTCAGCCCGGCCTCCTTGATGGTGCTCTGGAAGAGCGCCTCGTGCGTCCTGGGCGTGCATGATGCGACGACCACACGGTTCAGCTTCTCTTCCTTTATGACCTTCTTGATTGTCTCCTGGGTATCTGCGGAGCAGGTGTACTTGTTCTCGACGGCATAGACCACGTTGGGCAGGGTCTTGACATACTCAACAACGGACGGGACGTCGACAGTGCCGCGGATGTTGATACCGCAGTCACAGACGAACACACCGATGCGAGGTTCTTGACCGGCGACCGGGGTCTCGGGAGTTTCCTTGACCACGGAGTCGATGCTGATCCTGTTGTTGAAGACATGGGCCCCGGCCTTGGCCGCGGCACCGCTGGCCTCAGCGACGGTCGTTGGAATGTCCTTGGGGGCGCTGAACGCACCAGTGACGTATATGCCCTTCCTGGAGGTCTCCAGTGGGGTGTAGGTACCGGTCTGGCAGAAGCCAAACTCGTTCAGCTTGAAGCCCATGTTGTCGGCCAATGCCTTTGCCTGTGCCGGAGGCTGGAAGCCTGCGGATAGAACAACGAGGTCGAACTCCTCGGCCAGGACGTTGTTGCCGTCACTGTAGCGCAGGAGCAGGTTGTTGCCCTCGGTCTCGTCGACGGACGCGACACGGGTGCCGCGGTGCATCTTGATGCCGTACTCGCCCTCGGCCCTCTTGGCGTAGTCTTCGAACTCCTTGCCGAACGCCCTGACGTCCATGAAGAATATGGTGGACTTCAGGCCGGTCGAGTGCTCACCAGCGATGATGGCCTGCTTGAGCGCGTACATGCAGCAGACGGACGAGCAGAAGGGATTGCCGACCTTCTCGTCCCTGGAGCCGACGCACTGGATGAACGCGACCTTCTTAGGGGTCTGGTGATCGGAAGGCCTAACGACATGTCCCTGGTATGGGCCAGTGGCGCTGAGGACCCTCTCGAACTCGAGGCTGTTCAGGACGTTCTTGAACTCCTTGTAGCCGTACTCCTTCTTCAGGCGAGCGTCGAACAGCTCGTAGCCGGGAGCCAGAACGACGGCTCCGACGTTGATCTTCTCGATCTCCTCCTTCATCTCATAATCGATGGCATCGGCGGGGCAGACCTTCTTACAGTTGCCGCACTTGCCCTTCATCAGGAACAGGCAGTGCTCCGCGTCGATGGCGTACTTCATCGGGACGGCCTGAGCATAGGCCACGTAGATGGCCTTCCTGTTCATGAGCCCGAACTCGTATTCGCTCGGGACCTTGGACGGGCACTTCTCGGCGCACAGTCCGCATCCCACGCATCTGTCGGCCCGGACGTACCTGGGCTTCTTCTTCAATGTCACAGTGAAGTTGCCGGCCTCTCCCTCGACCTTCATGACCTCGGTCAAGGTCATCATGTTGATCATGGGATGCCTTGCAGCCTCCACTAGCTTAGGGGACAGAATACACATAGAACAGTCGTTGGTCGGGAAGGTCTTATCAAGTTGAGCCATGACACCGCCTATGCTGGCCTTGTTCTCAACCATGTATACCTTAAATCCCGACTCGGCTAGGTCTAGTGAGGTCTGGACACCGCCAATTCCTCCCCCTACCACCAAAACAGAACCGCTTTTTGATTCCACAGTCACTCCTCCTTTTTCGTTATTCGCTGATCCATTGGATTGCTCCCCTTTAGAGCCTTTCTTGAACAATCCACCAAATACTGATCCTGAACCGCTCAGTTTCCTCTCCTCCTATTGCCAATCTCCATTCTTGACTAGAACGCAGGCCTCGGTCGCCTCTCCCACCGTGTTCTGATCCCCGTGAGGTGAATGGGTACCTCTGGAAACCAAGTTCCCTGACGGCCGGTCCATTCGGGGATCGGACCCTGCATTCCGAGCAGTTCCGCCAGGATTAGTATGTCCATATTTCAACATTTTGTGTTTTTTCGAGAGATAGGACATATAATCTCGTCATCACGTACCATTTAAGAGCTTTTCGCTTATTTCGTTTGATTAATCGGAAGAAAAAGATTGCTTGTATGGGAAACGGAGAACATCGTATATCTGATGCCATCGTCCGTCAATGTCAGAATTCAAGAATTGTGGGCGAAATGATATAAATCGGAAGCCCATGAATCTCCGCGTGCTCCTGGCGATGTTCATTGGATCGCTGGCCGTTTCGAGCCTCGCACCCCTATACTACATTATCAGAAGAAAGAAGGGGAACGATGTTGAGAGCTGGCGGTTCCATGAGGACCGCTTGAACCCGTTGAGCAGGACGGAGATGACGGTCAAGATAAGGCCTGTGAGGAGCGAGGACGTCATTTGCCAAATATGCATGGGAAAACTGAAGGAACGGCTTCCCCATGTCAGATGTGATTGTGGGAAGATATTCCACATCACTTGTCTTAAACGGACCGGGTTTTGCCCCTATTGTCAGAAAACCTATCGTCCTGAGGACGTTGAAAGAAGCGCCGTATATCCGGAAACGGAAAGCATAGCGTGCCCGATGTGTGGCCGCTCCGTGCTCAAGGACTCAGGCACTTGCGAGTGCGGGGCGATAATCTCTGACGAGGAGGGCAAGTTCTACTGTCCGAGCTGTGGGACGTTGATAGATGAGAGCGAGGACGTCTGTCCTTTCTGTCATGAACGCTTCGAGGACGTTCATCTAGTGCAGTGCCCCGTATGCGCAAGGGTCTTGGAAGAGGGCAGAGGCGTCTGCGAGTGCGGGACGTTCATAGGGGAGACGTGCCCTGATTGTGGGACGCTTCTCTCCGTTGACGATAAGGGATGTCCGGTCTGCGGCCTCAACTTCGAGCTCGTAGAATGAGATCGATAGGCATCTGGTTTTCCTTGTCTTTTTATAGTATATAGAATATTTCATACATCGGGTGGGTGCCATTTGCCCTTTATTTGATAACCTGTTCCAGAAGGATGAAGTGAGAGCGCCGGCCTTGTCCTGCGCTGACGACGCGGAATTGATGCAGCTGGTCGAGTCCCTAAGGATAAAGATCGCTATCATCGGGTGCGGTGGAGGCGGTTCGAACACCGTTCGCCGCATGTACCAAGGCCAGGTAGAAGGTGTCAGGCTGGTCGCGTGCAACACGGATGCCAGACACCTGCTGTCGATACAGGCCCATCACAAGATCCTCATGGGAAGGAGCATGACCAAGGGGTTGGGCTCCGGGGCAATGCCCGAGGTAGGGCAGAAGTCCGCCGAGGAATCGGAGAACGAGCTCTGGAAGGAGGTTGACGGGCAGAACATCGTGTTCGTCGTCGCCGGAATGGGCGGA
Organism: Methanomassiliicoccales archaeon; assembly: GCA_028682895.1. Lineage (GTDB taxonomy): Archaea > Thermoplasmatota > Thermoplasmata > Methanomassiliicoccales > UBA472 > UBA472. Next base: position 14,443 of record JAJRAK010000052.1, read on the forward strand.
GGCACCGGGACCGGTTCCGCGCCGGTCGTGGCCGAGCTGGCCAAGAGGGCAGGGGCCCTGACCATCGGTGTGGTCACTTTGCCTTTCAAGGCCGAGGGCAACGTTAGGATGAACAACGCCCTGAAAGGCCTGGAGAAGTTGAAGGAGAAGTGCGACACGACCATCGTCCTCCAGAACGACAGACTGCTAGAGCTGGTCCCCAAGCTGCCTTTGGACGCGGCCTTCAGGGTGACCGACGAGGTGCTCATGCAGAGCATCAGGGGCATCACGGACGCCCTTACCAAGCCGGGTCTGATCAACATAGATTTCAACGACCTGCTCACCATCATGAGGAACGGTGGCATGGCGCTCATCGGCCTTGGGGAATCCACCGAGTACGGTCAAAGGGCCGAGATATGCATCGAGGACGCGTTGTCCTCCCCGATGTTAGGTGATGTTGACATCAAGCAGGCCAAGGGAGCCCTGGTCAGGGTCACCGGCGGCGATGATGTGACCGTCACCGAAGCGGAGAAGGCCGCGCTCCTCGTCAGTGAGCGGATCGACCCACGCGCCCGTATCATCTGGGGTTGCGCCGTCGTTCCAGAGATGAAGGGGAGCATGAGAGTGCTCGTCGTTCTGACCGGGGTCAAGTTCAACAGCATCGTCGATTCCGTAAAAGGAAGATGAGGGCGACAGATGGTCGTCAAGGAGAAGCGAGGCCGGCGCCGCTATATTGCGTTCGAAACTAGCGAGCCTGCTTCGAACGAGATGCTGTTGGCCTATCTTACGGCCGTCTTTTCTCCGATCGGGGTCAAGACGCCCAAGGTCATTCAGTTCGATGGCGAGAAGGGGATCGTCCGTTGTTCCCCTGCGGACAAGGACAAGGTGCTCGGCGCACTTTCGTCCAAGACCGGCATCGGTCTTTCTATCACCACTTTGAGCACGTCAGGGACCTTGAGGACGCTCAGAGAGAAATACTTCCCAATGGAAGAGCACCGATGATATGTCTGGAGAGGTGCACCGGGCCTCGACAAAAATCAACAAGAAATATATACGTCCTGATAACTTAGGTGGCTTGAATCGAGGACATTTGGAGCGTGATTAATTGCAACCAGGACAGATGGCATATGACAGGGCCATAACGGTTTTTTCCCCTGATGGCCGACTTTTCCAAGTGGAGTATGCAAGGGAAGCGGTCAAGCGCGGCACTACCACGGTCGGTCTGAAGTTCAAAGATGGTGTGGTCCTTATTGTCGATAAGAGGATCGCCAGCAGGCTGATGGAGCCTAAGTCTATCGAGAAGATATTCCAGATAGACCATCACATCGGCTGCGCCACCTCCGGACTGGTGGCCGACGCCCGCATACTTGTGGACCAGGCAAGGGTCCTTGCCCAGATCAACAAGATCACCTACGATGAAAGGGCTGGTGTCGAGGACCTCGTAAAGAGGATCTGCGACTACAAACAGAATTACACTCAGTACGGCGGAGTGCGCCCCTTCGGGACAGCTCTCCTCGTGGCCGGCGTAGATGACGCTGGCGAGCACCTGTTCGAGACGGACCCCAGCGGTGCGCTGGTGTCCTACAAGGCGGGCAGCATCGGGGCCGGACGCAACGTCGTCATGGAGGTCTTCGAGGAAGAATACCAGGAAGGCATGCCCATGGAGGACGCCGTCACCTTGGGGCTCAAGGCCCTGAAGAAGGCCACCGAGGAAGAGAAGCTCAACCCCAAGGGCGTGGAGATCGGCATAGTACGCCATGGGGATAACTTCCGCCGCCTGGACGAGACCGAGGTCGATGGATACATCGCCAAGGTCAACCAGGGGTAGACCGGAGAGTTAGATGGTAGACCTGGAAGAGGCCATTGTGGCTCGTCTTGAATCACATGGTGAGACCTTTGAGGTGCTTATCGACCCCAAGGTCGTGAACCAGCTCAAAGAGGGCAAGGAGGTCGAGCTGATCGACTTCATGGTCATCGATGAGATCTTCAAGAACGCCCACAAAGGGACCAAGGCCTCCGAGGACACCTTGAAACAGGTGTTCGGCACCACCGACGCGGTGGAGATCGCCAAGACCATCATACTCAAGGGAGAGGTGCAGCTCACAGCCCAGCAGCGCAAGGAGATGCTGGAGAGCAAGAGATTGCGCATAATCGCCACCATAGCGCGCAACGCCATCAACCCCCAGACGGGAGGGCCACATACCCCGGCGCGCATAGAGATGGCCATGGAGGAGGCGAAGGTCCATATCGATGCCTTCAAGCCAGTGGACCTGCAGGTACAGTACGTCCTTGATAAGCTGCGTCCTCTGATCCCCATTCGCTTCGACAAGGTCCGCATCGCCGTGAGGTTGAAGGCCGATGAGTACGGACGTTGCTACGAGGACATGGCCGAGATGGGGAAGATAACGAAAGAAGAATGGCAGAAGAACGGGGACTGGATCGGTGTGGTGGAGATACCGGCAGGCATGAGGGACGACCTGTTCGACAGATTGAACCACAAGACCCATGGTACGGCCGAGACGAAGCAGCTGAAATGATATCACATATGAGATTCCAAGAGTTGATCAAATGAACAAAGAGAGCATGACCAGAGAACTGGTGCTACCCGGTGATGTATTGGACGCCGGGACGATGAAGCCTGGTGAGGGGACGTACGTCCATGACGGCAAGATATTCGCCGCCATGCTGGGCATAAAGAGCGTCAAATCCAATTTCGTGAACGTCATCCCATTGGGCGGAAGGTACATACCGATCCCCGGGGACATGATCATAGGCAAGGTCATCGACATCGGCCCATCCAACTGGCTGGTGGACATCTACTCGCCATACCCGGCCCCGTTGCATGTCAACGAGGTCCCGTGGAGGGTGGAGTTCGGCGACACGGCAAGGTACCTGGGAATTGGGGACACCTTGCTGGCGAAGGTCCTGTCCGTGGACGAGACCAAGCGCGTGCAGGTGACGATGAAGGAACAGGGGCTGCGGAAGCTGCAGGGCGGACAGATAGTTGAGATAGCCCACAGCAAGGTGCCGAGGGTCATCGGCAAGAACGGCTCCATGATCCAGATGATCAAGACGTACACCAACTGCCGCATATTCATCGGACAGAACGGCAGGATATGGATGGATGGCAGCATGAGCGACATGGTGCACGCCATGCAGGCCATCAAGATGATAGACGAGGGCGCACAGACCCTGAAGCTGACCGAGCGGGTTAAGGAGTTCCTGGAATCGGTCTATCCCAAAGAGAAGAGTGAGGTGTTATAATGGGTGGAAATTCTGATATGAAGCTCATCGATGAAAACGGTATTAGGATAGATGGTCGGAAGGTTGATGAGCTCCGGCCGATAAAGATCGAGGCCGGCGTGCTCAAGAGCGCGGACGGGTCTGCGTACGTGGAGATAGGGAAGAACAAGGTCCTGGCAGCCGTGTACGGCCCCAGGGAGTGCCACCCCCGGCACATGCAGAACCCGGCCAAGGCCATCGTACAGTGCAAGTACAACATGATATCCTTCTCGGTCTCGGACCGTAAGAGGCCGGGTCCGGACAGGCGCTCGGTGGAGATATCCAAGCTGATATCTGAGGCCATGGAGTATGTCGTGTTCACCGAGAACTACCCCCGCACGTCCATCGATGTGTACATCGAGGTACTGCAGGCGAACGCTGGTACCAGATGCGCCGGGCTAACCGCAGCCGCGGTCGCCCTGGCCGATGCTGGCATCCCGATGAGGGACATGGTCCCGGCAGTGGCCGTCGGAAAGGTCAACGACCAGGTGGTCTTGGACCTGAACAAGGAGGAGGACAACTATGGCCAAGCGGACCTTCCGATCGCCATGATCCCCCGCACCGGAGAGATACTGCTTATGCAGATGGACGGACACCTTACCCAGGCCGAGTTCGACAAGGGGATGGAGATGGGCGTCAAGGCCTGCATGGAGATATATGAGCTCCAGAAGGACGCCTTGCGCCGCCGCTACGCAATAGCCAACGCAGAGAGCGACGAAGAGTCCAAGGACGAGCCCCAGCAGATCAACGAGGAGGCCTGAAGATGGCAAGGTCCATAGTATCCGAGATCAAGAGGGACCATATCCACAAGCTCATTGCGGACGGACACCGTGTCGACGGCCGCGCTTGGGATGAACTGCGTCAGATACAGATCCAGACGAACGTGGTGGAGACCGCTGAGGGGTCCTCCCGCGTGAAGATAGGCAACACCGAGGTCATCGTCGGAGTGAAGATGACCGTAGGCGAGCCGTTCGCAGACACCCCCGACCGGGGAGTACTGTCCACCAACGCCGAGCTCATACCGATGGCGTCCCCCAGCTTTGAGTCGGGTCCGCCGGATGAGAACTCCATCGAGCTTGCCAGGGTCGTTGACCGTGGCATACGCGAAAGCCATATGATCGACCTGGAAAAGCTTTGCATCGAGCCGGGCAAGAAGGTCTGGATCAACTTCGTGGACATATACGTGCTGGACTTCGATGGCAACCTGTTCGACGCCTGCTCCCTGGGAGCGGTGGCGGCGATCAAGAGCGCCATAGTGCCGGCCAAGGCCAATGGATTGGGAGAGGACTATCCTATGCCCATCACCTGCGTGCCCGTGTCGATCACGGCGGTGCAGATAGAAAACTCTATATTGGTTGACCCGAGTCTCGACGAAGAAAAAGTGGCGGCAGCTAGGCTGACCGTGACCACGGACAACAATGGAGACCTGCGGGCCATGCAAAAGGGGCTTAGCGGTGCGCTCACGTTGGATCAGGTCAGGACCATGATCGAGACCTCGCGCAGATTGGGCGCAGAGGTCAGAAAGATAATTGGGTGAGAGCAATGGCGAAGAGAACTGTGAAGGCCGGAAGTTCTGGTAGGTACGGTGCCAGGTACGGCGTCGTGACCAGGAAGTTAACGAGGGACATCGAGAAGGTGCAGAGGTCCAGGTTCGAATGCCCCAGCTGCCATCACATGAGCGTGAAGAGGGTCGGCTCGGGAATTTGGTCCTGCAGACACTGTGAGACCAAGTTTGCTGCGGCATGTTATACTCCTAGGACGAGGGAAGCGGTATCCAAGGAGATCGCTGCGGCCATCAACAAGGAGTGATCCTGACTTGACCTACAAGTGCGGCCAATGCGAGAAGCCCATCCGCTCCAACGTCAACGCTGTGGGGATGCAGTGCGAGAACTGCGGCTCCAAGCTGTTCTACAAGGAGCGACCTAACGTCAAGAAGGTAATAAAGGGCCGGTAGATGTTCCGAGCCACCTTGACGGTGCGCTCACCCTTCGCCTCCAACGTGGCCAATGCCATCGGTCCGGAGGCTGGAAGGGAGATACCTCGCACCAGGGCGGAAGTGAGCTATGCGGACGACCGCATGACCTTGGCCCTGGACGCCGATGACCTTTCTGCCCTGAGGGCAGCTTTAAATTCCTACATCCGATGGATGAGCATTGCAGAAAAGATGAGTGAAACGGTCGGTGAAATCAATGGATGAGATCAGCCCCAAACTTCAGAACCAGATCGCCCAGTTCCAGCAGCTGCAGCAGCAGTTGCAGACGGTCATGAGCCAGAAGATCAGGATGGACGCCATGATGAAAGAGATGGAGATGACCATCGAAGAGCTGAAGAAGGCGGAGGAAGGAGCCACCGTCTACAAGAGCGTCGGTTCCCTCATGATAAAGGTGGCGGACACCCCTGCACTGCTCAAGGAGATCGAGGACGACAAGGAGACCACCGAGGTCCGCGTCAAGAGCCTTGATCGCCAGGAGAAGATGCTCAAGGAGAAGTTCCAGAGCGTCCAGGAACAGCTGAACCGCGCTTTGGGCGCACAGCAACAGGCACCTATCAAGATGGATGACGAGGACAACTGATCCTCCATCCCTTTTTTTATATTTCAACAACAAATTGGATATAACGAATATTCGTTTGCGTCGATGGATGATCGACGACATCATCAGCAGGTTGATCTCATCGGACAAGCTCATCTTGGTCCATGGCAACGCGGACCCTGACGCTCTGGGCAGCGCCTACGCTCTGGCGATGGCGTTCCCCCCAGCTGTGATACTACCAGTGGACGGTCTGGACCGCACTTCCAAGAACGTCGCCGGCAAGCTTGGCATCGAGACCCTTTCTGAGCTGGATAGGGAGCATTCGCTCATCGTGGTCGTCGACACCTCGTCCCCGGAACAGTTGGGGAGCATGAGCAATATCGAGGGAGAGATGATCGTCATCGACCATCACTGCCCCTCGGACAAGTGGGGAGAGCACCGTACATATCTCTGTGACGATAGCAAACGCAGCTGCGCCGAGATAGTCCTTGATATACTGGAAAGGGCGAAATGCCCTATAGACCGAAAGATGGCGTTGGCCCTCTGCGCCGGCATCCTTACCGACACCGGTCATTTCCGCTACGCCAACGTTGCATCGATGAGGGCGTTCGCTCACCTGATGGAGGTCGCCGGCCTCGGCATGGAGGACGTATTGACCTTGACGGAGTCGCCCACGGACATCTCCGAACGGGTGGCGCAGATGAAGGGAGGGCAGCGCATGCGCTTTGAGCGCGTCGGCGAATACATCGTCGCCATATCCCAGGGCTCTTCCTTCGAGTCGTCCGTCTGCAAATCATTGCTTTACCTGGGAGCGGACATAGCCTTCGTCGCCTCGCAGAGGAACGAGGAGTTCCGCCTCAGCGCCCGGGCCAAGCAGGACCTGGTCAAGAAAGGGCTGCACCTCGGTCAGCTCCTAGGGGACGTCGGTCAGGAGACTGACAATGACGGGGGCGGGCACGGCGGCGCGGCCGGCCTCGTGGGCATGGGAGATGCAGAGGCGATGCTCAACATCTGCATGCAAAAGTCAATGGCCTTCCTCAGGAAGTTGAAATGAACCTTATCGCAGCTTGTTCAGACCTGCGATGACCTCTCGTACCCGATCATAGTTACGAGAGTTGCTTTGGAAGAACTCCCGGGTCGGCGCAAGCACCTCGGCCAAGGCGGCCGCGGTCCCGTTCTTCAGGTCCATAGGGTGCAGCTTTCCGGAAAGGTACAACCTCTCCAGCTCGTCGTAGCTGTGGAACTCCAGGTTGCCCCCGAACTTCTCCGGGCGCTCGAAGCGCAGCGTGTCCATCCTCTCGAAGAGCACGTTCTTGCAGATGGACATGACAGGGTTGCCCTCTGTTTCCGGAGGGCAGAACGCTTTGCCCAGCTTCCTCTTGATCTCTTCAGGGGAATCGTGGATGAGCAGGCTTCCCTCGGGATCGCTCTTGGACATCTTGCTGCTGACGGGGTCCATGCGGTTCCCTCCCTTGAGGCCGGGTAATAACGGTGTATGCACGGCGACGGCCTTCTTCATGCCCATCTTCTCCGCCGCCTCGCGCGCCAACATGTGCGCCCTCCTCTGATCGAGACCCGCGTAGGCCACGTCCACATCCAGGAACATGAGGTCCGCCGCCTGCATCAGTGGGTACAGCATCTTGCTGGAGTCGACATCTGCCTCGTCCTCGGTGCGGCCCATGATGGTCATGGCCCTCTTCACCCTTTGTAGCGAGGAGGCCTTGCCCACCTTCATTACCATCTCCCAGTAATCGATATCGTCCATTATCTCGGATGCCAGACGGTACTCGACCCGGTCCCGGGGCACGCCCAGGGCCTCGAAGCAGTCCTTCATATACTCGGCGCAAACACGGATGTTCTCGATGTCACCGCCCATCTTATCGTTGATATAGGCATGCCAGTCCGCGAGAAATATTGTGAACTTGAAACCGGCGTCGGCGAAGTTGCGCACCTTCTGCGCGGTGACCATCCACCCGATGTGCACCTGACCGGAAGGCTCGAAACCGATATAGCCGGTAGGCGAGGTCTTGTTCTGGAGAACCTCCCTGAGGTCCTCCGCGGTGATTATCTCCTCGGTGTTCCTGGCGATCAGTGCGAACCGCTCTTCGATGTCCATGGTCCTCATGGTCGAATGAGGGAGGGAATATTAAACTGATTTGCCTATCGGTCTAGCTCACTGGCCAGCTTCTCGGCCGCCGCGTTCACCGTGTCGAAGACCATGGATGTGGGCGGGCAATAGGCGTTCTCAAGCTGCACGAACTCCTTCACTGTGACCCCTTTCAGTATAGCGGCGGTGATCCAGTTGATCCGGCCGGTGACATCGTCCTTTCCCACTATCTGTCCGCCGATGAGGCGCCCGCTGTCAACGTCCGCCAGTAGCTTTACCGTCATGTCCTTGGCCCCGGGGTAGTACCTGGCCCGGCACCCTCCCTTTACGACGGCGTCCACGACCTTGAGGCCGTAGTACTCGGCGAGGGAGCGGGACATACCAGTGCCACCTACCTGCAGTCCTCCGATGACACTGATGTAAGGGCTGGCCGTACCTGGGAATGTAGCGCTGCCGCCTGCGGCGCGCATACCTGCCACGCGGCCCTGCCTGACCGCGGTCGAACCGAGCTGGCTCATCGTCGGTCCAGGCACGATCGCGCTCTGGCACATGACCACGTCGCCGGCCAGATAGATATCAGGGACCAGGCGCCCTTTGCGGTAAGGCTGCAAGCTTGGGCTCACGCGCACCGCGCCCAACGAACCGATCTCCAGCCCCATCTGCTCGGCCAGCCTGATGTTCGCCCGGACGCCAGTGGCCATGATCACCATCTGACAGGGGATGGTGGTGCCTCCAGCGACAACACCGGAAACGCTGCCCTGGCCCTCTATCTTCGACAATGGTCTTCCCATCACGAACTTGATGCCCAGGGACTCGCAATGGTCCTGTACCAGCTTGGCCATGTCCTTGTCCATTATGCGCGGGACCACTTGGTCGAACATCTCCACCACGGTGACGTCCTTGCCCCGCTCGTGCAGCGCCACGGCCACCTCCAGACCGATCACGCCCGCACCGGCCACCACTACCTGATGGACCGATGGGAGATCATCCATGATCGCCTCTCCGTCAGATATGAACCTGACCGGGAAAACTCCCTTGAGGTCCTTCCCTTCGATGGGAGGCACGAACACGGTACCACCGGTGGCGACCACCAATGAATCGAAGTCGAAGGAGCTACCGTCCTTTGTGGTCAACTGCTTCTTGTCCAGGTCCACCTTGTCCACGCTGGTCTTTACCAGGACCTTGATCCCCCTTTCCTTTTGATAGAACTCGGGGGTATGCATGACGATGCTCTGGAAGTCCTTGATCCTCCCTTCGATGACAAAGGGGATGGCACAAGGAGAGTAAGCTACGTGCTCATCCTCGGTGATAAGTGTTATGTCCTCGGCCCCATGCTCCCTGGCGGTCGAGGCCGCGGTCATGCCGGCCGCGCCCCCTCCGATGACGATGATCTTCCTGGCCATTGTTCTCATGCGGCAAATCCGGAAGAAAGGATATAAAATCTTGTAATGCGGGAGCGTATCCCTAAAATAGTACGGTTCGTTAGCCATAGGTGGAAATGGAGCGGCAATGAAGAACATGGACCTGTCCAGCCCGGTAACGGTCTGGAAAGAGGATGATGTCGTCGATGGACGGAGAGAGAAGGCGCTGGTCGCCATACTCCGTACCCGTGGTTGTCACTGGTCCCGCAAGGGCGGATGCACCATGTGCGGTTACAACGTGGAAAGCCTAGAGGGCATCGGCGTAGAGGAGCTCACCGCACAGCTCAGTGCGGTCCTGAGCCGGTACGAGGGCGAGGGCATGGTCAAGCTGTACACCTCGGGAAGCTTCCTTGACCCCCTGGAAATACCTGTGGAGATGCGGGACCGTATATTGGGTGCGTTCGATCAGGCCAAGAGGGTCCTGTTCGAGAGCCGTCCCGAGTTCGTGACACCTGAGATATTGAGGGAGCTGCCAGACCACGCTTCCATAGCGTTAGGCCTGGAGAGCGCCTCGGACACCGTTCTCAGGTGCAGCGTGCACAAGGGCTTTGGCGTCAAGGACTACGTCCGGGCATCGGATGCGATAAACGACCGCGGTCTTCCCGTACGAACATACCTGCTGCTCAAACCGCCCTATCTTACGGAAAGGGCGGCCATCGAGGACACTGCCGCCTCGATCAGGTTCGCCGCCCCCCGCTCCGAGAGCGTGTCGGTGAACCCGCTCAATGTGCAGAAGGAGACCGTCGTGGAGGGACTTTGGCGGCGCGGCGACTACCGCTCGCCCTGGATATGGTCGCTCTTTGAGGTGCTGAAGGTAAAAAGGGAGTTCCCCGGGGTCAGGATATTCTCCTCCCCCAGCGGCGCGGGCACCCAACGTGGCGTGCACAACTGTCCTGAATGCGACAAGCGCCTTCTGGACGCCTTGGAAAAGTTCAACTTCGAGCAGGACCTTAACCTTCTCGAAGGCCATCAATGCCAATGTCGCAAGGAGTGGTCGTCGCTCGTCTCCATGGAGGACCTCATGCGTACCTCCGTGGACGTGCACCGCCACCTCGAGGACGAATTGGCGCTATAGAGGGATGTTCATGGATTACGACATCAAGAAGGGAAATTACGGCAATATAGAGGGTGACGGATTGCGCAGCATGATGGAACTTGCGTTCGGCTCGGCCAAGATGGAGGGCGACACCTGCGTCTCCTCCTACGGCGCCATGACCCGGATCGAGGTCAAGATAAAGAGCAAGACCTCCCTGGACATCAATACCGTGAGCGACAAGAACGTTTCCGTGGATATCGCCACCGAGACCATCAAAAGATGGAACGCTTTCCTCGAGGAGGTCACGGGCTTTAATTCGAAGGAGCGCCGCAATCGCCTGCAGAAGAAGGCCAAGGAAGGAAAGCTCTGAGAACTGGTCCAGCATGACCTTTTCCCTTCCCCTCTTTTAAATACTGTCCACCGATTCTTTTAAATATGATTGACGGTATGCGAGTTCTGCTCAACGCACTGAGGACGTTCGACCAGACCCCTTGGGCAATGCAAACGCATCCCTAAGCCGTTCCCCTAAGCACATTCTGGGGAGCGATGACGGTGTCACGGTCGAAGGTGCTGACCTCAACACTCTTGAGAACAGGCGTTAGCGTAAGAGAGTGTGCTCTCTCATGAGTAAGGGAGAGGGAGATCAATGTCGAACATTAGACGTCCGAGAAGAGGCTCCAAGGGATTCGGTCCCAGAAAGAGAGCCGTCAAGCAGACACCGAGACTGGATTCGTGGCCAGAGATCAGTGAAGGCCCGAAGGTCCAGGGATTTGCCGGTTACAAGGCAGGAATGACCCACGCGTTCATCGTGGACTACCGCAAGACCAGCACCACCGCCGGGCAGGAGATCAAGATCCCGGTCACCGTGCTGGAAGTGCCCCCTATGAAGGTGGCAGCGGTGCGCATCTACGAGAACACCCGCTACGGGCTGAAGACCGCCGGAGAGGTATGGGCTAGCCAGTTGGACGAGAATCTGTCCAGGCTGTTGCCCGTACCCAAGAAGGCCGAGCCCGAGGCAGCATGGGAGAAGATGAAGGGCGTTGACGTGGAGGACGTAAGGGTCCTCGCGTTCACCCAGCCGAAGCTGGTCTCTGGTATACCGAAGAAGCGCCCTGAGCTCATGGAGCTGCGCATCGGCGGCGGCACCATCGATGCCAGGGTCGAGTTCGCCAAGGGATTGCTAGGAAAGGATGTCGGCATCAACGACTTCGCCAAATCTGGCGGGATGATCGACGTCATCGCCATCACCAAGGGAAAGGGCTTCCAGGGCGCCACCAAGAGATGGGGCCTGAAGCTGATGTCCCACAAGAACTCCAAGCACCGCCGCGCCATCGGTAACCTAGGTCCCAAGAGGCCGGGATACGTGCGCACTACCGTCCCCCAGAGTGGCCAGATGGGCTACCACCAGAGGACGGAGGTCAACAAGCTCATCATCAAGATCGGTGAGAGCGGACAGGAAGTGACCCCCAAGGGAGGCTTCCTGCACTATGGCGATGTGAAGAACCCCTTCGTACTGGTCCATGGATCCGTGCCCGGCCCCACCAAGAGGCTGGTCAGGATGAGGGATCCGGTCAGAAGGCAGATGGCCGACCTTAAGGAGGCGCCTGAGATGGTATATATATCCACCGAGTCCAAGCAGGGGGCGTAAGCAATGGTCGACAACACTGTAAACGTATATTCGCTGACGGGAGAGGTCCTGAGGACCCAGTCCCTGCCTGGCGTGTTCGAAACCCAGTTCAGGCCTGATGTAATACACAGGGCTGTAGTGGCCGAGGAGGCCAACAAGAGGCAGCCCTACGCACCGAAGGCCGGTGCCGGTATCAGGCACTCTGTCGCCACCTGGGGAAAAGGGCGCGGCACTGCCCGTGTCCAGAGGATAGCCGGCGGATCGAAAGGTGCCGAGTCCCCTAACAACGTGGGAGGCCGCAGGGCCCACCCGCCGCGGGTGGAAAAGGTCTGGGCCAAGAAGGTCAACCAGAAGGAGCGCATGCTCGCCAGGTTCTCCGCCCTTGCCGCCACCGCTGATGTGGAGAAGGTCAAGGCCCGCGGGCACCAGTTCAAGGAGGAGCTCACCCTGCCGGTCATCATAGAGGACCGTCTGGAGGACGTAAAGAGCACCGCCGAGGTAATGGACGTATTGACGAGCATCGGTCTGGAAGGCGACGTGGCTCGCAGCAAGGACGCTATCCGCATCCGCGCTGGTCGCGGCAAGATGAGGGGCAGGCCATACCGCATGCCCCGCAGCCTGCTGATAGTCGTCTCCAGCGCTGACGCCGCAGTGGTGAAGGGCGCCAGGAACCTACCTGGTGTCGAGGTCGCCTATGCAGAGGGGTTGAACCCAAGCCTGCTAGCGCCTGGAGGATTACCGGGGAGGCTGACCGTGTTCACTGAGGCCGCACTGAAGAAAGTAGGAGAGTGGTGAGCATGGCCAAGAAGATCCTGTTTTACCCGTATGTGACGGAAAAGACAATGAACTACATGACCGGCACGCCTACCCAGGAGTTCAAGGACGGAAACAAGATCGAGTTCATCGTGGACCGCTTCGCCACCAAGACGGAGATCAAGGTCGCCTTCGAAAAGTACTTCGATGTCAAGGTGGACAAGGTCTGGACCAAGATCTCCAAGGAAGGCAAGCACGCGGTCATAAAGCTCGCTGAAGGATACTCTGCCGAGGACATCGGCATGAGGATCGGAGTGTTCTGAGGAGGGGGAACATGGGCAGACAATTGAGACAACAGAGAAGAGGTCGCGGGACCATGACCTATACTTCCCCGAGCCACAGGCACGTGGGAGAGATAAAGCACCCTTACACACAACGTAAGGTCGGCAAGGTCATGGACATCGTGCACGCCCCGGGCCGCAACAGCCCGGTGGCGGAGATAAAGTTCGATGACGGAAAGAAGGACAAGATCATCGCCGTGGAAGGATTGACCGTCGGCCAAGAGATAAATGTGGACGGCACTGTCAACCTGAAGCCCGGCTGCATCTTGCCGCTAGCGAACATCCCCGAGGGTACCCTGGTGCACAACCTGGAGGCCCGTCCCGGAGATGGAGGTAAGTTCGTGAGGACCGCAGGGACCTACGCAACTGTGGTCACGAAGGGCGACACCATTGTGGTGCAGTTGCCCTCCGGCGCATTCAAGAACTTCGACCCCAGGTGCCGCGCCGGCATCGGGATCATTGCGGGCGGAGGGGCTTCTGACAAGCCTTTCGCCAAGGCGGGTAAGAAGTTCCACGCCTACCGCAGCAAGAGCAAGGCATACTTTAAGGTGAAGGGAGTCGCCATGAACGCGGTCGACCACCCCCACGGTGGTGGAGGTCACCCGCACGTTGGTAAGCCCAGCACAGTTTCGAGGAACGCTCCGCCGGGAAGGAAGGTCGGAAGGCTTTCACCCCAAAAGAAGAGGAAGTGATTCTAGATGGCAGCTGAAGAAGTAAAGCTAACTGGTACCAAGTCCTCGAGGAGGAAGCAAAGGAAGAAGAAGGGCATGATGACCGCCCGTAGGAAGAAGGAATTCACCTACCGCGGATACACCATGGAACAGCTCATGGAGATGCCCTTCGAGGAAATGGTCGACCTGCTACCGTCTAGGGTCAGAAGGTCCTTCCGCCGCGGACTCAACGAGGAACAGAAGACCACCTTCGACAAGATATGGTCCGGGGAACACGAAGTGGTACGCACCCACCGCAGGGACATACCGATCGTGCCGGCCTTCGTCGGTCGCCGCGTGGCAGTATACAATGGAAAGGAATTCAAGGAAGTTGAGATCAAGCCAGAGATGATCGGGCACTTCCTGGGCGAGTTCGCCCTGACGAGGGGGGCTGTAAAGCACTCCGGTCCGGGTGTAGGTGCGACCAGGGGTTCCAAGTTCATGCCGCTGAAGTGAGGTGAAGAAACATGGTTGGATACACTGCAGAAGCTGATCCGGACACCACGTCCAAGGCCATCGCCAAGGAGCTCCCCATCTCACCTAAGTTCTCTCGCGAGATCTGCCGCATGGTGAGGGGCAAGAAGGTCGATGTCGCTATACGCATGCTCGAAGAGGTAGTCGAGATGCGCCGCGCCGTGCCCATAAAGAGGTACAACCTGGGAGTCGCCCACAAGAAGGGCATAGGCCCAGGCCGCTTCCCTAAGAAGGCAGCGGCGGCAATAATCAAGGTGCTGCAGAGCGCCAAGAGCAATGCCGAATACAAAGGCCTCGACGCTGACAACATGAGGGTGCGGATAATCTCCGCCCATCATGGAAGGACCATACCTGGTTACATGCCTAGGGCCCACGGCCGCAGCACGGCCTGGGACCAGCAGACCGTCAACATCGAGGTTATACTGGAGGAGGTTCAGTAATGGCCAGCGAAAGGAAGTTCGTGGCGGAGAACATCAGAAGGGTTCTCCTCAAGGAGTATCTGATGAAGACCATCGACCGCGCTGGTTTTGGAGGCGTGGACGTGCAGAGGACCCCCATGGGGACCAGGGTCACCCTGGTCACCGAGAGGCCCGGCATCGTCATCGGTCGCCGTGGAGCAGCCATCAAGTCGCTGACCAAGGCCATCGAGGACAATTTCCATTACGACAACCCCCAGATCGAGGTCCAAGAGGTCGAGAACCCCAACCTGAACGCCCAGATCATGGCCGAGAAGTTGGCCTTCGCTCTGGAGCGCGGCTGGCATTTCAGGCGCGCAGGGCACTCCACGGTACGCCGAATAATGGAGTCCGGTGCCCGCGGGTGCCTGATCATCATCTCCGGTAAGCTTACCGGGGAACGCCACCGCACTGAGAAGTTCAAGGAAGGGTCGATAAAGTACTGCGGTGAGACCAGGAACCTGTTCATAGGTACTGGGTTCGCCGTGGCCAAGCTGAAACCTGGAGTCATAGGCGTCCAGGTCGAGATCATGCAGCCGGACGCACGCCTACCTGCCGAGATCGACGTCATGCAGATGGAGGCCGCGATACAGGCCAACCCTGACCTGGCGGACCTGCTGTGCAAGCAACAGGAGGCCTCAGTAATAGTCGAGCATCCGGCCGATGAAGCCCCCGTCGATGAAACGAAGGAGGTGGCTGAATAAATGGCTTTACTGAGAACCTCTGAGATAAAGAAGATGACCGTTCAGGAGCGCGCCAGCAAGCTACGTGAGCTGCAGGACGAGCTAATGCACGAGAAGGGAGCCGCCGCCATGGGAGGCGCCCCTAACAACCCGGGGAAGATCAGGGCTTTAAGGAGCAACATCGCCAGGATCCTAACCGTCCAGAAGGAGGAAGAACAATAATGGCCGACATCTGCTCGGTATGTGGGCTCCCTAAAGAGCTGTGCATGTGCGAGGAGATCGCCAGAGAACAGCAGTCCGTAAGGATCTTCACTGACAGCAGGCGCTACGGCAAGATCGTCACCGTCGTCGATGGCATCGACGCCACCGACATAGACATCGACGATCTGGCGCGCAAGTTGAAGAACAAGTGCGCCGCCGGCGGCACCGCTAAAGAAGGCAAGATCGAGCTCCAGGGCGACCACAAGAAGAAGGTCGCACAGACACTGGAAGAGATGGGCTTCAAGACCGAGGTTCGGTAGGAGCCATGGACAAGAGGGATTTCATGAGGCAAGAATTCATAGGACTGGACATCGAGGTGGTGGAATCCAACTGCCCCGGGCACCTGTTGCGCGGGAAGGTGGTGGACGAGACCAAGAACATGTTGGCCATCTCCTGCCAGGGCAGGGAACGGTGGATACCCAAGTCCGGCCATGAGTTCGAGCTCACATATCAGGGCGAGAGGATCAGGGTCCTAGGATCCGAGATCCAACATCGACCAGAGGATAGGATCAAGAGAATTAGGTGATCTAATGAGCGAAGTTAGAGACATTGGCATTGATGTCAAGGCCCCCTCGGCCACCTGCGAGGACAAGCACTGTCCGTTCCACGGGCAGCTCCCAGTTAGAGGGCAGATCATGGAAGGTGTAGTCGTTTCCGTAAAAATGAACGACACCGCCGTGGTCGAGAGGAACTACTTGAAGTATGACAAGAAGTACGAACGTTTCGAGAAGAGGACCAACAGGTACACCGTCCACAACCCCCCGTGCCTAGAGATAGCCACCGGGGACAGGGTGCGCATTATGGAATGCCGCCCGTTGAGCAAGACGGTGTCCTTCGTCATCGTGGAGAAGAGGTGAGGACATGAAGGGATTGGCAGGAACTCAGACCAGGGGCATCATAACCGGTACGATACTGGACGTTGTCGATAACACTGGCGCCAAGACCATCAACGTCATCGCCGTGCCCAACTACCACGGTACGCACGGGCGCTGCCCGGCCGCCGCCGTGGGCGACATAGTCGTCGCCTCTGTCAAGAAGGGAACTCCGGAGATGAGGAGACAGGTCGTCTACGCCATCATAGTCCGCCAAAGAAGGCCTTTCCGCCGCGCTGACGGGACCATGATCCATTTCGAGGACAACGCCGCGGTCATCACCACAGAGGAGGGTGAGACCAAGGGAAGCGATATAAAGGGACCGGTGGCCAGAGAGGCCGCCGAGCGCTGGCCGCGCGTAGCAGCCACCGCATCCACCATAGTGTGAGGTGAAGGAAATGACGAGCAAGTACGCAGACAAGCAGAGGAAGGCGCTCTACAATGCGCCTAACCACGTGCGCAACAAGACCGTCGGCTCCCACCTCAGTGAAGAGCTTATCGCGAAGCTGGGACGCAAGACCGTTCGCGTCGTCAAGGGCGACACCGTAAAGGTGGTCCGTGGCGACGAGAAGATCCTCGGAGTCGAGGGCAAGGTCACGAGCGTCGACACTGAGAAGGGACGCCTGATAATAGAGGGCGTCACCACCGCCAAGGCCGACGGAACTCAGATCGAGAGGCCCGTGCACGCGTCCAACGTGATAGTCACCAAGTTGGAACTGAAGGACAATTACCGCAAGCAGAAATTGCACACCGAGGAGGAGGTCTCCTCATGACCCAGGACCTAAAAAGATTGAACGCACCGAAAAGCTGGCCGGTGCCTAGGAAGAACTCAGAATGGGTGACCAGCCCCAACCCCGGCGCCCACCCGCTCGAGCGGTGCATGCCCCTGAGCATCGTGCTCAGGGACCTGCTGAAGGTCGTCGACACCACTGCCGAGGCCAAGAAGATCCTGTCAGCGAAACAGGTGCTGGTCGATGGAAGGGTGGTCACGGAAACGAAGCTGCCAGTCGGACTCATGGACGTTGTAAGCCTGCCGACGATCGGTAAGCACTACCGCATGCTGCTGGACAGCCGCGGAAAGTTCTTGCTCATCGAGATCGCGGAGGACCGCGCCAAGTGGAAGCTGTGCCGTATCGAGAACAAGACCTACGTCACCGGCGGCCGCCTGCAGCTGAACCTGCACGACGGACGCAACATACTGGTGAACGATGACATCTACAAGACCGGCGATGTGCTGAAGATCGAGCTGCCCACGCAGAAGATCATTGAGGCCTTCAAGATGGTCCAGGGCAACGTGTCCATGGTCATCAGCGGAGGGAGCGCCGGAGAGATACTTGTCATAGACGAGCAGATCGAGGAGCGCTCCTCCTCGCCCAACCTGGTCCGCTTCAAGAACGGGAAGATGACCGTGAAGGACAACGTGTTCGTCATCGGCAACAAGACACCTGAGATAATGCTGCCCGAGGTGAGAGCGGCATGAGCGAGGATATCGTTAACGTAATGCGCAAGCCGCGCATAGAGAAGGTAGTGGTCAATATCGGCGTCGGAGAGTCCGGCGAGAGGCTTCAAAAGGCCCAGAAGGTCATCGAGATGGTCACCGGGCAGAAGTCCAAGCAGACCATTTCCAAGGTCACCAACCGTGACTTCGGTATCCGTGAGGGTCAGCCTATTGGCTGCATAGTCACCCTTAGGGGCGAGACGGCCATCGAGTTCTTGAAGAGGGCGTTCACCATCCGCGAGAACCGCATAGCGTCCTATTCGTTCGACCGGGAGGGCAATCTGTCCTTCGGTATACCGGACTACACCGACTTCTCAGGGATGAAGTACGACCCTGAGATAGGCATATTCGGAATGGACATAAGCGTGTCCATCCAGAGGCCGGGAAAGCGTGTTTCGAGGCGCCGTGTGATGCGCAGGCCCATACCTATGGGCCACCGCATGACCAGGGTCGAGGCCATGAACTTTGTGAAAGAGATGTTCAATGTCGAGGTGATCGATTGAAGCCCAAGAAGAAGTTCGGACGGAGCGTGGGCTGCACCAGGTGTGGCCGCAGGAGAGGCATAGTCCGCCGTTATGGAATGCACCTCTGCAGGCAATGCTTCAGGGAGATCGCGCCGCAGATAGGGTTCAAGAAGTACTCGTGAGGTGAAAAAAATGCAGAGCGATCCATTGAATGATGCGATGTCCACCATCAAGAACGCCGCGGCCGTGGGCAAGAGCGAATGCCTCATAAGGCCCTCTTCCAAGCTGATCGGCAGGGTTCTGAAGGTGATGCAGGACAACGGCTACATCAACCAGTTCGAATTCATAGAGGACGGCAAGGCTGGAGTGTTCAAGGTCAGGCTGGAAGGAAAGATAAACAACTGCGGAGTGATCAAGCCCCGCTACTCGGTCAAGAAAGTTGACATGGAGCAGTTCGAGGCCCGCTATCTGCCGGCCCAGGACTTCGGCGTGCTCATACTGACGACCACCGACGGCGTGATCACCCACATGCAGGCCAAGGAGAAGGGGGTCGGCGGTAAGCTGCTGGCCTTCGTGTACTGAGGGGAATGACATGACTGTAACAGGACATTTGGACGATAAGGTGCATGTGCCCAAGGAGGTCAAGGTCACCCTGAAGGGAGCCGAAGTAACTGTCAAGGGGCCCAAGGGCACCGTGACCCGTGACTTCAGCCACCCCAAGGTCAAGATCTCCATGAAGGACGACACCATACACATTGAGTGCGAGTACCCCCGTACCCAGGAGAAAGCCTTGGTCGGAACGTACACCTCTCACATAAAGAACATGGTGGAAGGCGCGAACCACGGGTTCGAGTACTGTATGAAGATGGTCTACTCCCACTTCCCCATGAAGATCGCGGTGAAGGGCGACAGGTTCGTCATCGAGAACTTCCTGGGAGAGAAGGCCCCGCGCTCCGCGCCCATACTGGCCGGAGCAAAGGTCACCATAAAGGGAGCGGAGGTCTTCGTGACCGGCTCTGACCTGGAGAAGGTCTCCCAGACCGCGGTCAACATCGAACGAGCCACCAAGATCCGCGGGTTCGACCCCAGGGTCTTCCAGGATGGTATATACATCGTTGAGAAGGCAAGGAGGCCCCAGTAATGTCAGCTAACAAGGAGATAAAGACCATCCAGGACCTTCCTTACTACAGGGAAGAGTACACCGCACAGCTGGCCGATATGGGCATCAAGGAGAGGGACGAGCTGCTGGAGGCGCTGAAGGATAAGAAGCGCAAGAAGCAGATCGTCGACGCCCTTGACGGTGTCGGTAACAAGATAGCCGATCACTGGCTAGAGCTGCTAAGCGAGACGTCGGGTGAGACGCAGATCGTCGAGGCCGGAGAGGAAGAGGTCAAGAAGACCGTCCTCAAGGTCAAGGCAGAGCTGACCGACGAGATCAAGGCGGCCCTCGTGATGAGGGACGAAAAGAACGACCGCCGCCCCGCCTTCTACAGGCAGGAGTGGTTCCGGTATCAGAGGCTAGGTTACAAATGGAGGAAGCCGAGAGGCATACACTCCAAGATGCGCCGGCACCTCTCGTACCGCCCGCCGGTCGTCTCGATAGGCTTCCGCGGACCGAAGATGGTGCGCGACTACCACCCCTCTGGATTCCAAGAGGTCATGGTGTACAACCCCACCCAGGTGGAGGGTGTGGACCCCAAGGTGCAGGCAATACGCATAGGCGGCACCGTGGGTGGAAAGAAGAGGATCGCCATCACCGCTAAGGCGGACGAGCTAGGCATCCGCGTATTGAACAGGACGTGAAGACGATGGATCTAAAGAACCAGAAGCGCATGGCGGCCGAAGTCCTGAAGTGCGGGTACAACCGGGTCTGGATAGACCCGAACCGTGCTGAGGACGTCGCAGACGCCATCACCCGGGCGGACGTTAGGACCGCTATTCAATCCGGGTCCATCCGCGCCTTGCCTGTCAGGGGAATATCCCGTGGACGGGCCCGTCACCGGTTGGCACAGAAGGCCAAGGGACGCAGGCGTGGACAGGGAAGCAGGAAGGGTACCTCCGGGGCCAGGAAGCCCAAGAAGGAGGCATGGATCCAGACGATCAGGCCCCTGCGTAACACGTTGCGCGAGCTGCGTGACGAGGGCAAGATCACTAGGACCGTGTACCGCGAATTCTACATGAAGGCCAAGGGAGGCATGTTCAGGAGCAAGAACAACCTGCTCATGCACCTCAAGACCGCAGGTTACCTAAAGGAGGAGAACTGATGGCACAGGGACCGAGATACAAGGTCGCTTTCCGCCGCAGGCGGGAAGGCAGGACCGATTACAGGCAAAGGGCTCGTTTGCTAAGGGCCAGGGTCCCGCGCGCCGTCGTGCGGACCTCCCTGAGGCACACCAGTGTACAGATCGTCGACTTTGACCCCCAGGGGGACCAAGTGCTGGTGACCGCCCATTCCCGCGAGCTCGTGGAGATGGGATGGACCAAGGCCACGGGCAACGTGCCCGCCGCCTACCTCACTGGATACCTCGCCGGGAAGAAGGCGAAGGCCAAGGGACTTGAGGAGGCCGTGCTCGACATCGGCCTCAAGGTCCCGTCCAAGGGCGCGACCGTGTTCGCCGCCCTGAAGGGCATGCTCGACGCGGGCATGAAGATACCCCACGGAAAGGAAGTGCTGCCGAGCAAGGAACGCCTGGCCGGAAAGCACATCGGAGACGACGTGGAGAAGATGGTACAGGACATCAAGAAACGCATGGAGGCGAACTGATATGGATTGGGTACCAAGGACGAGATTGGGACAGATGGTGCTCAACGGTGAGATAACCACCATGAGCCAGGCCCTCGCCACCAAGCTCCCCCTGCGTGAGGCGGAGATCGTGGACATATTACTCCCCGACCTGAAGGACGAGGTCATCGATGTGAACATAGTTCAGAGGATGACCGACTCCGGCAGGAGGGTCAAGTTCAGGATCACCTGCGTCGTCGGCAACGGAGATGGGTTCATTGGCATCGGCCGCGCCAAGGGGAAGGAGGTCGGACCTTCTATCCGCAAGGCCATCGATAACGCCAAGCTGAACATAATCGAGATCAAGCGCGGTTGCGGTTCCTGGGAGTGCGGTTGCGGCACCCCACACTCGCTGCCGTTCACCGTGCTCGGCAAGTCCGGCTCGGTCGAAGTGACGTTGAAGCCCGCCCCCAGGGGAATTTCCCTAGCGGTAGGCGACGTGGCCAAGAGCCTCCTCACCCTTGCGGGCGTGAAGGACTCCTGGGGATTCGCCCAGGGGCACACCAAGACCACCGTGAACTACGCATATGCCACCTACTATGCCCTGAGGGCCACCACCGAGATGCGTGTGACCGAGGAGCAGGAGAAGAGGCAGCACATAGTCAGCGGACCGGTCGGCCTGCACGTGGCCGAGAGCGACGTACAAGGACAGGAGGAATAAGCATGGCATACGCAGCAATAAGGATACGCGGTCACGCCGGTGTCAGGCATGACATCGAGGACACCATGCGCATGCTCCGCCTGACCCGAGCGAACCACTGTGTGGTGCTCCCGGAGACGGATGAGATAAAGGGCATGCTGATGAAGGCTAAGGACTACATCACCTGGGGCGAGATCTCGGAAGAGACCCTGGCCCGTATGATAAAGTTCCGTGGTCGGCTCGTCGGCGACAAGCCCATTGACGATGAGGTGGTAAAGGAAGGCACCGCCTTCGGGTCCATCATGGCATTCGCCCGCGGAATATCCAAGGGAGAGGCCAAGTACTCGGAGATGAAGGACGTGAAGCCCCTGTTCCGCCTGAGCCCACCCAAGAAAGGCTACGAAGGCAACAAGCGCGCATACAACGCCGGCGGAGCTTTGGGATACCGGGGAGAGGCCATAAATGACCTCATCTCCAGGATGATCTGAAGGTGAACTAAGATGGTAAGCAGAACTGATAAGTTCAGGGGCTCCAGGACCCACGGACGCGGCAAGAAGGCCGGCCGTGGTGCCGGTAAGCGCGGCGGCAAGGGCAACGCCGGACTACACAAGCACAAGGTTCAGTACATGTTAAAGTACATGCCCGACCACTTCGGCCGGCACGGCTTCAAGAGGCCACAGAAGATGGTCTCTGCCAAGATCACCATGAACGTTGGCGATCTGGAGCAGATCCTCGATGTCATGAAGACGCAGGGGACGGCCGTGGAGAAGGACGGTAAGGTCATGATCGACCTTGTCGCCCTGGGTGTGGACAAGCTGCTGGGGAACGGACGTGTGAGCACTCCTCTAGAGGTCTCGGTGTCTGAGACCACCGCTTTGGCGAAGGCCAAGGTTGAAGAGGCAGGCGGGCATATCCTGGTGCCAGAGTAAGTACCACGTGATGCTCATGGCCGACGACCAGAAGAGCAGGCTGTATAAGCTGAAGCCTATAACTGACCGCCTACCGGCGGTCTCCAAACCTGAAGGGCATGTCCATTTCCGGACGAAGATGATATGGGTCATAGTCATACTGGTCTTCTACTTCGTTATGACCAATATCTTCCTGTACGGGCTGGACAGTGAAGATACAGTCGACCTTTTCGCTCAGTACAGGGCAATCCTGGCCGGAGCGCAAGGTTCGCTGATGCATCTGGGCATCGGCCCGATAGTCACTGCCTCCATCATCATGCAGTTGTTCGTGGGGGCCAAGATAATCAAATTGGACCTCACCAACCGTGATGACAAGGCGGTCTATCAGAGCTCACAGAAGTTCTTAGTTATAGTGATGATCCTGGTCGAGGCCGTGCCTCAGGTGTTCGGATACCTGACACCCTCCGAGACCTTCGTCACTGGACTGGAAGGAGCGTTCGGGGATTCGGGATACATTACCGGCGAGAACATAGCCAGGTTGATAATCATCCTGCAACTGTGCGTCGGTTCGTACCTCGTGTTCCTGATGGACGAGGTGGTCTCCAAATGGGGCATAGGGAGCGGTATATCGCTCTTCATCGCGGCCGGGGTAGCGGAAGCGCTGTTCACAGGTACCCTGAACACAGAAGGGTACTATTCGGACGAGGCGCTGAGCACCAGCAACCTGCCGGTGGGCACCATCCCCAAGACCATCTTCATATTGACGAACTATTCCGCAAGCGACCTGGCAGGCGGTGGGTATGAACAGATACTCATCCAGAACCCCAATCCATTGATCGCGCTGGTCGGTACGTTGATAATATTCCTGTTGGTGGCATACCTAGAGTCAGCGCGCATAGAGCTGCCGTTAGCTCACGGGAACGCCCGTGGTGCCCGCGGACGCTATCCGATAAAGCTGATCTACGCATCCAACATCCCGGTCATCCTGATGGCCGCGCTGCTGGCGAACGTAAGCATGTTCGCTATGCTGTTCTACAGCAATGACGCGCTCAACAACATACCCCTGATAGGAGGGCAATCGTGGCTGGGAGTGTATCCGTCCGGAGAGAGCACACCGACGTCAGGTCTGGCGTGGTATCTGTCCTCACCTAGCGGTATCAACTACTGGCTGATGCCATTGCTCGACTCGGGCACCTATGGGAGCTTGGTCTACGGGCACGCGGCCTGGCAGATCATGCTGCATGTGGCGGTGTATGTGGGCGTGATGGTTGGAGGTTCGATCCTCTTCGCCAAGTTCTGGATCATGACCACCAACATGGGACCGGAGGCGGTGGCCAAACAGATCGAGTCCAGTGGACTGCAGATCCCTGGTTTCCGTCGCGACCCGCGCGTCCTGAAGAGAGTACTGGAAAGGTACATTCCGATAGTCACGGTCATCAGCGGTGCCGTGGTCGGAGGCCTGGCCGCCGGAGCGGACCTCATCGGTACGGTCGGAAACGCCAGCGGTACCGGTGTGCTTCTGGCCGTAGGCATAATGATCCAGCTGTACGAGGCGATCGGCCGCGAGCAGATGATGGAGATGCACCCAGTGCTGAGGGGCTTCTTCGGTGGGGAGGGTTGATAGATGACCAACCCACCGGCGACCAACCCGAAGTCCAGCATGTCCAGGATGCTGCTCATATTCGCCTTCGTTCTGGCCATATTCGTGATGTTCGACCAGGACCTGCGTAACGCCCTGGGCAACATCGTGGGCATGGGACTGATGCCGCTGTGGGGATTCGGCGGTTCGTTCCCTGTGATGACATTGTTCATCACGGGCGCGTTCATGACATTCCTCAGCATCGCCATCAGGCACTTCTTCACGGATTACGTGAAGCAGGCTGAGAGCCAGAAGGCCATAGGCGCCTTCAACAAGGAGATGAAGCAGGCCCGCCTGGATAATAACACCTACAAGCTGAAGAAGATGATGGAGCAGCAGCCGAAGATCATGGAGGCCTCCATGGGCCAGACCATGAGCCAGATGAAGCTGATGCCAGTGACGATGCTGATCATCATTCCCATCTTCGCCTGGCTGTCGGTGTTCGTGTACAATGACCTGAACAGCACGCTGATCACCGTGCCGTGGTCCGAGGTGGCGAACCTGAAGGATACATATGTAATGCCATCCTGGGTGCTCCTCTACTCGCTGATAAGCATACCGTTCGGACAAGTCCTGTCTCGCGGGCTGAGATACTTCTCGTTCAAGAAGCGCCTCGACAAGCTGAAGGCAACAGGGCAATGATAATCACCATAAGTGGTCTGATCGGCAGCGGCAAGACCACCGTTTGCCGCATGCTCAGCGAACGGTTAGGGTATAGGATGGTCATCTCCGGTCACGTGTTCCGGGAGATGGCCAAGGAATTGAACCTTAACCTGGAGGAGTTCAGCCTGCGGGCGGAACAGGACCCCAAGTATGACAAGCTCATCGACGAGCGGATGGTCGAGATAGCCCGTGGCGAGAAGGACGTCATCCTCGAAGGCCGGTTGGCCGGACAGATGATGCGCCGGAACGGGATACCGGCCTTCTGCATCTTCCTCGACGCCGCCCTGGAGATACGCACGCAGCGCGTCTCCGGGCGCGAGGGCGTGGAACTTCAGAACGCCATGCAGGAGATGAGCGCCCGCGAGGCGAGCGAAGTGCTAAGATACCGCAAATACTATGGCATCGACGTGACCGACCGTTCTATCTATGATTTGGTCATCGATACCGGCGCCCTGACCCCGGAACAGGTGGTCGAGAAGATCGTCTCCCGGGTCGGGGGAGATTGAGATGTTGGTGCGGGACAAGGGTCCGCGCACCTTGCCTAATGGCAAGCGCCCCGAGGACCGATCCATGGAGGAATTACTGTCCGCCGGGGTGATCGTCCTGGACAAGGTCCAGGGGCCAACGTCGCACCAGGTGACCGCCTGGGTGCGAGATATCCTTGGTGTGGAGAAGATAGGCCACGGTGGCACGCTCGATCCGAACGTCAGCGGCGTATTGCCGATAGCGCTGGGAAAGGCGATACGAATGACGGACCTGGTGCTCCGTTCCGATAAACAGTACGTATGCCACATGTACCTGCATCGCCCCATGCCCGAGGAGAAGGTGCGCGAGGTGGTCAGCTCGTTCGTCGGCTCCATATATCAGACGCCCCCGGTGCGCTCTGCCGTCAAGGTGGCGATGAGGGTGCGCAAGGTGCGCTCCATCGATATATTGGAACTGAGCGGTAGGGATGTGCTCTTCAAGGTCGATTGCGACGCCGGGACCTACATACGCACGCTGTGCGTGGACATCGGCGAGGCCCTGGGGGTCGGGGCGAACATGAAGGCGCTGCGCCGCACACGTTCCGGAGCGATGAGCGAAACGGACGCCGTCACGCTCCAGGACCTGAAGGACGCTACGGACGCATGGAAGAAGGGCGATGATGCCTGGTTGAGGAGCATCGTCCGGCCGATGGAGGCCCTATTGGAACCGCTCCCCAAGGTGATAGTGAAGGACCACGCCGTGGACGCGGTTGCGCACGGCTCCGACCTGAACGCGCCTGGTGTGGTGGCCTTGGACGAGAACATCGAGAAGGGTGAGCCGGTGGCGATGTTCACCATCAAAGGAGAGGCGCTGGCCTTGGGCACGTCCAACATGTCCGCCCGCGACATGTACAAGGCATATAAGGGCAAGGCGGTCAAGACCGTACGGGTCTTCATTCCTGAAGGCACATATCCCCGCATGTGGGGAGATCAGCAGTAACAGCCCAGGTTGCTCTGCCCCTTCTTTGCCTTGTTGAGCGGTATGGCGGTTATGCCGAGGCGCTTTTGTATCTCATTGGCCAGCATCTCCTCGGAACCGTGGTGCGTGTAGACGACGTCGGGCGAGCATCTCTTGACGAAATCGATGAGCTCGTAGAAATCGGCGTGATCTGAGTACGCAAAGCCCTGGTCCATGCCCCATCCCATCTTCCCCCAGGAACGGTCCCTATTGTCCAGGCACCAACCGGAGACGTTGGCGGAGCGTACCTTCCCAAGACGGTCGAGGCCGCTCTCGCTTCGGGACGTCGAACTGATCACCAGCTGCGGCGAGCCGTCCTCCGGGTCGAAGGGAAGATAATCGAAGCGAAGGTCGTCCGCCTCCATCATGCGGGTGGCCTCCAGGACCGATCCGTGCAGATGGGGCTTGTAGCTCTTCAACATGGAGATGAGCTCCTGGGACTTGCCCAAGGGATACGCCTGCATCACCGCGGAATAGCCTCGGCCTACAGTATCCTCCACCCAATCACGGATGATGCCTATCATGGCATTGCGGTCCGGGAAGCGGTAGCGCGGGTTGCCGTATGTCGACTCGATGATGAGCACGTCGCACTTCTGCGGACGGGCGCCCTCGATGTCCAGGCGGTCCTGGGGGCAGAAGTCGCCAGTGTACAGCACCTTCTTTCCCATGTCGAGCATGAACATGTTGGAGCCGAGCATATGCCCGGCACCGATACTGGTGACGTCAGAACGGTCCTCCCGTTGGACGTTCTCTAGGAAATCCTTCGATCTTTTGCTCTTGACCCGCCCGCGCATGCAGCGCAGCGTTATATCGGAACATATGAGCGGACCGCCAGCGAAGCTGGATGGCATATGATCGGAATGGGCGTGCGAAACGCATGTGATACCGTCGGCCGGAGCTTGGCAGCATGGGTCGAGGTAGAACTTCGTCTCACCGCAGGTGACCTCGATGCCTTTGCCCATCTTAACGGAAAGCCCATCCCCTCCCATTGTGCCGACTATAAACGCCTCGGCTATTTACTGATAACTAGGACATGACCGAACGTGCCAAACGGTTAAAGGATCGCTGGAACTAGTCAACCGCTCCGCATCATATTCGGCCCATGATATCTTCAGCCCATTCCATTAGGAATGGATCACTGTTGCCAGGGATCTTATTGAAAAAAGAGGCATTTTCGATCTCATGAATGTCGACTGGTCGGATATCGCCACCGACCATTCTCCCGATCACGATGAAATTCCATCTAATCAGATCCCAATCATTGAAACAGATTTTAACGACGTACAATAATGGAATTGATGATATTTCGACCATTAATCCAGTTTCCTCGAAAGCTTCTCTGATGGCAGCCCTATCGATGGATTCACCGATGTTAATCCTACCCATCGGAAAAAACCAATCTGTAGGATGGTCACACCGAGCGACGTATGCGATCATTGACCTGTTATCGTGAATGACCATGACGACCTCCCCCGAGCAGGCAGGAGGAGAGAAATCTTCGTTAAGCTGAGATAGGTTCCAGGTCCGATGATGGACTGCTGGCTGGCCGTATTTGCCGTACAGTTCAGATAACTGTTCGGTCGAGGGGCGTTCCTCAACGGTCGGTCTTATGCCCTTGTTGTCTTTCATCATCATTCGATCGGGCGATGATGACGTTGTAACCATATCTAAGACTGTCTGCATTTTTCGTATGGACGAAGAGCGTTGCGGGGGCCTTCATTTTCACCGACCTCCCCCTGTCATTCCTTTATACCCACAAGGCGAAGTTGCTGCGGTGAGCAGATGTACCGCCCTATGCCAGAGATAGTGACCGATCCCTTGGTCCACGATATCAGCTTGGACACAGAGGACATGCTGGCCACTACCGCCATACCTCCGGTGGACGAGCTTCTCGGCGGCCTCAGGGCGGGCACCATCACCACCATCGACAGTTCGGACCGGCTGCTGTTCACCATGGTCAACATGCTCTGCGTGAACTTCGTGCGGGAATGGCATAAGGACGTCATCTGGGTGGATGGCGGGAACTCCGTCAATCCGTACGACCTCACGTACGTGTGCAAACGCTTCCGACTGAGACCGGAGAGCGTGCTCTCCAGCATCAACGTCTCCCGGGCCTTCACCGCCTATCAGATGTCCACCCTGGTAGAGGAATCACTGGAAGAGGAGCTGGTCCGATGCCATGGCGGAATGGTCATGATATCATGCTATCCCGACCTGTTCCAGGACGCCGACATGGACTGGGAGGAATCGCTGAAGCTCATGACGAGGGGCATGGGCAAGCTGCGCTCGCTGACGGAGAAGCATCGGACCGTCACCGTGGTGACGAACTACGGACTGGCCAAGCTCATGTACCGCAAGGGGCTGCGCCCTCTTTTCTACGACGGCGTGGACCGGGTGATCGGCATGGAGCATCGTTCCGGACATACGAGGGTGTTCCTGCCTAAAGAGGAGAAGGAGATCATGTACCGGCCGGTATCCCCCAACCAGACCACCTTGGACGAATACAGGAGGCGGTGAGATTGGGACGGACGGTGCCCACGTACCGCCAGGCGGCCGAGATGACCATGGACGGCTGGAAGGAGTTCCGACGGGCTCTCTCGCAAGAGGACAAAGAAGCGTTCGACCGCCTTTCGGACAAGGTTCGCCTGCACTCCTCGGCCGCTGGCTGCGCTGCCTTCCTGGACCCGCTGGAAGGAGTTCTCCTGTCCATACTTCTGGAGCAGGAGAAGGAGATAGAGCGTCTGCACAAGAAGGACCGATAGGATGCGCGGATGGGTCCTGGACTGCTATGCTGACGAAGTGAACAACGAGATGGTCACCTGGGTGAAGACCTCCGGCGGCATGGAGCGCATCGCCGACAGGGATTTCCGAGCCTCCTTCTACGTCAAGCCCTCCCCGGACAAGAGAGGGGCGCTGCTGATGGGACTGAAGGAGGCGGGAGTGGAGCATTGCTGGGAAAAGCACCGCACCTGGCTCTCCGGACCGCTGGAGGACGTGCTCAAGGTGACCCCGCGCGGATATCGGAACCTCGCGCCCCTGGCCAAGACCGTGGACAAATGGGGATGTCATCGGGACCATACGCTCTTCAACGTGGACCTGAGGATGGACGCGCGCTACTTCCTGCACCGCAAGGTGTTCCCAATGGGATTGATGGACGTGGAGAGGTGGAAGAACCTGGACACCCCGTTCCGCCTGGACTATCCAATGCCGGACCTCAGGACCTCGGAGCTGAGCTTGGAGACGTCCGCGCGGCGGGGCATACCGTCCATGGACGACCGGTTGAAGAGCGTCACCCTCGACGACGTTGTGATCGAAGGGAAGGAGACCGACGTACTGGAACGGCTTCAGGAGGCCATACGTGAGAGGGACCCGGACGTGCTGGTGACGGACGGAGGGGACAGCTTTCATCTGCCGTTCCTGGAGAAGTGCGCCCAGCGCAACGAGATGGAACTGGAGCTGGGTAGAGAGGAGGGAAAGCGCTTGGGAAAAGGAAAGAGCTACTTCACTTATGGGCGCATCCTATACAAACCGCCGGCATACAAGCTGCGCGGGCGGATGCATCTGGACAAAGGCTCATCGTTCATATTCCAAGAGGGCGGGATGCCGGGGCTGGCCGACCTGAGCCGCATGTCGAGGATATCGCCGCAGGATATGGCCCGCATGTCGCCGGGCAGCGCCATCAGCGCCATGCAGTTGAACGAAGCGATGCGCACTGGTACGCTGGTCATGTGGAAGAAGAACCTGCCGGAGGACTTCAAGACCGCGGCCGACCTGGTGGCCTCGGACCGAGGAGGACTTATCTACGAACCCAAGGTCGGGCTGCACGAGAAGGTGCATGAGGTGGACTTCACCTCCCTCTACCCGAGCATCATGGTGCGCCACAACATCTCGCCGGAGACGCTGAACTGCGAGTGTTGCTCCGGGGCCGGGGAACCGGTGCCTGGGCTCGGGTACTGGACCTGCTCCAAGAAGGTCGGAATGCTGCCCCGGGTGCTGGAGCCCGTGATCCGTCGCCGCATAGCGCTGAAGCGCCTGAAGAAGGAGGGCGGACGGCATGCGGAGATGTACGATCAGCGGGCGAAGGTCCTCAAGTGGTTGCTGGTGACCTGCTTCGGTTATACTGGCTATCGCAACGCTCGCTTCGGGCGGATAGAATGCCATGAATCGATCAACGCCCACGGACGGGACATATTGCTGAGATCGGCCGAAATAGCCGAGCGCCGCGGGTTCCGCATCCTGCACGGCATCGTGGACTCGCTGTGGCTGGAAGGTGACGGGGACGTGGGATCGTACTGTCAGGAGATCGGAATGCGCATGCAGATACCCCTGGCGTACGAGGGCGAGTACAAGTGGATCGTGTTCCTGCCCAACCTGACGAACGGCGCCGGCGCATTGAACCGTTATTATGGCGCGTTCCAGGACGGGGAGGTCAAGATCAGAGGGATAGCGTTGCGGAGGAGGGACACCTGCATCCTGGCCCGGGACCTTCAGCAGGGCATGCTGGACCGTTTGTCGTCGGGGGAGGACGCCGAGGGCTTCCGTCACCGCATACCGGAGGCGCTGGACGTCCTGGACGGTCATATGAGAAAGCTCAGGGACGGTTCCGCTCCGTTGGAGAAGCTGGTGCTGTCCAGGCGCATCACCCGCGAGCTTTCGGAGTACCGGCAGAGGAACGACCAGTACCGGGCGTTGTGCCAGTTGGAGGACCAGGGATTCCGCACGCCACCTGGAGAGGCCGTCGAGTTCATCATGACCAAGGGGAAGGAGGTCAAGGTGGCGCAGTTCATGGACGGGGAGGAGGAGTATGACGCCGAACGTTACGCTGAGCTTCTCTTCCGTGCTGCTGGTGAGCTCTTATCGCCGTTCGAGCTGGGCCAGGACCGCCTACGCGATTTCTATCGCAGGAACGGGACGAAGTAATAGAGCAGTATCGGCAGGAGCAAGCAGCCAGTGAGATGCACCCTGCTAACGCCGACCTTTGCCGGTACCATGCCGACCAGTGTGGACAGCATCAGCAGGAGCAGGCCGGCCGGCCCGGCCAGGAAGAACGACAGTATCACCATGCCCACGAGCGCGACCCGGTTCATGCGGGTGAGGTCCCGACCCTGCGCCTGGCGCAGCAGCTTGGCGCCCAGCCTCATAGTAATGATGTAGGAAAGGAGCGAAGAGATCATCACGCAGAGGAGCAGCGACGGCAGCGAGCTGACGTCGATCGATGGCATGGCCTCCTGCATCGCCAGGAGCGTCCCGCTCCGTCCTTTTCCCAGGAGCAGCAGCGTCCCCAGCCCCAGCACCGAGGCGGCGGTGGCCACGGACGATACCGTCGAGATGAAACCCTCTGGACCGTCCTCCCTGGAACGGTGCACCATCGTCGTGAGCACCGCCCCGGCCGTGGCCGTGACGCCTGGAAGGAAGCCGACCAGTCCGCCCATGAACGACCCTTTGAGCGCCCCGACGACGGACGGCGGTTCGCCTGGTTCGGCATCCTGCGCGGGCATGCGCCCGCTGCTGGAGCCGATGAGCAGCGGCAATCCGAAAAGACCGGTGAACAGGGGCATCAGCATGTTGCCCTCCATCCCCTTCCAGATGTCCTCCCCGGGAACGAGGCCGTCCATGGCCATGACGCCCAAGGCACCGGACAGCAGGAAAAGGACGATGCACCAGACGGTAATGAGGGAGCGGTCCCTGCGAACGGTCCAATGGCCCAGGAGAACTTGCCTCCCCGGCCGGAGCCCTCTTCCTTTTATCGGGAACGTCTGCAGCGGTGTGCGCACCTGCCAGCGACCTCGCCACCTATACACGTCGCCTATCACCCGGGCGGAATCGCCATGCACCGGAACATGCCTCTTCAGGGAGATCGTGCTGGTCATGGACGATCGCCCGTCGCGCATGTCCAGTGCTGCTTTTGGATCGCCCTTGCTCCCCTCGGCCCATATCAGCAGGAACGGGACGGCCAGCAGAATGAATGGTATCACTGGCGTCAACGAGGTGAGGGCATCTGTGACCTGGACGTGCATGAGAGGCAGAGGCAGCAGCACCAGCATCCCGGCCATGGCCCCGACCAGACTGCCCTGGGCCGCGGCCTGTAACGCGCTAAGTCCTTTTCCTTCCAATAGCAGACGATGGGATGGAAGCACTGACAAGCATTCCGTCTCGTCCGGCACGCCCATTATCAATGAGGGTATGAAGTCTAGGAAGGAATGACATATCGCCGCCGAGAGTATCGTGCATGCCAGTAGCAGCGCCGGCGATACGGCGCAACCGGTGGTATGGCACATGCTATCGAGTATGGGCGAGAGCGCCGGGACCGTCATGATCAATAGAACGGCAAGCGTGTTCACATGTATGCCCGGCGCCAGCCCGGACAACGCTCCCAGGGCCATGCCGAACAGGGTGAAGTAGAGCACCATGAGCAGGTCCGCACCGAACATGGGCGCCCATCCGTCGGCGTAAGATAGAGGGATGGCCTTGCAGTGATGCTACCGACGCTTATCCCTAATATATGAAAGGCCATCCATCATCGTCCATGCCAGCGGTCAGAGCGGAAGGGTTGACGAAGAAGTACGATGACCTTGTAGCTGTCAACGGCATCGACTTTACCATAGATGAGGGCGAGTGCTTCGGTTTCCTCGGTCCGAACGGAGCGGGGAAGAGCACCACCATGCGCATGATCCATTGCGGCAGCCCAGTGACCTCCGGCAAGCTGGAAGTGCTGGGCATGGACGTGACCGCGTCCCCGCGCGATATCAAGGCCGCCATAGGCGTCGCCCCGCAGGAGAACAATCTGGACCCGGACTTTACCGTGCGCCAGAACCTTACCGTCTACGCGCGTTATTTTGACATCCCTAAGAATGAGGCGATGGTCCGCGCCGATAGGCTGCTGGACTTCATGCAGCTGAGCGAGAAGAAGGACGAGAGAATCCAGGATATCTCCGGCGGCATGAAGAGAAGGCTCATAATCGCCCGGGCCATGATGAACGACCCCAAGCTGCTGATCCTGGACGAACCGACGACCGGACTGGACCCGCAGGCCAGGCATCTCATCTGGGAGAGGGTCCGCGAGCTGAAACGGAACAAGGTGACCGTCATACTCACCACCCATTACATGGATGAGGCGGAGCGGCTCTGTGACCGTTTGGTCATAATCGACCACGGCAAGATCATACTGCAGGGCAGGCCCAGGGACCTCATTGACGAGGTCATAGGCACGGAAGTGGTCGAGATCGACGTGCCTACGGACGAGATGGAATCGTTCGCCAAGGAAAAGGGATGGCAGTATGAGCGGACCATCGACCGCCTGTTGATATACACTGACGAAGGACAGCATGTGGCCGCCGACCTCAAGGGAAGGTTCTCCATGAGCTACTGCCTGATCAGGAACGCCACCCTGGAGGACGTCTTCCTCCGCACTACCGGCAGGGGGCTGGTCGAATGAGCATGCCCCTCAACATATCCTGGCGCTCCATCGCCCTGTGGAAAAGGAACAGGGACGTGTTCCTCCATACCTGGAAGACGAACTTCGTGCCGCCGTTCCTGGAGCCGATATTGTACCTGGTGGCCATGGGAATGGGCTTCGGGGCGCTGATACAGGGCGATATAGAGTATCACGGCCAGAGCGTGGAGTACATCAAGTTCCTGGCCCCTGGCCTCGTGGCCATAAGCATCATGTACGGGGCCTTCTTCGAGTGCACCTACAGTTCGTTCGTGCGCATGTACTACCAGAAGACATTCGACGCCATCATGGCGACCCCGTTATCATTGGAGGACATCATCGCAGGCGAGATCCTCTGGGGCGCCACCAAGAGCTTCATCAACGCCACCATCGTGCTGCTCGTCATCTCGGTGCTCGGTTACGCCACGCTGCCCGGGCTCTTGCTGATACCTGTGATCGCATTCGTGGGCGGGCTCATGTTCGCCTCACTGGCGATGCTGTTCACCGCGCTGGTGCCGAACATGGACTCGTTCAATTACCCGTTCTTCCTGTTCATAACGCCCATGTTCCTGTTCAGCGGGACGTTCTTCCCGCTCAGCGTGCTGCCGCAGTGGGGCCAGGACCTGGCGATGACATTGCCGCTGACACATATATCCAACATGGTGCGTGACCTATCGTACAACATGTTCAGCACCGATGTGGCACTGGGAGCGGTCTATATCGTCATATTGACCGCGGTTACTTTCGTGGCCTCGGTGCAATTGATGAAGAAGAGATTGATCAACTGAGCACGCGCACCTTACCATCGCGCATCTCGACGCGCACCAGCGTCTTGATCTTCTGTCCCAGCTCGGCCTCCATCTCCGCCAGCCGGTCCGTCTTCTGCACCACGATGATGACGTCCACGACCGTCACGCCCATGAGCTTGAACGCTTGCACCATGGCCTTCAGCGTCCCTCCGGTGCTGAGCACGTCGTCAACGATGACCACGCGGTCACCTTTCTTCAGACCGTTGATGAAAAGCTCCTTCTCGGAATAACCGGTCGTCTGGTGCACGCTGACCTCGCCCGGAAGCCCGTACTTCCTTTTTCGTACGACATTGTAAGGAATTCCGGTCTGCAAAGAGAGAGGCACCATCAGAGGGATGGCCATGGCCTCGGCGCCCACGATGTAATCGCACCTGAAGTCCCCCAGCACGAGCATGCGGTCCAGAACCTCCTGCAGGACCTTGGGGTCCATGGAGGGGATGCCGTCCGTGATGGGGTGAACGAAGTATTGGTATTCGCCGAATCGGACCACATCGCTCCGTTCCAAGCTTTCCTTGAGCTTTTCCAACATGTTCTCCGTGCGACATTGCTCGGCAGGCTCATTAATTGTATCGTTCCGAAGAGAACGTCGTGGGACCAGCTTCACTTCGGCATGGAGCTCGATGTGGGAGAGGGAAAGTAATTGGCGCACAGCGGCGCCCGTGACCTTGTGGTGCACCTCATCTCCGTCGAAGGTGACGAGGTCGGTCTGGAGATGTGATCTGCCTCGATCACGCCTTGTACCACTTGGCGCCCTTCTTATGGACCTTGCCGGTGGCGGCCAGATGCCTCAGGGTGCGCCTCAGCAGCTCCTCCGGGACGTCTATCTGGAACTGGTCCTTGAACCCTTTCTGTATGCCCGTGACGGTCTTCGGCTCGTATAGGGTCTTGGGCAGGATGGTCCTCAGGTCCTCGTGCAGGTTCCAGGGGAAGATGAACCAGGTCCAGTCCTCATCTGGCACCTCGACCTCGTAGTAGTCCGGTTCTTTCTTGGAATGGGTGATGTGCAGGAGGGTGGCGGTGCGGACCTCCTTGGGTCCCATGGTCTTAAGATGCTGCTCCGCCAAGATGAGGCTCTCGCCGGTGTCGGTGATGTCGTCGACGATCAGGACGGACTCGCCGGCGATGCTGGCATTGAGCTCTTGGGTCAGGAGCGCCTTGCCATCGGTGCTGGCGGTGACGCCCCAGTGCTCGGTCTTGACCGCGTAGAGGCGCTTCACCTGGAGATGGTCACATATCACGCGGGCGGGCACCCACCCTCCCCGGGTGAGGCCGATGACGACCGTCGGTCGGAAACCGTTGTCCGCGATATCATAGGCCACGGCCTCGGTCCATTTGGCTATCTCGTCCCAGGTCAGTATGCGGCACTTGAAGCTCTCAACTTTGTCCATCGGATCATCTCACCAGGGAACGGCCCTGGCGGTCTGCAACCTGCATTGATGAAGATATACCTTTTCAGAGAAGGGGCGACACGAACTCCGCCTTTCTGACGTCGAACAGTCCGAAGTTGCTTATCTTGAGCTCGGGCACCACCAATAGGGATTGGAACGAGAGTGTGCTGAACGGCGCTGGTAGGGCACACCCCATCCCATTGAGCATGTCCATCAATATCGTCTCTTGGGCTGATACCGTGCCTACCGAGGCGGAGCTCATGAGCCCGGCCACGTCCAGTGGTAGCTGTTCCATCAGTTCTCCGTCCACGACGGCATGACCGCCGCTGTGCGACACGGCGTTGATCGCTTTTGCCATGTCCACGGGGGACGCTCCTACGGAGAGCAGATGATGGGAATCGTGGGCCACTGACGAGGCGAGCGCACCACGCTTGAGGCCGAACCCTTTGATAAAACCGAGCACAGGCGGTCCTACCGCATATCGGTCCACGAGCGCCAGCAGCAGCACGTCCTGGCGGATGTCCGCCTGTATCCGTCCGTTGACGACCGGAAGCTCGGTGAGCACGCATCCGCTCTCTATGCTGTCCCGATGGACCTCGATCACCCGCACCGCCGCACTGTCCCCTCCGGCCGATAGGGTAAGCTCGTTCGCGGAACGGTCCTGAGGAGCGATGGCCAACACGGTCCTTTTCGGTTCCGCGCTGAAGAGCGGCCGGCCGTCCTTGGCCACCAGTTCCCCGTTGATGTACACCTCGCGCACCTTGAAGTCCTTGAGGTCGTCGACGATCACCAGGTCAGCGGTGCGTCCGACGCCGATGCTCCCTCCAGGCAGACTGTAATGCCAGGCGGGCCAGGACGTCACCGCTTTTATGGCGTGCATGGGGCTCATTCCCATCGAGACCGCCTTTCGCAGCAGGACATCGATGTGTCCATTGACCAGGTCCTTGGCCCGCAGGTCGTCGGAGACCAGCATGCACTCGTTCGCCTTGGCGAACGACATGAGCTTGGCCATATCCCTGGAGGCGCTGCCTTCCCGCACCTGGATCCACATGCCCAGGAAGTATTTCTCCTCGGCCTCGTCGGAAGTGGTGCATTCGTGATCGGTGGAGATCCCGGCGTTGATGTACTTGACCAACGGTCTGCCTATCAGGCCGGGGCAGTGCCCGTCTACCTTCTTCCAGTACTTCTTGGTGGCCTTGATCTTCTCGATGATGCCCGGATCGCCCTCCAGCACGCCCTGGAAGTCCATGACCTCTCCCAGCGCGACGAAGCGGCGGTCCTCCAACATGCTCTCGATCTCCTTCACACCGATGACCGCCCCCGACGTCTCGTATTTGGTGGCCGGGACGCACGAAGGGGCGGTGAAATTAAAACGCAACGGGACGCTTTCCGCGTCCAGGAGCATGTAGGCGATGCCGGTCATGCCTATCACGTTGGCGATCTCATGAGGGTCCGAGACCGTGGCGGTCGTACCGTGAGGAACGGCCGCCTCTGCGAACCGAGAGGGGCATAGATAGGACGATTCGATGTGGATATGGGCATCAATCAGTCCGGGCAAGAGGAAGTGCTGGGGCGCCTCTGCCATATGTGTGATCTCAATGAACTTCCCGCCCTCCATGACCACCTTGGACGGGACTATCTTGCCGTTGATCACGTCCACTAGTTGCCCGGCGACCTCGACCCTTGCCATGGATGGTACTCAGAGCTAGCAGGACAAAAACCTTTTCACCGCACCCGGCGATGTTCAAGCGTGACCTATCCCAGAGAGGTCCTGAACCGCATCAAGTGGGTAAAGGGGGGACTGTCTGACGTGATAGTTACGTATGTCCACAGGGGCGCCCCTGATGATATGGCCATGATAAAGGGGGAGGACATTGTGGAACTAGGCAGGTCGTTCTTCCGCGTTGGGGAGAGCCATGTACCATACCACAGGATAATAAAAATAGAGAATGACGGGGAAGAGGTTTATCGCGCCTAGCTCAATGCTTAGGCTCGTTGCAGTTAGGGCAGGTGTGCATGAAGGTCGGGAAGTTCACACCGCATTTGCGGCACTTGACCATCTCCACCTTCTTTTCCGCATGCTGCTCTTGTGCCGCGGGCTGTGCTGGCTGCGCCGGTGCCTGCTGGGGGGCGGGCGTCGGAGCGGCGGCGGGAGCCTGTTCCGCGGGCTTGTCCGGTGCGACCTGGTACTGCTGCGCCTGGTACTGCTGGTACTGAGGCTGCTGGATTACCTCCTGCAGCTTCAGGTAGGCAAGCAACAGCACTACCCCTGGGATGATGTACACGAAGAACCCCACGATGAGCCAGATAAGCAGATCATCACTGGCCTGCTTGAACTTACCCTGGTCCAGGTTGCTGAAGACCTTCTCCTTCAGCATATAGACGACGAGGAGCCCGAGGGCGCCCATCACCAACGCGGCGATCCCGTCACCTGTGCTTCCGGTTATTACGCGGATGATCCCCACGAGAATGCCTATGATAGCAAATACCAGTGCCAGCAATTGACCGACGTAGAGCAACTTGCGTGACTCCGCTGCGCTGGCTGGCAACCATGGCGGACCGTTCTCTGATGCTAAGAAACTGTTCAGATTCATTTTCCCTTCCCTCCGACGGATGAATATCCAGGAGCTAAAGGTGGGTCCCCGATATTGAATCTATCGCAGGCTGGAGGATGAATGGCACAATTTCAGATGATCATCGGCACCTCACAACTATTATATACAATCCGTCAACTACGAAAGGTGCCAAAGAGTGAACTGGATGAAGAATGAGGATTTCAGATATTTATATGAAAGATTAAATGATCCTTCTGATATCGACTGTCTCTGCCAGGAGCTTAGCCTGGACCGCGAACTTCTGACCGTCATCTATAGCCAAAGGACGGTACGTGAGACCACTAAGAAGTTCTACAAGGTGCAGAGGAACAGCCAGAGGATGATCCAGTCCTGGAAGAAGGGAGAGACCCTCTTGGAGCTCTCACAGCGTTTTGAGTTCCCGCCGATCCTGACCGGATTGATGATATTCCAGGAAACAGGACGTTCCAAGAAGCAGTACTGGGCCATGGTGAGGGAGCCTGAGACCATCCAGGACGAGGAGCTGAGAAGACAGATCG
Organism: Methanomassiliicoccales archaeon; assembly: GCA_028682895.1. GTDB lineage: Archaea > Thermoplasmatota > Thermoplasmata > Methanomassiliicoccales > UBA472 > UBA472. Next base: position 53,792 of record JAJRAK010000052.1, read on the forward strand.
TGGAGATCGCCAAGGCCGACCTCATCTATTCCCCGGAAGGTACCGAGAAGCAGTACCAGAGGGGTGCCTGGGGAGAGAAGAACCTCCAGGACTGGCTGGACGGTCAGGGCATATCCTATCGTACTGAGAAGGACCTCAGGGGCGAGTTCCCCAAGACCCCGGACGCGCTCCTGGACAAGCCCATCATGGTCAACGGTTGGAAGGTCAATTGGATCGAGTCCAAGGCCACCTTCGGCGACCGCGTCGAGGTGAACAAGAACACCAAGAAGCAGCTGTCACCGTACGTGCAGCTCTTCGGGCAGGGCCTGGTAGTATACTGGTTCGGTTTCGTTGACGAGATAACCATGGAGGACGGCATATTCATCACCGACTCCTCCCTCAGTGGGTTGACCTGCAAACCAGTAGAGTAGACCCTCTGCAAGATGTTAATATCTTAAACCCGTATTTAAGTCGCATGGACCGGGGCGATGTCATCTCAGCCAGCGACTTGGAGCGGTACGGCTACTGCCCGCTCAGTTGGTGGCTAGGGCGTCAGGCCAAGGTCCACAACGCCGAACTTGACGAGGGCGACCGGATCCATCGCAGCAAGGCCGATGAATACCTGCGCATCACCCACGCCGAGGAGATGGCCTGGGACTGGGAACGCATGGTCTTCCTCTTCTCATTGGTGGCGACCGTGCTCGCTCTGACCGGGATATCACTGATGCGCGTCGATGGCGGGGCCGATTGGGGATGGGCCCTCACTCTGCTGAGCATCATGTGGTTCTTCGTGGTCATCGCTCTGCTCTATCTATCAGCGCAGAAAGGCAGGGCGCTCATAATGGTCCGCCGGCAGCAGATGCTGGCCATCGTAGGCCTGGTGATGATGGTCATCGCCATGAACGTGGGGACCCTCATCGAGGTCGACCCCTTGGTCTCCATGATAATCGAGGCCTTGGCCTTGCTGTGGTTGATAGCTGCCTCGTTCGCCTTGTACCGTTCCCTGTCCGCCGCTCAGCAAGCAAAGGAATGGATGGGGGAGCAGAAGCTGGAAGGCAAGATACATTACGTGGGGACGGACAGTTCCCCCTTGTACCTCTCCGAGAGCCTTGGGCTGAGCGGTCGTCCCGATTTCGTGCTGGAGGTGAACGGCAATCTGATACCGGGGGACCTGAAGACCGGACGCACACCGAAAGGCCCCTTGTTCTCTCACATCCTTCAGGTGGCCGCCTACTGCGTCCTGATCGCCGAGAGCTCGGGAAAGAGGCCTCCGTACGGACTTCTCGTATACGGTGACATGGAGCACGAGATAGAGTTCACCGATGAGCTGGAGAAGATATTGCATAATAAGTTGGAGGAGATGCACGGGATCATCGTGACCGGCGAGGCGCATCGTAACCATAATCGTCCTGGTAAGTGCACCACCTGCTCGCGCCGTGCCTCCTGCCCCGAGAGATTGAACTGACCTATTCCACCGTCACGCTCTTGGCCAGGTTCTTTGGTTTATCGATGGAGCAGTTGCGCCTCTTCGCCACATGATAGGCGAGTATCTGAAGCGCCACGGTGACAGGGATGGGCGAGTAGACCGGCTTGACCTTCGGCACATATATGACGCGCTCGCATAGCCGGGCCAGTTCAGTGTCCCCTTCCAGCCCGATACCGAGCACGGGACTGTCGCGGGCGGCCACCTCTGAAACATTGGCCAACATCTTCTCGTATGTCGGGTCTCCCTTGATGGCCGTAGCGATCACCGGTGTGGTGGAATCCAGGAGCGCCAAGGGACCGTGCTTGAGCTCACCGGCGGCGAATCCCTCGGCATGTATGTACGATATCTCCTTGAGCTTGAGCGCCCCCTCGAGCATCGTTGGGTAGTTGATGTTGCGGCCGATGAAGAAGCAGTGCTCGGCCGAATCGATCATCTTGCTGGCCTCCTCGATCTCATGCATGCGGTTCAGCACGGATTGGACCATGTTCGATGATTGGCGAAGTGAGGACAACGCACTGCGCATGGAATCGTGGCTGAGATTGCCCTTAGCGTAGCCGATGCGTATCGCTAAAAGGTACATCGCCAGCATCTGGGCGAGGAATGTCTTGGTCGCCGCCACGCCTATCTCAGGTCCGGCCTTGGTGTACAGCACCTCGTCGACCTCACGGGTGATGGTGGAGCCAACGACGTTCGTGACGGCCAATGTGCGGCACCCGCGCCGCCGGGCCTCCCGGGCGGCCGCCAGCGTGTCCGCGGTCTCCCCGCTCTGAGTGATAAGAATGACCAACGGGGTCTCTCTGGCCCCTGGTGAGTAACGGTACTCGGACGCCAGCTCCAGCGTGGTCGGCAGGGAGGCGAACTCCTCCATGACGTACTTTCCTACCATGGCGGCATGGAAGGAAGAACCGCAGGCCACCAGCTTCACCGAGCGGAAGTCGATGCGGGGGAGCACCTCCCCGTTCTCGATCATGTCCAATGCGCCCAGCAGCGTGTTGTGCATGGCGTTGGGGCCTTCGAATATCTCCTTTAGCATGAAATGTTCGAAACCGCCCTTCTGGGCATCTTCGGCGGACCAGGTGACCACGGCCGGCTCCCTCTCCACGGGGACGCCCTCGGCGTTGAACACCTTGACCTCCGAAGGGGTGATGGAAAGTGTCTCGCCGTCCATGATGTAAAGCACCTTGTTGGTGTAGCTGAGCAGAGCGGTTACGTCCGAGGCCAGGAAGTTCTCCTTGACCCCGAGCCCGATGACCATAGGGTTCTCCTTGCGGGCAGCGGCGATCTCCTGGCCCCCGTCGCGGATGGCAGCGATGGCGTAAGTTCCCTCGATCTCCTTTATCGAATCGGCCAGCGCCTGTCGGAGGTCGCCCTTGTAATGGTCCTCCAACAGATGCACTATGACCTCGGTGTCGGTCTCGGAGGTGAACCGGTGACCGTTCGACTCCAACCGCCCCCGCAACGCCGCATAGTTCTCGATTATCCCATTATGAACGATGGCTAATTTGCCGTCGCATGACATGAAGGGGTGAGCGTTCCTATCCGAAGGACGGCCACATGTGGCCCACCGAGTATGGCCGATGCCGGTGCGGGCCTCGGACCGAGGCATCACACCGCGCAGCACATCCAGTTCGCCCTGACGCTTGGTCAAGGAAAGACGTCCATTGTCCACCAACGCGATACCGGCGGAGTCGTATCCCCGGTATTCCAGGCGCTTGAGGCCTTCCATAAGCACTTCCGCCGCCTGACGGTACCCTACGTAACCGACTATGCCGCACATCAGACCACTATGCTCCTGTCCTCAAAAGTGCCCTCGACCTTGACGCCATTACCCACGCGGGAGTTCGCTCCGATGATGGCCCCGGAGGACAGCACCGCCCTTGATCCTATTTGGGTGAACTCGCCGACGATACTGCCGGCCTTCTCTACCTTGAAGAACTCATCTTCGATGCGCACCTGCGCCATGCCCGAAGGGGCGGACAGTCCGCTCCCTATGCGGCATCCATCATCGATGACCGCACGCGAGATATGAGAATGGGAACCGATGGAAACGTTGTTCATGATCATGGAATTGTATATCGTGGTGAAGGGGGCGATGCTGACACCGTTCCCTATGCTTGTGGTCGAGAATATGGTCGCGTACGGACCTATCTCACATCCTTCACCGATCGCCACCGGCCCTTCGATGTAGGAGCCAGCCTTTATCTTGGTCCCAGCGCCTATGTGCACTGGCCCGCGGAGCGTGACCCCTCCCTCGATGGTACCGGCTATTTCCTGACCGGTGAGGTCGGAGGCGTACTCGTTCAGTCGTATGAGGTCCCATGGATAGACCGCGTCCATCCAGCGGCCGGTGGAACGCACCACTTCCAGGTCCACCTTGGAAATGCAGCTGTGCAGCACGTGGGTGATGCCGGACTTGCCTTCCATGACCCCCTTTTCCAAATATTTGAATATGCTGGGCGGGAAACGGTAGATGCCGGTGCTTATGATATTGCTCTCCCCTTTATCCGGCTTCTCGATGATATCGACCACCCGACCGGCCTCTATCTGCACCACGCCGTACTTGGAGGGCATCTCGGAATCGGTCACGAGCAGGGCGATGTTGCCCTTGTGCTTGAGAAGGTCGGAGATGGCCTGGGCATCGATGATGTTGTCACCAGCCACCATGATGAAGTCGTCCTTGATCTGGTTCTTGACGGTCAGAGCGGCATGGGCGGTACCGAGCTGCTTCTCCTGCAGTGCGTATGATATTTTCACACCGAACTGCGAACCATTGCCGAAGAAGGACATTATCCTCTCCTTCATGTAGCCGACGACCAGTATGATATCGGTGATGCCGTTGGCCGCCAACGCTCGGACCACGTACTCAAGGATAGGGCGGTTCCCTATCGGTATCATGACCTTGGGCCGGGACACGGTGAATGGGCGCAGCCTAGTCCCTTCCCCGGCGGCCAGTATGACGGCTTTCATTATTCTCCTCCCTAGTAGCCATCATCTGGCCATTTAATAATCTTTTTCAACGCGATGATATCATTACTTGTAAAGAGACAGCATGCTTTAAATGTCCTTTCGAACGATAGTATTCGCGAGAAGGTTCCGTATGAACGATGAACGCCCTTCAATGCTACCGCATGAGATAATCCAATTTCTAGACGGCTCGGGAGGACATTCCCTGATCGTCAGAGGGAACGCTGGAACCGGCAAGACAACGTTCACACTTCAGCTGGCGGAGGAGTTCAAGGACCGGCAAGAGGCCCATTACCTTTCCACGCGCGTGTCGGATAACGCTCTGCTAAACCAATTTCCTTGGCTCAAGGACCGGCTCTTAAAAAAGACAGAGGTGGACACCGGACAGAGCCGCTCCGGGCTGGGAAAGCTGAAAGGGATCCATATGGGGGAGATCGTCACCCAGCACAGGGAGATGACGATATCCATCGGCAGGACCATGCCGGACATCGAGCGCATCTATGAGATAATCGAGAGCTCGAACGACCGGAGGATGGTCATCGTCGATAGCATAGATGCCCTGGCCGATCGTTATGACCTTAACAACCGAGAATTGATGATCGCGTTGCAACGGGACCTGGTGGAGGGCAATGGAGCCAACGTTGTCCTGGTCCTTGAGAGCAACGATCACATGCTCGATTACCTCGGCGACGGCGTGCTGGAGTTCACCCGCAACGAGCATGATAGACGCCTCATCAGGGAGATGGACCTGATGAAGCTTCGCGGCTGCGAGATCCAGCAGCCATTGTACATATACACTCTTAAGGGCGGTCGTTTCCAATGCTTCGGGGCCGATTGGGACGCGGTCAAGAACGACATCAAGAAGGGATGGACCGTCACCAACGACCTCCAGGGAAAGCTCTCATACGGTATCGAGGACCTGGACCACATGACCGGAGGGATGGTCCCTGGCGATATCGTGTTGGTCGAGTTCGGCCAGGCGATGCCGCCGATCGTCGGCGACCTGCTCGAACGGTCATTGGTCTCCAACTTCGCCAACACCGGCCATGGGGTGATCTGGATCCCTCTGCGCAAATCGAGCGGCTCCACCGCCCGGGCGGTCCTGCACGAAATGATACCGAACGATGTCCTGGAGAGGACCGTCAGAGTGATCGAACCAGCATCCCAGATGGATTCGGAGGGAGGCCGTTTCGTTCTCCCGGTGGAAGGGAGCAATGTGACCAACGACCTCAAATGGAAGAACCTGGCCTTCAGTCTCGAGAGCGCTTCCAACCCGTTCCTGTCCCTCATCGGCATGGACAATTTGGAATCGATATATGGCGGCAACGTGATGGAGGGGCTGGTAGAGCATCTGGCCGCCATCAGGAGGAACGGCGGGGTCTTCGTCGGCATGACCACGCCGACCAGCCAATCGAGCGCAAGGTTGGCCGACATGGCCACCGTGCATATCAAGGCGCAGAGGATAGGAGGGACCGTCGTGTTCTACGGCAGCAAGCCCTTCACGGAATGTTATGCCCTGAGGCTAGAGCACAGGGCGAAAGGCGGGTGCGGGACCCTGACCCCGTTAGTGTGATGTGATATCATGTTCAAGACCAATCTTCCCCAGAAATCATCGATCCTGTTGCTCGGCAGCCCTGGAGTGGGACTGCTGGAGTTCGAGCTGGGAATGGTCAAGGAATATTTGGACAATGACGAGCCGGTGGTCTTCGTAATCATGGACATGTTACCGAAGGACCTGATATCGTTGATGCAGCGTTTTGGCATATCTCAGGACAGCCTTGGTAACGGCCTCTACATCATCGATTACCATTCCAGCCTTCTTGGCAACACCGATGATCGCGATACGTACGAGAGGCGCAAGGTGCGGCGCATCACCGACCTGGAAGGCATCATGTTCAACGTCGCCAACATCTATGAGGAGGTCAAGAGGCCGCTTCGAATCTTCGTGCACACGCTCTCCACCCTCTTCCTCTATAACCAGCCGGGCGTGGTGCTGAAGTTCTTCCAGATCAGCGCGTCGCGCATCAGGAGCGAGTACGGCACGGCCATCGTTGCCGTGCACGAGGGAGTGCACGACGACAAGTCGGTGAACCACCTGGTGGCGCTTGCCGACGGCGTGATAGAACTAGGTTTCGACGCGAACCTCAACCGCATGCTGAGGGTCAGGCACATGCGCGGGACGACCGCGCCCTGCCATTGGATGCCGTTCCAGATCACACCGGCCCGTGACGATAACCAGACACCGGTGCTGTTGTGGAAGTGATCATTCCTCGGCTTCTTCCATCACGCCATAGAGGGAGCGGTTCAGCTCCTGGATGGCGCGTGTCGTGGCCTTGGAATAGATGGCGCATTCCATCTTTGGACGTACTACCATCTCTTTCTTCCTACAGTAGATAAGCTGATCGCTGAGCCCCAGCTCAGGGCGGTTCTCGCGATGCAGACAGGAGAAACAGAGTGCTTTCTTCATCCGGTGCGTTCAATTGTGCATGGTGTATTTTAGGGTATCTCACCTGTTAGCGATTATCGCTTCGGAGATGTCCAATACGTTCGATCCGGCCTTGCGCAGGTTCAGGCAGCAGAATGGACAGGCGGTGATCACGCCGCGGACATCAGCTTTCCGATAGACATCCGCCTTGGAGACGGCGATGGAGTCGGACGTATCAGGGAAGCCGGAGAGCATCCCTCCTCCTCCGCCGCAGCACCTGTCCTCCTCAGGCAGGCGCACCAGGTCCACGCCGGCGCGCTCCAGCACGGACATCATATCGTCCGCCGTCCAGGGACTGACCCCCCTTTTGAGGTGACAGGGCACCTGCAGCGCCCATCGGCCTTCGACCGCAGAGCTGAACCTACCTTCCGGAAGAATCTCGACCAGGTGCTCGGCCTTGATGCCATATACCTCACGCAACTGGTATGTGCATCCGGGGCAGGAGGTGATGATGCGGTCGTATCTGGAGAACACCTTCATGTTGCTCTGCCTGAGCCCCTCCGCCTCCTGATCTGCGCCGATCTTGAGCAAAGGGGAACCGCAGCACTTGACCTGACTGGAGATGTCGTGCGCGATCCCTAATGAATCGAGAAGGCGCGAGACCGACGATACCATATCAGGAAGCTTTCCCAGACCGATACATCCCGGGAAGTAGAGCGCCTTCTCCCCGTTCTCCTTCCAGGAACGGAAGTCGTTGTCGACCGTCCGTCCCATTCTCCTTATGTTCTCCCTCATGCGCTGATGGCCGGGGAGCGATGGCATTGATGTGACCATCTCCCCCCTGAGCCTGATCATGGAACGGGTGATGGTGATCGAGGAGGGGCAGGCCCATTCACAGGCGTGGCACATGGTACATTTGAAGGATACCTTACCCATGCTGAGGCGTTCCGAGAAGCGGGGGGCGTCTATCCCTACCGTGCGCGGCCCGGGGAAATCGGAGCCGCGTGGATCGTTGAGGACAGGGCAGGCCTGCATGCAGCTGCCGCATTTGATGCACCGCCCTTCGTTCATAGCGCCTCCATTGCCTGGACCGTCATCCAGGCATCGTCCAGGGCAGTTGCCAGCCCGTTCCCAAACGACCTACGTTCTGAGCAAAGGCAATCACCAGCGCCGAACGCGTTCTTCATCTCATGCCCGGACCGATCGCGCAAGCGCTGACCGATATGCGCATAACCGCCCCCGATCCCCGGGCAATTTATCGTCTGGAACGTGTTGAAAGGGTCAGAGATGCCTTCTGTCGACAGCAGCGTTCCGTCCACCAGAGGGCCCCCGGTCGCCAGCAATAACGCGTCCATGTCCAGGCGCCTGGAGTCCAGCCCACCCTTCACCTCTACCTGGACCGCGCGGTCCCCATTTGTCCTGATCGATGTCACCTTTCGCCCGGACCATACAACGGCCCCGGAGCTTACCGCGGATGAGAGCAGCATCTCCAGGAACCTCTGCCCCGGGATGCCCAGGGGGGTCACGGCCTCCATGAGCCTTCTGCCGCAACGGCGTTCCAGCTCTCCCATCCTCATGTAATCGTGCAGTGTGAACATGGGAGGCAGAAGTATCGACTCGCCCGCTGCGTCCTTCATGACCTCCACCAGACGGTCCGATAGCGCCTCGTCCCTGAAGGTCGCGGCCAGTGTCATTTCTGGAGAAATTTCCACGTCAGCGGTCATCGCATCGACCTTTGGAGCCCATCCAGACAACATGGACGCGGTCAGCCGGGGGCGCAGGGAAGGATGGCCCCCTATGCCCAGCACGGTGATGCTGTTTGGCATCCTATCAGAGAACATGGAATGAACTGGCAAGAGCGTGCAATCGAAGCGCGTGCCCAGGTTGGTCGCGCCAGTTCCCGGGCCGGTCATGGGCATGCCGTTGGACCGGGCCATCTTCAATATCTCCTCGATACATCCATCGTTCACGATCTGCCCTTTGATGCATCCTGTGGACATGGCGCTTGCCGGTGTTCCGCGACCGACCACTGTGACCTTCCAGCCCTTTTTGGCCAGCAGGTACGAGGAGAAGAGCCCGCTCGCACCCATCCCCACGACCACGGCGTTCCTGCTCATCCCTTCCTCCTTAGGCCGTAGACGCCGCTCAGAAGATGTTCCCGCAGCATTTCCTGGCGCCGCTGATCGCCCGATGCCATCGTCTGCCCTCTTCCTCTTTCATCCAGGAAATCGTTGAAGGTCGGGACCGCTTCCACGTGACGCCTCTCCACCATGATGTCCAGGACGGCGAGGGAGCAATCAAGCCCCTGGCAGTATCCCATGCCAGCCCTGGTCCGGCGCATCACGTCCGCCATCGTCAACACGTCCGGGCTCTGAAGCACGTGCTCCACCTCGGTATGCAACACTTGTTCGCAGGAGCAGATGACCTTCGGGGACGACGTGGAGATGGATGAGGCCTTCGCACCGTACTTGCGGACCAGCCTGGTGGATGCTATGCTACCGCCTACGGGCACCGCCCCGGGGCTCAGTTCCTCCAGATGTGTCCTGCAGTTTACGCTGTTGCCGAGCATGCCGCATACCTGGTCGGAGACCTTCTCTGCCATGAGGCGATATGTGGTCAGCTTCCCTCCGGCGACGCTCAGAAGGTTGTCGACGTCCTCCGAACGTATGACACTGAACGACCTGCTCGCTTCCCGGCCGCCGCTCCCTCCCAGCAATGGCCTCACACCGCAGTAGGCGCGTACTACGCGAGCGTTGCGGAGCCCGGGCAGGAGCACCGCGGCCTCCTTTTTCAGCAGATCGATGTCCCCGGCGGAGACCGTGGCGCCCTCATATGATGGGGCGGACCGTGAGGTTGTGCCGAGTATCGTTGACGTATGATTCGGCACGGCGATGTCCCCGTTAGACGGAGGCCGCAGTCGGTTCACCACACGCCCACAGCATCGTCCGTCGAAGACCAACATGCTCCCCTGGTCCAATGCCATCTTCAGATCGGCCCCGGCCAGACCTGCCACCGTCGGCGCCCAGGAACCCGCGGCGTTAACGATGATCTCCGGAGATACCTCATGTCTCTGTCCATCGCGCTCGTCCACATACTCGACATCGGACGCCCTCCCATCCTTGACCTTGATACCGGTGACGCGGCAATGGTTGAGCACCGTGGCGCCGTTCTCCCGAGCCTGGTCCACATTGGCCTGGACCAGTGCGAATGGGTCGATGGAACCGTCCTCGACCTCGAAACATCTGGTGATGCCTGGGTCCAGTCCAGGCTCCAGAGATAGTGCCTCCTTGAGGCTGAGCTCGGCCGTCGGGACTCCGGCGGCATGGCATGATCCTTTGAAAACATCACCGAACCCGGGGTCGTCGCCCGGTACGGAGACGAACAGCCCGTCGGTACCCTCTATGCAGAAGGGGGCGATGCGTCGAAGCACCTTGTTCTCTGAGGCACACTCGCTGGCAGAGGACCGGTCCTTCATGACGTACCGGCCGCCACTATGCAATAGACCGTGATTGCCGCCGCTAGCCCCGTGGCAATAATCGCCCATCTCCAACAGGATGCAGTCGATGCCCCGGAGGGAAAGGTCCCTGGCCACGCCAGCCCCGGTGGCGCCTCCCCCTATGACCAGCACATCCCTTCTCATATACGACACGACGGAATGGAATGGAAGAGAACGTATTTGGAGCTTGACGAAGAAAAGAATGCTAGAGAAGTAGCGGGGGGTCGATTTGAACGACCGGTCTCCGGGTTATGAGCCCGACGGGATGTCCTGGCTACCCTACCCCGCTCTGGTATTTTCCCATCATGCGTACCCTCGTTATAAACCTTTCTACCTTGAAAGGTGTGCTGGTTCAGAAGAACTTGCGCAGCTTCATTACGTCTTCCAGCGAACCTTTTATGACGACCTTGCGCAGTGCCCAGGCCTTCATGGGCTTCATCTTGCCGGTGAAGAGGTCCTCCACGGTCTGCGGGTCGGAAAGGATCTGTATGTCCGGTGCTTCCAGCAGACCTTCGTCGAAGTGCGACATCATGCCGTCCTTGAGCAGGAGCGAGTAATGCTCCGTCCCCAGGTCGATGTTGACCTTCTTCTGCATATCGCCGACCTCTTTGCGGAACTCGGCGTCCTTCTCGATCTTATCATTGAACTGTTTGATAGCATCCAGCAGATGATCCTTGACGGCCATGGGGTCACTCCCAATCTGTAAGCTTAGAAATCTTGGACGCGCCCAGCATCTCCTTGGCCGTCGCCCATGACCTCCGGGTATAGGGTGGCAAATCCCCATTCTCCCTTATCCACTTTTCCAGGAAGGCCCGGGTCTTCGGGTCCGATGAATAACCGCTCCCGACATCCCCCAGCTCCTTGCCGATCTTGCGCATCTCCTCGTCACGGCGCACCTTGGCCACGATGGAGGCGGCGGAGACCACCGGATAGTTCTCGTCCGCCTTGTGCTCACAGACCAGCTCCGTCTTCCATTTCATCTCCTTCATCAACGCTCGTTTGAAGTTCAGCTCGCTGACGTCACAGGCGTCCACGTATGCCTTGCGCGGCTTGAGATCGTCCATGAGCGAGGCGAACGCTCGAATCTCCAGGGTGTTCAGGGAAGTGGACCCTTTCCTTTCGTCTATTTTATCATGCCCGATGACCACGACCTTCCAGGAGGAGAAGGACCTTATCAATGCCCCGAGCCTCTCCCTTTCCTCGGGCCTATGCTGCTTGGAATCCTTCACGCCCCATTCGCGGAAAAGACGGTCGTCCTCGACCAGGACTGCCGCCACCACCAGTGGCCCCATGACAGGGCCTCTGCCAGCCTCATCTAGCCCGCAGATCATCGCATGGGCATTTTTTCCAGCGTATAAATGGTTGTTGAGGGGCGTGCGACCAATGAAGTATCCATAACCAAGAAAATTGTTGATAGGCTAAGATATAAAGAGATTCCCTCGATGGAGGAGGTGGTGATTTGAATTTCAAAGAGCGATGTTCAGAACCGGCACCTCACCAACGGGTTCAAGCTTACGCGAGTAGGGGTCACCGGCGTCAAGAAGCCGGTAAGGGTTCAGAGGGACGGCGTGGACACACTCCTCAACTGCGATATCGATGTTTTCGTCGACCTTCCGTCGACCCAGCGAGGTTCTCACCTATCGCGCAACCTTGAGGTCATCGCCGAGATAGTGGAGCAAGGGATCGCTCAGCCCATAAAGGGGTTGGAGGTATTGGCGGCCGACATATGCCGCAAGCTCCTGGACCGTCACGAGTACGCCACCTATGCCGAAGTGCATATCGATGCTGACTATTTCCTGCAGCGGACATTGCACACTGGACGCAAGAGCATCGAATCATACAAGCTCATGGCCAGGGCGACGCACAAGCGCGGCGATGGCATGATGAAGATGATAGGCGCGCGCGTAGTTGGAATGACCGCCTGCCCCTGCGCCATGGAGACCGTGGACGAGATCCACGGTAACCGCGTCAAGATGGAGGGGGACCTTCCGACGATCACGCACAACCAGAGGAACGTGACCACGCTGATGCTCGAGGTCCCGGAGGAATGCGAAGTGGAGGCGAACGACCTCATCGAGATAGCCGAGGCGTCCTTCTCCAGCCCCACGTTCGAGATACTGAAGCGCGCTGAGGAGGCACATGTCGTCCTCACCGCTCATCGCAACCCCAAGTTCGTGGAGGATGTGGTGCGCGACAACCTGGCCCTCATCTTAAAGAAGTACACGCTGCTGCCTGATGACACCATCGTCACCGTCAGCAGCGAGAGCGAGGAGTCCATCCACAAGCACAACGCCATGGCCGAGAGGGTCACCACCCTGGGCGAGCTGAGGCACGACTCGGTGTGAAGATGCGATACAAGGCGATGGTGTGCGATGTCGATGGCACCATCACCGATTCCCGCAAGGTGATCCAGACCCAGGGCATCGAGCTCCTGAGGAAGGTCCAGGACAACGGTACCATCGTCATGCTGGCCAGCGGGAACGTTCTGCCGATCGCTTACGGGCTCTCGGCGTTCATCGGGCTTAGGGGGCCGGTAGTGGCCGAGAACGGTGGCGTCGTATCCTACAAGGACGATGTGTACCGGCTTTTTTCCAACGAGATGCCTTTGAAAGCATATGAGTTACTTCGCCAGGTCATCCCAGGCGTCCGAAGGCTGTACACCGATCAGTGGCGGCAGACCGAGGTGGCGCTGGCGCGCGACACCGACCTGGAGAAGGTGAGAGAGACCCTGAAGGACTGGCCCTTGGAGGTCGAGGCCACTGGCTTCGCCATCCACCTGATGGAAAGGGGCCATAGCAAGATGGCCGGTGTCGAAATGGCATGCCGGCTCATCGGGATCGGACCGGAGGACGTGGTGGCCTTCGGGGATGCCGATAATGATGAGCGCATGCTGAGAGAGTGCGGTTTCGGAGTCGCGGTAGGCAACGCCTCGGAAAAGGCCAAAGGAGCTGCCAGATATGTTTCGAAAGGAACGCACTCGGACGGTGTGCGTGAGGGGCTCGAACACCTGGGCATGCTCTGAGACGCCAACTTTATCTAACCGTCCGGACAATGTTATCGCATGGAAGTCCTAGGCCTCTGTTCCGTGTGCTCCAGACCGGCCAGTCATAGCTGCGTGATGTGTGGCAAGGCCTTGTGCTCCAGGCATTACGACCATGAATCGCGCATGTGCCAGCAATGCTCACCGAACCCGAGGTCGCTCCGCGGGCACGATGACCCGCTGGAGAAAAGACTTATGCGCTGAGCTCAGAGGATCTTCTTTGCCGATGCCTCATCGAGGTCGATGGACTTCAGCAGGTACTTCAGCGCCTTCTTGACTATTATGAGCTTGGTCTGCTCGTCCAGGCGTGCCTCGTAGACGATGGGTGCCTTCTTGTAATACTCGACACCGAACTCCGAGTAGTAGTAGGTGGCGTTCTCCGGGTCTATCTGGGCGGCCTTGTTGTAGCAGGTCTCGGCCTCATTGAACAGTCCCAGGTCCATGCAGAACGCTCCCCAGCTCTGTATGATGAGGGGGTTCTCCGGATCCAGCTCGGAGGCCTTCTTGTAAAGCGCGACGACCTCCTCGGGGGTGACCTTGGGGACCAGCACGGCGGCGTCTGCCTTGGCCATATAGCCGGAGGGGTCGCTAGGGTCCGTCTTTATCGCCTTGTCGAACTTCGACAATGCCTGGGAGTACTCGCCCTCGTCCATGAGTTGATAGCCTTGCTTCATCAACTTGTCATATTCAGCAGATGCCATATGTTCACTTGGAAAAGAGATAGACGGACTGATTTAAAAGCTTTCGGAGCCGAGTGCCAGGCAATTAAAGGTTGCGAACAAAGCGGTTTCCCTGGTCCACCAGGACCACCTTGGACGGTATCGGCTTGTCAGTAAGCTCGAAGGCCATGATGATGACCCTGTCGCCGACCTTTACAAGGTGGGCGGCAGCGCCGTTCACGCTTATTATGCCCGAACCGCGCTTTCCCAAAACGACGTACGTCTCGAACCGGGCAGCGTTGTCCACGTCCGAGATGAGGACCTTCTCCCCGGGCCATATGTCCGCCCGTTCCAGCAGGTCCTGGTCGATGACGATGCTCCCCACATAATCGGGCTCGGCGGCGGTCACCGTGGCCCGGTGTATCTTGCCTCTAAGGAGCTGCCTCATCGTTCGAACAAATAAAATCATGTTATTCAACCTTTTGCCGTCAACCCATATCTTCCAGGGACGGACCGGGCGCTCATACCTTTCTGCAAGAGCCGATTATCTTGACGATAAATTCCTTCAGCGTCCCGTCATATTCCAGGACGGCATCAATGTTGAACACGGTCCTCATGTTCTCCTTGGTCAGGACCTCCTGCGGCGTACCCATGGCAAAGACCTTGTGATCATGGATGAGCACCATCCTGTCGCAGTACTTGACCACCATCGGAAGGTCGTGGGAGACTATGACCACTGTCAATCCTTCCAGGTCCGATAGCCTCTTCACCAGGTCCAGCACCTCGAACTGATGATCGATGTCGAGATGCAGTGTCGGCTCGTCCAGCAATAATATCTCTGGCCTCTGAGCCAACGCCCTTGCGATGATGACCCGCTGGCGTTCCCCTCCGCTCATGGTATTGATAGGACGGTCGGCGAACTCTGACACGCTGGTCTTCTCCATGGCCTCCTCGACTATGCGCAGGTCGTCGGACGACTCGCCTCTGAAGCTGTCCAAGAAAGGCATGCGGCCCATGGTGACGATGTCCCTGACCGAGAAGGAGAACCTGATCTCATTGCTCTGCGGGACCACCGCGATATGTCTGGCGATATGCTTCTTCGACATTTCCTCGATGTCGGTTCCCTTCATCAGCACCTTACCGCCCTGGGGATGCAGGTTGCGGTTGAGGAGCTTCAGGAGAGTGGTCTTGCCACAGCCGTTGGGACCGAGTATCCCCAGTATCTCACCCGGCCTTATCTCCAGG
The DNA here is from genome assembly GCA_028682895.1 of Methanomassiliicoccales archaeon. Classification (GTDB taxonomy): domain Archaea; phylum Thermoplasmatota; class Thermoplasmata; order Methanomassiliicoccales; family UBA472; genus UBA472. The sequence continues at coordinate 69,086 of JAJRAK010000052.1, forward strand.
TCGACATCGTCCAGGACGGGCTTTTCCCGGTAAGAGAAACGAAGGTCTTTGATCTCCATCATCAGCTCCACCCCACCTCATCGCGCCTTCTGCGCAGCAAGTATACGAAATACGGGGCGCCTATGAGAGACGTCACGATGCCGATCGGCAGTATCCCGATGCTGGGCGCGATCACTCTGGAGATATAATCGCACATCATCAGGAACGCTGCCCCACCGACCAGTGATGCTGGAAGGAGCGCCCTGTTGTCGGGCCCCATGACGATGCGAAGGATGTGCGGTACGACCAGGCCGACGAAGCCGATGACGCCGACGAACGCCACTGCGGCCGCGGTGACGAGGGCGGAGGCGACCAGCAGCTGGAGCCTTACCTTCTTGACCTCGACGCCCAGGTCGAGCGCGTGGGCGTCGCCGAGCATCATGGCGTTGAGGTCTCGGGAACTTGAGACCATGATGAAACATCCAGCGAACATCAGCGGAGCGACGATGATGATATTGTCCCAGCCAGCGTTAGTAAGGTTGCCCATGGTCCAGTATACAATACCGGACATCTGGTCCCCGGCCACGTATGTCAAAAGGGATACCAGCGCGGAAAGCAATGAACCCACTGCTATACCTGATAGAAGTAATGTTTCTGTCGGAACGCGCCCACCGACGTTGGATATGGTATAGACCAGAAACAATGTTGCCATGCATGTTATGAAGGCGAGCAGGGGCGTTAGGAGGAGCGACGGCAACCAAGAAACGGTGAATGTAAGTCCTATGGCTGCTCCTAGAGAGGCGCCGGAGGACAACCCCAGTATATATGGGGACGCCATCGGGTTTCGGAAAAGGGCTTGCATGACCGCACCCGCTATTCCTAGGCCAGCCCCGACGAGGATGGTCATGATCACTCGTGGAAGGTTCATTTGCTGCACTATCGTGATATTAGTGTCCGATCCCTGGCCCAATAATGCCCAGAAGGCGTCCTCGAAGGAGAGGGGGATGAATGCCTGAGATAGGTCGAGAATTAAAAAGATGAATAGTATCAGGAAGGTGACAGCAAAGACTGAAAATGTCCTTCTTCGCCTCTTAGCCACGCTGTCCATGATGCATCCTTCAATCGAAAGGAACGATTAAATGGTTTGGATGAGGAGGTTCGGTTACCTTCCTCAATCCTTGCTACCCTTCCTCTTGGTGATCAATACTAGGGCGACCGCTGCTATAACGATGCATATCCCTATCGCCGCATAGATGGCCATATCATTGCTGTCCCCCTCATCGTCCGTCGCTTCGATGGGTATGGTACCATTGAAATATTCGGGGTAGAACAGGCATGCGATCGTCCATAGGCCGGTCATCGCATCAGGGCAGTAGGAATTCATCGATTTGTTAAGTTTGCACACGGTGGCATCGCTGTTGATCAGCACATCCGAAGAGAAATATTCGGCCGTGTTAGGATAATTACCATCCAGCAGGACAAAATCCGGGTTTAATTGCAGTATCGCTGTCGCGTCAGCGGTATAAGATGGTGTTGCTTTTGAAGAATCCTCTGCGACATTTAGGCCGCCAGTTATGTTGATGAAATCAGTGGTGACGGCCCCGGTGTTCCCCAGTTTAAAATTGCTGCCGCTCCAGCTGACATAGACCGCTGTCACCTTATCAGTACTGTTAATGATACCATTTTCGGTCAGTACCTCATTGATGAATGTCTTGACATACTCCATCTGATTGGACACGCTGTGGTTTGCCCCAAGAACGGTCTCGATGTCCTCGACCACTTGGACAATATCATCATAGGTCTTTGGATAGAATGTGATGACCTTGAAACCTTCATCCTCAAGATCGGTCCAAACATCAGAGAGATAAGAATAGCCACTTCCGAGGATGACATCGTTCGTCTTGTTCCATGTACCGTTGTCCACCATACCAAGCATCCTCTGAACGACCATGTTTGAGTTGGCAGTATTGACCGTTATGAACAAATCTGCAGAATAATTCTGCACATCGGTTATCCCACTTTGAGCATATGCTGAATAATAATCGAAAATAACCGCATTGCTAAGGTTCCCTATGTCCACCAGGGTGTTAGTGATATAGGCACTGAAAGCAGCTACATGCGTTGATGGTTGAGTCAGGTTGGTAGTAGTGCCACGGGAGTCGGTGATCGATATCTCACTGGTGGCCTCCGTTCCGAGTCCACTATCACCATGGATAGTGATCGGTATGGTCATCGTGAATAGAGCAAAGATTGTGAAAATGGTGATTATTCCATTAAATTTCATGTGCTATCCCTCGTATTACGAATGAGTCGATAAATAACATTACCATATAAAGAATTATGCACAAATCAGCCTCTGTAAATTAATTTCGTGTTACGGGACCTGAACAACATTGAATTTCGATTGACATACCAGATTATTTTTAATCGGGAAGATGGGGTCTAATGAATGATGTCACAGTAACACTGATCTGCGCTCGAGAGACGCGGTAGGCAAGGAAAAAATACTAGGACCTGAATTCAAGAGGACCATGACATCCAGGGTCAAGGTCGTCACTCCCATATGTTCTCATGAGACCTGGGTCACCGCGGAGATGGACGGGGATGACCAGATCAAGGTGCGCATCGAATCGGATTGTTCCAACGTGCAGAACTATAGTGAAAGATTGAAGCGTGTGAGCATGGACGACATCAACGAGATACGCGGGTCCCGCATCATGGAGATGGCGATGGACGGCATCCTCACGCCGACCTGCATGGTGCCCATCGCCGTCTTCAACGCCTGCTGGGTAGAAGCGGGGATGATATCCAAGCGTCTGGCCGTGAAGGAAGGCCAAGTGTCGATACAGTTCATCGACTGATATGGAAAGTATTATGCACTTTCGCACGCCTAAACCGGGAAGCCAATGAACGGGTAATCCTGATGTGCGGTACCACTGCCTTCTTTTACAGCGACGAGATGCTCAAGTACCAATTTGGTCCAGAACATCCCTACCAGCCCATCCGGTTCAAGCTCATACGAGATACCTTACGTGAGATGGACGTCTTCAACGATATGCTGGTCTACGTCGAACCGGACCCTGCGGATGAGAAAGATATTCGCATGGTGCACGACCAGGCCCTGATAGACCACGTCAAGGAGATGAGCCGGATCGGCTCGGGTTGCTTGGATACGGGCGATACCCCGGTCCATAAAGGACTGTACGAGGGGGCGTTGTCCATGGTCGGAGCTACACTGTCCGGAGCGGAGAGCATTGCCCGGGGGGAGTATGATCATGTCATGACGCCGGGGGGAGGACTTCATCACGCTCAGCGCGATAGGTCGTCCGGGTTCAGCGTCTTTAATGATCTGGCAATAGCCGTGCGGCGGTTACAGCGTGATTACGGCTATGAGCGCATAGCGATAATCGATATTGACGGTCATCATGGTGACGGTACTCAGTCCATCTTCAACGATGAGAAGATCCTGAACATATCCTTCCACAGATATGGACCGGGCTTCTATCCTGAGTCAGGGGCGGCCACCGAATCAGGTGTGGCCGAGGGCGATGGCTATTCCATAAATGTACCGTTCCCCAGATGCACCCCTGATGAGGTGTATGTACCTGTGTACGAGAGGGTGGTCTCGGCCGCCCTGTCAGCGTACCGTCCAGAGATCATCATCCATCAGTTCGGGACCGATGCACACTATTCCGATCAGATGGTCGGGATGGGGCTGACGACCAATACATATGAGCATGTAGCGGAGTTCACGCACCGGATGGCGCATCAGCACAGCGACGGACGATATCTGGTGACCGGAGGGGGAGGATACTCCCTGGACGCCACCCGCAGGATATGGGCCATCGCCGTATGCACGATCTCCGGCTCGTTCCCCCTAAATCCAGAGGGGATGCATATGCTGAGGGACTCCGGTCTGAACCGAAAATGGAAGGTGCAACAGGAAGAGTTCCAGAAGCGCCTAGATTATATTTTCGATGAGGTCATCCCGAAGATCCGCTGATACTTTCCAGGTGCTTTGAGCGATCGAACGATGCCTATTACCCTGCTTTGAAAGATACGCGATCGTATGAGCAACTGTGTTTGCTACATCTCGCCTCTCGATCATAAAAATCTCCGAGTGGGTTAAATAGCTGGGTGGTCTATGAATGTCCATCGGATCCCGTATGTACCAGAATGATCGCACATACAGAATGGCCATTGTCCTCATCGCGCTCGCCATGCTTCTTCCTCTGCTCTCGGCCCCGGACCTGTCCGCGGCCGGAACGTCTTCGATCACCTATGAGTATCATTTCTCCCAGCCGACCATAGACCCGGACAGCGACGAAAGGATCTACACCCTGGACGGCCTGGAGAACGACTCAAGAGCGGGATCCCCGATATTGCCTATCGAGACCTTGCTGCTCGCCCTACAGCCGAACGAGACGGCCGTCGAGGTCCGGATCGAATGCTCCGATGCCGTTGCCGTGGAGATAGCCACGAACTATCCATGCAACCCTACCGAGAGCCAGACCGGGGATGGCTCCGCCTCGTACGAGGAGGGAGCGCACGGAGCTTACGAGTATGCGGGGAGTTACGTCCTAGAAGGCGTGGAGATCGTATGCATCGACCTGTGGCCGGTCCATTTGGACGAGAATACTGGTGTTTTGTACTATGTCTCTGATTTCACCATTACTATCGTTACCAAAGCTGATGGAGATAGCTTCATAGGTGACATGGACCGCGTCCGGGAGCTCGTGGATAACCCTGACGATGTGACCGAACTGATGAGCAGCAAGGTATCCAGCTCGTTCAGCGTACTACCCTCGGGAAGCTACGATTATCTCATCATCACCGACGAGGACCTTCTGGGACCGTTCCAGGCCCTGGCCACCTGGAAGGGCGAGAGGAACGGTGAGGGATCGAGCTGTGCCAACATAGCGAGCGTGCTGGTCACCTTGGACTATATTCGGGCAGACAGCTCGTTCTGGGGCAATGCCTTGGCCAACGGCGGAACTGGCAACGATACGCAGACCATCGTACGAAACTTCATCACCGCCGCTCATGAGGAATGGGGCGTCGAATACGTTCTGATCGGCGGGGACGAGGATGTCATTCCCTCCAGGAAGGTGTACGTGACCGCCAGCAGCTATGTCGACGAACTGCCGGCAGATATCTACTATTCGGCGCTGGACGGCGATTGGGATGATGATGGGGACGGTAGGTATGGAGAGACAAGCAGCCAGGGCAGCGCCGGCGAGGAGGCCGACCTTCTGGCCGAAGTATATGTCGGTCGCGCGCCCGTCTCGACCGTGAGCGAGGCCTGGAACTTCGTCAACAAGACGATCCTGTATGAGAAGAGCTACGTCAACCAGTACGACACCGACCTTCTGTTCGTGGGTGAGGCCTTGGACTCCAACACGTACGGAGATTGGTACAAGGACGAGGTCTACGATGACATACTGGCCGATGAGAACCTGACGTTGACTACCTTGTACGAGGAACAGGGCACCTTTTCCGGCACTGCGTTCTTCCGAGAGTTGAGGTCCGGCGTTCACATAGTGAACCACATGGGACATGGCAACACCGAAAGCTTCGGCGACCTGACCGTATCGAGCGCGCGGGCCTTGGATAACGAGCTACCGTTCGTGCTGTACACCCAGGCGTGCGACGTGGCCGCATTCGACCAGTCCTCGGATTGCATCGCCGAGGAGTTCGTCATCGGGGAACACGGTGCGGTGGCGTTCATAGGCAACTCAAGGTATGGATGGTATTCACGGGGAAGCACGTCTGGAACTTCTCAACAATATGATCTTTCATTCTTCAGCCAGGTCTATGATGATGGGGTGACCAACCTGGGAAAGGCGCTCTCCCTTTCGAAGGAGGAGCACGCCTCCTCTGCCGCTTCCGCCGGCACCTACCGCTGGGTGTACATGGAGCTGAACCTGCTCGGCGACCCGGAGACGCAGATGCTGATGGACAGCGAAGGGGAGCATGACCTGGCCCTCAAGGCGGTGGTCATCGATTCCTGCTACTGGCAGGAGGAATGCAACGTTTCCGTCCAGGTGCAGAACCTGGGCCAGTTCTCTGAAGAAGGGACCATCAGGCTTTATGCCGATGGAACGCTGGTCGATACGGCCATAGTGACCCTGGCCCCGGGGGAGACCGTTGCCTCGGACCTGCAATGGACGCCTGCGCTGTACCAGGAGTATGAGCTGACCGCTGAGGTGACCTGCAGTCTGGACGATGTTACCAGCAATGATGAGCGAACGGTGACCGCCCCGGTGGACTGGAAGATATCCTCGGATACCGTGTGGGAAAATAGGACCGTGATCCTGGTGGGCGGGTTCCTCATCGAGGACGGGGTCACGTTGGAAGTACGTGATTGCGTGGTCGACATCCCATCCGGTGTCAGCATGATCGTCAGGGGCATGTTGAACGCCAGTGGAACGACGTTCGACGGCGCCGACCTTGTGCTCGATTCTTCAGGCGACATACTGCTGGAGGGATGCATGTTAAGCGGTCTCTCGGATGAGGAACGGCCCAGCATGAACGGTGGGCGCCTAGTACTGAGGAACACCACCATCACCGGGGGGATGGGATGGTCGCTCGACGGCACGGACCTTGAGGTCCTAAGCTCATACCTGATCGACCAGACCTCCGAATGGTCTGTGTCCCTATCGGAAGTGGACGTCGATGGACTGACCGGTGAGTCGGGAGGCGGGCTACGTCTGAGCAACGTGACCGGTGGTCTGCGTAACATGACCTGGTCCGATGCAGAGATGGGACTGGCCGTGGAATGGTCGGGAGGGCTGCTCATGCACGACCTCTCCCTTACGAACAACACCGTGGACATCATCATCGATGGGGACGGTCCTTCCGACTTCCTTTTGGACGTCGAGGACGTTGAGATGACCTACGGACCGTTGTCCATATTGTACCAGGAGAACGACGTCACCGTGAACGGTACTGCGGCCAGCCTCTATCTGGTGGACTGCCAGAACATTACCGTCAAAGGCATGCACCTCCAAGGCAACGGGTACGGGCTGGCATTGGTAGATTGTACGGAGGTGTCCGTGGTCGGTAACGCCATCGAGGATTGTGCGATAGGCATCGTAGCGATAGGTTCGGAAGGGACCTTCTGGAGCAACGACCTGATCGACAATGGACGACAGATCGCTCGGTCCGGTTCTTCGCTTACGTTCAACCGGGAATACCCGACCGGGGGCAACTATTGGTCGGAAAATATTATCGTGGACGTCATGAGCGGCGAGGACCAGGACCTGCCAGGGACCGATGGAACTGACGACGAGGCGTACGACACTGATGATGCATACGATGAGTATCCGAAGGTGGTCAGGTGTAGCTTCGTCTACGATGAGCCGGTGGCGGCCTTCATCGCCAGCTTCGCATCCTTTGACACCATCGATGAGGTGACGTTCACCGACAGAAGCAGCAGTGGCTCCGGGATCACCAATTGGACCTGGGACCTGGGGGACGGACGCTCAGCCTACGGAAGGGTGGTGGAGCACCTGTATGACATCAAGGGGACCGTGACGGTCACCCTGACCGTGACGGACGCCAAGGGAATGGTCGATTCCGTGAGCTCGGATTACCTCATCGTCAACCATGTCCCTGATTGCAGCTTCTCATATTCGCCATCACAGCCTGAGGTCGCGGGGACCGTGGAGTTCCAGGACCTGTCGACCGATGAAGATGGAACGATAGCTGACTGGTCGTGGGACTTCGGCGATGGAACAACGTCCGCGGACAGCTCCCCCTCACACGCCTACGCGAGCGCTGGTGATTATTACGTCGTTCTGACCGTGACGGACACGGACGGAGGGACGGTCAATTATACCAAGAAGGTGGCGGTCGGGAACGACGCTCCTGTGGCCAACTTCACCTATTCCCCCATATCGTTAGTAGGAATGCAATATGCGACCTTCACCGCGAACTGCATCGACACGGACGGGGAGGTCGTGGACTGGTCGTGGGACTTCGGCGATGGGACCACTGGCAACGGGAACGAGATCGCCCATCGCTTCCCGAGGAGCGGGACCTATACGGTCGTACTTACCGCCATGGACGATGATTATGCCGAGGGCACGTACCAAGCGGTAGTCACGGTCAGCAATGCCAAACCTACTGCCAGCTTCAGTTTTATGGACGGGGCGCTCACACTGGCGGAAGTCCAGTTCACGGACGGCTCGGTCGATACGGACGGCAGCGTCGTCGCCTGGAGCTGGAGCTTCGGGGACGGCTCGACGTCGTCCACCAGGTCCCCCGATCACGCCTATGACGACTCCGGCACATACGATGTGACGTTGACCGTGCGTGACAATAACGGTGCGACCGCCAGCGTCACGAGGACGATAACGGTCAACAACAGAGCTCCCCTTGTATCCATCAGCATCGATGGATCGGCATTCCTATCCCTGGACGATATTGCGATGGGGAGCGAGGCCACGGACCTGGACGGGGATATCGTCCTATATCAATGGGACTTCGGCGATGGCAGCATCGGGACCGGTGGGTCGGTCCATCATGCATATTCCGTACCTGGGACCTACACCGTCACATTGACCGTATGGGACGATGATGGATCGAACGCGTACAGGTCGGTGAACATCACCATAGATAACAGGGCGCCACAGGCCTCGATAGACGTCATATCCGATGACATCTGGAGCCTGGACGAGATCGCACTGGTCGCGGACGCCACCGACATGGATGGTGAGGTGGTGGACTACCTCTGGGAGTTCGGGGACGATATCAATGGCACAGGGGCGTCCGTTCACCATGCATACTCGGCACCTGGCAGTTACACCGTCACGTTGACCTGCGTCGACGACCGGAACGCCACCACTGTCGTCAACGTCACACTGGTGGTCCTCAACCTGCACCCCAGTGCCTCTATCGTTGTGGAGCAGGGCCCGGGGTCCCCGCTCGAGATGGACCTGACGGCGAACGCCTCGGACCTTGACGGTTCGATCACTGCCTGGTTCTGGGAGTTCGGGGACGGTTCCTTCGGGAACGGATCATCGGTCCTGCACCTTTACTCGCACGAAGGTACTTACCAGGTCAACCTGACCGTCACCGACGACCATGGAGGAAATTGCAACGCTACCATCTCGGTCGAGATCATAAAGGGTAGCGTGGTCATGTCCAATGTCACCTGCGTGAGCGAAGACGGCGGATGGACCTTCACCGCCGACCTGCTCAACGATGGGCCGTTGAACGTGACCGTCGTCGTGATCGTGAACGCAAGCGGCGTGGAACATCAGAAGGAAGTGGTGCTGGTACCGGGAGAGGTCACTACGGTACAGATATCGTTGGACGGTTTCGATGGCGGAGCGGTTTCGGCCGTGGTCGAATGTGATGAGGGCTGGGACTCGGACCTTTCGGACAACACCTGGGCTGGCACCATCGCGGCCGATGATGCGATGGATATGACCTTGATCATCATAGCGGTCGCGATCGTGGCCTGCGTTGTCTTGGCAACAGTGGTGCTCTTGAGAAGGAGATGAAAAGCGTCCCGGTCGGGATTTGAACCCGAGTCGAAGCCTCGACAGGGCTTCATGATAGGCCGCTACACTACCGGGACATACGGCCTTTCCCCTTATCGAATTGTAATATTTAACCCTTAAGGTATACACTGGCCACTGGCATTGATATCAGGTGCATCGTGCCAGTTAAAAGGCCTAGAATGCTGAGGTGTGTCGGATTCAATAATTTCATGATAATCGATATTAATTATGAGACAGATGCCCAGCCGGGGAGAGGTAGCGATGGACCGGATCAGGAACAAAGGAGAGCAGGTGGGGAAACTTTCAGTGAACGACCCGTCGATGAAACGCAAGAAGCTGATCATCAGGGTATCCCTCTTGGACTTCATCATCATCAATGGAGTCCTTCTCTACACCGCCTACATTTTGGGGCCGGAGTTCCAGTCCATATTCATTGTCGTCCTGCCGGTGCTCAACGTGGCCATAGCCCTTGAGTATATCTTCCTCTCATACGCGCTAGGAAAAGGGTTCGATCCGATCACTGTCTATTCGAACGGGATACAGTTCCCCGAGCGTGCATTTCTGAGGATGATCAGGCGTCCCTCCTTCGTGAGGAGCGGTGAGATAACCTCCATCCGTGCTCATGATTACTCGGGCTCGGGACGGTCGAACGAGCTCGCGGGACACAAGTACTTGTCCCTGACCACAAGGAGAGGGAAGCAGTATGACACCGGGCCCCGGCTCAGCTCGGAGATAGACCCGACCATAGAATGGATGGAAACCAACTGGGGATTGAACATACGGAACCAGGGACCGTGGCGGGTAGCTCCCGCAACGATACAGGCCCCGGAGCATGAGCACCATGCGACCAAGATACCAGTGCCCTTCGCCCCGAGATATTGCCCCAACTGTGGTAAGGAATGCGATTATTCGTTGAATTTCTGCACTTCCTGCGGTAGGATGCTGGACCAGGACGTGGCACAGCGGACGGTCGTTCAGGAGACGCCGTCCGTTCCTCCGGCACCCGTTCAGGACCCGTACGCAGGGGTCGCGCCTCAGCCGTATTATACCCCTCCGCAGTATGGCGTTCCGCCGGCCAAGTATCAGATAGGCCCGGATGGAAAGAACCCGCGCAAGGCGCTCATATTTGCCCTGGTGTTCGGCTTCCTGGGATTCATGGGGATCGGGCATTTCTACATGGGAAAGACCGCCAAAGGGATCGTCCTGTTCTTAGTGGGAGGTTTCCTCGCCGTGACCTCCCTGGCAGCTTTCGTAGTTGTTCTGACCGACACCGAGGGGTTCTCGATCGCAGGGATCGTCGCTGCATTGGTGCTCTCCGCGCCCTTCCTTCTGATCCAGATATGGCAGGTGTTCGATGCGCCCAAGCCGAAGAAGAACAATGACACTGGGTACAATAGACCATGAGTCGCATACTTTGACAGTTTGCCGGAAAGGTATTAATCAGCGACCGTGGTTAGTTCGAGGGATCTCATGGCCGAAAGGAAGCTCAAGGTTGAGGACTACATGATCCGTGAGGTCGTGAGCGTACCTATCAGCTATACGGTGAAGCAGGCGGTCGACCTGCTCATCTCCACCGAGTTCCATGGGATGCCGGTCACTGATGATGGCCATATCATCAGTTTTATCACCGCGAAGGAGCTCCTGCGCGCATACCCAACGCCGGAAAGGCCGATCAAAGAGATCATTCGCAAGGGCACGGTGACGGTGAACCCGAAGATGGACCTGGACGATGCTGCCCGCATCCTTTTCCGTTACGGACTGAGGAACGTGCCCGTGGTGAACGACGACGGAACGCTTCTGGGCATCATCTCCAACCTGGACATAGTCCGTTCACACATCGAAAGGGCCACGCCCAACAAGGTGTCCATGATCAAGAACTTCCTGGAGACGAAGCACGGCATATCCATAATGGTGCGCCGCCGCATCGTTCCGGTGGAGTCGCTGCGCCCAACGCAGAAGGAGGTCTACGCCGACGAGCTGCTAGGCCGGAAAGAGGAGATAAAGCGCGGACTGGTTGAGCCGATCATCGTCATCCAGAAGAACGACCATTTCATCCTGGTCGATGGGCACCACCGTGCGCTGGCGTCAAAGCAGATGGGCGTGCGCCAGTTCTCCGCCTTCGTGCTGGAACTTAGCAGGGACGTGGACCTGGGGCTGGAACACAGCGCCGATGAGATGGGGTTGCACACGCTGGACGATGTAAAAATTATAGATGGGTCCCACCACCCGTTGGTGGAGATCACCACCAGACTTTTAAAGAGCGAGTAAAAAGAATAAAAGTGGTTTATTGGAGCGTCTTGCGGGCCGCTTCCAGCAGTATCCTCTTCTCCGCCGAGGCGATGACGTTCAGGGTACTGATCACCGTGTCAGGGTTCAGACTGATCGTGTCTATTCCGGCCTTCACCAGGAACTCGGTGAACTCCGGGTAGACCGACGGGGCCTGCCCGCATATGCCCACGGTGCATCCCTTGCGGTGCGCCTTCTCGATCAGTATTTCGATCGCCCTCTTGATGGCCTCGTTCCTCTCGTCGAAGTAGCCCATCTTGCCCAGTACGTCCGAGTCGCGGTCCGCGCCCATGGTCAGCTGCGTAAGGTCGTTCGACCCTATGCTGAAGCCGTCGCACCACTCGGCGAACTCCTCGGCCATGAATATGTTGCATGGTATCTCCGCCATCAGGTACAGCTTGAAATCGCGGTTGCGCACCAGTCCGACCTCGGTCATCATGGCGGTAATCTTCCTGACCTCATCGATGGTGCGGACGAAGGGCAACATGACATGCAGGTTCTTCAGCCCCATCTCCTCGCGCACCTTCTTGATGGCCTTGAGCTCCAGCTTGAACGCTTCCCTATAGGAGTCGGAGACGTAGCGGGAGCATCCGCGCCAGCCGATCATAGGGTTCTCCTCATGCGGCTCGAACTTCTCCCCTCCCTCCATATCACGGTACTCGTTCGTCTTGAAGTCGGAGGTGCGCAGGATCACCGGGCGTGGGTAGAACGCCTTGGCGACCATCGATATGCCGTCGGCCAGCTTGTCCACCAGGAACTTGGACTCGCCCCTCTCGATGAGAGCGCATGGGTGCTCCTGGATATAGGATGTGAAGAGGAACTCGATGCGCATGAGGCCGACGCCTTGCACCGGTAGCTTGGAGACCTCCTCGGCCTTCTGCGGAATGGCCATGTTCACCAGCACCTTGGTCCCTGTGACAGGGAACGACTGTGCGATAACTGCCGCCGGGGCCTTGGCCTCCTCCTTCTTCGGAGCCAAGCCGTCGTAGACGACCCCCATGCTGCCGTCGACGGATATCATCATGCCGTCCTTGAGCAGCTCGGTGGCATGGCTGGCACCGACGATGCATGGTATGCCTAGCTCGCGCGCGACGATCGCGGCATGACAGGTCATGCCCCCTTCATCGGTGACGATGGCCGCGGCCCTGGTCATGGCGGGGACCATGTCCGGTGACGTCATCAGAGTGACCATCACATCGCCTTTCTTCACCACTTCCAGGTTCATCAGCTCAGCGGAGACGATGCGCACTGGGCCTCCGGCCAGGCCGGGAGAGGCGCCCAGCCCCTTGACCAGGATCTTGGCGCTCTTGGCCAGGCCGTGGTCCTCAACGGTCCTTCCGTTCGGCTTGCTGCCATTGGATAGCGTGGTGACCGGGCGGGCCTGCACGATATAGATGACCTTCTCCTCTATGCACCACTCGATGTCCATAGGGCGATCGTAATGGGCCTCGATGTTCCGACCAATCTCGCCCAACGCGGAGATCTGATCGTCCGTCATCTTCTGGACGCTGCGCATCTCCTCGGGAATGTCCGCCTTCTCGCAATCCCCGCTCTTGCCCCTTACCAATTTCCAGGACTGCTTGGCGATCCTCTTGCTCAGTATCTTATTGTGGAACTTGTCCAGGACGTACGTGTCAGGGGTGACCTTGCCCCCGACGAGCGCCTCGCCCAATCCGTAGCCGGCCTCGATGATGATGTGAGGTAGCTCAGAGTTGGGGTCTACGGTGAACATGATCCCGGATATCTCGGAATTTATCATCTTCTGGACGACCACCGCGAGCTTGACCTTGGAGTGCTCGAAGCCCTTGGTGACACGGTAGTAGATGGCCCTTGGCGTATAAAGCGAGGACCAGCACTTGCGCACCTTGTCCAGCAGGTCCTCGGGGGTCTCTACGTTAAGGTATGTGTCCTGTTGTCCGGCAAAGCTTGCTGTGGGCAGGTCTTCCGCGGTCGCGCTAGACCTTACTGCCACGAGCCCCATCTTCTTGCCCTTGAACAATGCCTTGTGAGAGGAGATTATCTGCTCCTTCAAATCAGCGGGTATCTCCACTTGGTCGAACAGATCGCGGATGCGCGCCGAGGCGTCCTGCAATGAGGGCTCAGCGTTAGCATCGACCTTGGCCAGGATATCCCGGACCTTCTCATTGATCTTACTGTTCTCCAAGAAATAATCATAGGCCGCTGTGGTAAGAACGAAACCGGGAGGGACATTGAACCCCGCTGAGACCAGCTCGCCCAAGTTGGCACCCTTGCCGCCGGCGATGTCGATATCGTTCTTGCCTAGGTCAGATATGCTCATTATCCTTTTCATGGGTTCTTTCACCACTCTAAGAACGTTTGATGCAGGCAAGTTCACCGGGGCACATAGCCCTTCAATGTCCTAACCTAGACGCAAATAGGCGTGGGGTCTATTAATTTTTCTAAACCAACGCTTCTGGCGTGAGTCGGATAGTAATTTTTTTCTGCATCGCCGGGTAATCTCACTAGTTAGCGACCCCTTTCGGAACGGAGCGATTGAGGAGGAACTGTGCGGGAAAACCTATAATAATTCATAAATGACTAAATGATTCCGTAAATACTATGCGCAACTCGTATTTTCGAAGATTTTGTACCGTTTAAATGTGACTTTCGTAAACAATTTTCTGAAATGATTTTATATTATTATCATTTAGAGGGAAATACCGTGAGGAGGAGTTGTTGTGAGCACCATGGAGATTAGGTGGCATGGAAGAGGTGGCCAAGGGGTCGTCACGGCGAACGAGATACTGGCCGGTGCTGCCCTTAAAGAGGGTAAGTACATCAAGGCCTTCCCAGAGTTCGGAGCGGAGCGCATGGGTGCGCCGATCCGAGCCTTCGCTCGCATCTCGGACGAACCAATGACCGTGCACAGCCAGGTATATTATCCTGACGCCGTCCTTATCATCGACCCGACCTTGTTGAAGGCCGTGAACGTGCTCGATGGTCTGAAAGAGGATGGTGTCGTCATAGCTAACTTCCCAGAGGGGAGATCGAAAATGGCCCAAGTCCTCGGCCGTTCAGATAGAATATACGCGGTCAACGCCACAAAGATCGCCATGGAAGAGATCGGGAAAGGCATGACCAACACCGCCATGTTAGGTGCGTTGGTCAAGGTGACCAAGATCGTGAGCCTTGACTCGATCATCAATGAGATGAACGCCAAGATGGGCGGGAAGCTGAGCAAGGACGTTCTGGCCAAGAACCTGAACGCGGTTAAGAGAGCGTACGAGGAGGTGGAGTGATGGCCAACGAAGGTTCCAGTTCATTACCTGCCGGCGGCATGATCATCGAGCCCGGCAGTTCCAAGAGGTACAAGACCGGAGAGTGGCGTTCCGAGAGGCCAGAGGTCGACAAGGAAAAGTGCACCAACTGCCTCACCTGCTGGATATACTGTCCGGACAACAGCATCGTGGTGGAGAACGAGAAGATGGTCGGTTTCAAGTATTCGCATTGCAAGGGATGTGGCATCTGCGCCAACCAATGCCCGGCAAAGGCCATCACCATGAAGGAGGAGGGAGTGGAATGAGCGAGCCAATGGCGTGCAACGGGGACATGGCCATCGCCCTGGCCTGGAAGCAGATCGACCCTGATGTTGTGGCGGCATACCCGATCACACCCCAGACGATCATAGTGGAAGCGTTCTCGGACTTCGTCGCCAACGGAGAGGTCAACACCGAGTACGTATGCGCCGAATCAGAGCACAGCGCCCTGACGATCTGCGTCGGAGCGTCCGCGGCAGGGGCCAGAGTAGCGACGGCCACCGCCTCTGCGGGTCTAGCGTTCATGTGGGAGATGCTGTACGTCTCCGCCTCGATGAGAGTACCGATAATAATGGCCGTGGCCAACCGCACTCTCAGCGGACCGATCAACATCCATTGCGATCACAGCGACGCCATGGGAGGACGCGACTCTGGCTGGCTGCAAATGTTCGGTGAGAACGTGCAGGAGGCGTACGACAACACGCTGATCGCCTTCCGCATCGCCGAGGACATGCGCGTACGCTTGCCCATCATGACCTGCATAGACGGGTTCATCATCACCCACGCCCTAGAGCGCTTCGAGATACTGGATGATGACGTGGCCAAGAAATATGTAGGACCGTTCCAGCCTCTGAGACCGCTGCTGGACATCAAGAACCCGACGACCTATGGACCCCTGGCCATGCCTGACTACTATTACGAGCTGAAATATCAGGTCCAGGCATCGATGGATGCCGCGGTCGGAGTGGCCAGGGAAGCAATGGCCGACTTCGCCAAGATATCTGGAAGGAAGTACGACCTGGTAGAGGGGTACCGCACCGAGGACGCTGAGTACGTCATGGTGGCCATGGGTTCCACCGCAGGGACGATGCGCTTTGTGGTGGACCAGCTGAGAGCCCGGGGCAAGAAGGTCGGCGCCGTGAAGGTGCGACTGTTCCGCCCGTTCCCGGCGGCAGATATGGCCAAGTTCCTGGAAGGGAAGAAGGGCGTTGCCGTCATGGACAGGGCCATGAGCCCTGGGACCGGCTCCCCACTGTACATGGACGTGCTGGAATCGGTCTCTCGCCTGAAGAGCCCGCCCCGCGTGAGCAACTACGTTTACGGGCTGGGAGGAAGGGACCTGATCCCCGAACAGCTGACAACGGTGTTCGAGGAAGTAATGGCCGGAAAGGGAGAGCGCGTAAACTTCATGGGGGTGAGGAAGTGAACCTAAAGGAGCTGAGCCACAGCGAGGAGCGCCTTGTCGAGGGACACCGCCTCTGCGCCGGGTGCGCGGAGCCGATCATCGCCCGCCAAGTATTGATGGGCACGGACAAACCGGTCGTCGTGGCCAACGCCACCGGATGCTTCGAGGTATCGACATCCAACTACCCGTTCACGTCCTGGAACGTCCCGTGGATACACACCGCCTTCGAGAACGCCCCCGCCGCCATGAGCGGAGTGGAAGCGGCGTATAACTCATTGAAGCGCCAGGGGAAGCTGGACCAGGAGATCAAGTTCGTTGCCTTCGGAGGCGACGGCGCCACGTACGACATCGGATTCCAATCGTTGTCCGGCGCCATCGAGAGAGGGCATGACTTCCTCTACGTCTGCTTCAACAACGAGGCGTACATGAACACCGGCATCCAGAGGAGCGGGGCTACCCCCAGGGGAGCATCTACCACCACCTGCCCGTCCGGTACCTGCATACCGGGGAAGAAGGAGTTCCCCAAGGACCTGACCCGGATCATCATCGCCCACGACCTTCCGTACGCCGCCCAGGCGTCACCGCACAACTGGAAGGACCTGATACAGAAGTCCCACAAGGCCTTCGAGATACATGGACCGAAGTTCATCAATGTGATATCTCCATGCCCCCGCGGCTGGAGACATGATGGGTCGCAGACCATCGCCATGTCTAAACTGGCGGTGGAGACCTGCGTCTGGCCTCTGTACGAGTACGAGCAGGGCACCTGGAGATTGACCGGTGAATCGCTGCGCATCGCCGAGGGCTCCAAGGAGAAGAAGCCTGTATCGGAGTGGCTGGCCTCCCAAGGCCGGTTCAAGCACCTGATGAAGGGCAAGTTCACCTCGGTGGCCGATGAGGTCCAGCAGGGCGTGGACCAAAAATGGGCCTCGCTGCAGAAGCTCTGCCAGATGTAAAGAAAACCCTTTCCTTTTCACTCTTTTTCTTTTGAGCTTGCACAACGTATGCCGAAGAACTTGTCCCAGGCCGCCTCCGCCTCGCGCTTGCTCAGCTGGTGGGACGGGTCGCAAAGCTCTGGATTGTTCAGGTAAACGTGATCGGGGCATATCTCGCGACATAGCTGAGCTATGTCATCCATCTCGTCCAGGTTCTCCCGGACCAATGTGACCTGGATCCGGAAGGAACCGGGAAAACGATCTCGGGCCTCCTTCATACCTTGGATGATATCGGAATGACGGATGGACGGATGCGGTCTGTTCACCTGTTGGAACGTATCATCGCTGGCAGCGTCCAGCTTGGCGATGATGATGTCAAAGACGCCCAGCTCCTCTATGATCCCTGGCTCGAGCAACAGGGAGCAGTTGGTGAGCAGCGCCACCTTCTTGGGTGCGGCCTCCTTTATCTTCCTTGCGACCGCGAAGATGTTGGTGGCCAGGAGCGGTTCCCCCGTCCCTTTGAACATGACGCCGCAGCACTCGTCGCGGTAGAGGCACTCTCCCATCTGTTCCAGGATAAGGTCGTCATCGATGAACGTCGCCCTCTCGAGAAGTACCATACCGTTCTGGCCTAACCTGCAATAGATGCAGTTGAAGTTGCATGCCTTGGGGTGCCTGCCGATAGGGTCCACAGCGATGGCCTTTCCCATGCACGGGGAGCTTATCGGCCCATAGACAATCTTCATGAACGCATTCCTTACATGCGACACTAGGGAAGAAAATAGGACTTAAATGTTTGCAGGTCAGGCGACCTCGGAATCCTCCAGGAACTCGTTCCACAGCTGGAGCGTTTCCCTAGCCTCCTCCTCGTCCACCTTCTGGATGGCGAAACCGGCATGGATGATCACGTACTCGCCCACCTTGGCGTCGACCATCGATATGTTGGTCCTCTTGACGGCGCCGCCGAAGTCGACCTCGGCCTCGTCACCGTTTATAGACAGGATCTTTGCTGGCATAGCTAGGCACATGGCTCTCACCCGGACATGATCTTCAATATGGCCTCTGCCGGCTGCCCGTCACAGTCCTTCAATGCCTGGGCGGCCTTCTCTTTCGACGCCCCGGTCTGGGACATCACGAGCTGGACATCCTCTTCTGGAATATCGGATGATGCTTCCTTTAAGTCGTGCCTGGGGCGAACCTCTGCATCCCCGACGACCTGGTAGGTTTTCTGTCCCTGCATAGTTATGCAGGCGACCTCCGCACCCTTGATCACGTACTCCTTATCGGCGGTCCTGATGATGACCTCTTCCACGCCCTGCATATCCTCCTGGGAGATGCCCATGCGTTTCATGGCCTGCTTCATCTGGCGGGGATTGACCCCCCTACCCATTCCTGGCATCATGGTCTCATCCGACGGATTATTGCTGCCCATATAAAAATGGTTTGTAATCTGCCACCCTTTTTCTCAGAACAATGTTGCCTGCTGCGCCTTGACCGGGGTCACCATCAAAGGGTCATCGGCCTTGGAATCGTTCACCATGTCCGATACAGGGTACATATCCAGTTCCGTGGACGGGTATGGTGTGAGCATCGACATGACCATGTCCTCCGAGAGAGGTCCGTCGGCCAGCCATTCCCCTTCCATGGACCGTCGAAGGATGACCGGCATGCGGTCATGTACTGGTCTCAGGACATCGTTGGACGTCGTGGTCAGAATGGAGCATGTGATCAGGTCCTTACCATCGCCCTTCCAGATATCATAGATCCCGGCCATGGCGAAGAGCGGGCTGTCCTTGATGTGTATGTAAAAAGGGCGCTTCTTCACGCCGACCTTCTGCCACTCATAGAAACCTGTGGCCGGCACCATGCACCTCTGCGCACTGAGGATGTGCTTGAACATCGGCTTCTCCAAGGCCGTCTCGGAGCGGATGTTAATCAGCTTCAGTCCGAAGTCCTCCCCCTTGGCCCAACTGGGCACCATCCCCCAGCGCATCCATCTGACCGTGTTCTGCTTTTCCTTGACCACGACGGGGATGTCCTGGAAGGGGGATATGTTATAGCGTGGCTTGATGGCCATGTCCTCAGCTATGCCGAACCTGGTAGAGAAACCGTATACGAGGCCGAGCGAGAAACGGCCGCACATGCTCATAATATAGAAAGGAGAGGGGAAAAAGGTTATTGAGAAAAAGGTTTGAAAAGGGGGTTCAAAGCACCTTGAAGTACCGTGCGATCTCCCAGTCGGTCACATACTTGCGGTACTCGTCCCACTCCATGCGCTTTATGTGCAGGTAATGGTTGAATATGTGCTCGCCCAGCGCCTCCTTCATGACCTTGCTCTCGGCCATGACGTCCAAGGCTTCGCCGAGGTTCATGGGAAGGTCGACGATCTTGTTCTTGCGGCGCGTCTCGGCATCCATGTGGTAGATGTCCTTCTCGCAGGGCTCCCCGGGGTCGATTTTGTTCTTGATGCCGTCCAGACCGGCAGCGAGCATGACCGCGAACTGCAGGTAGGGGTTGCCTGCCGGATCGGGGTTCCTCTGCTCCACACGAGTCCTCATGCCGCGACCGGCGGGCACCCTGAGCAGGGCGCTGCGGTTCATGTTGGCCCAGGAGATGTAGCATGGAGCTTCATATCCGGGCACCAACCGCTTGTAGGAGTTGACGTAGGAGGCTAGGATGGCGCAGTTCTCCCTGGCATGGGCCAGCAGTCCGCCCATGTAGTTCATGGCCATGCCGCTCAGCTGCCACTTTCCATCGGGGTCGTAGAAGGCGTTCTTGTCCTTTGACGACAGCGACTGGTGCACATGCATCCCGGAGCCGTTCTGACCGAACAGGGGCTTGGGCATGAAGCTGGCGTGCAGCCCATACTTCATGGCGATGCACTTGACACCGAACTTCAAGGTGAGCATGCGGTCGGCCATGATCAGGGCGTCCTGGTAGCGCAGGTCTATCTCGAGCTGGCCGGGGGCCACCTCGTGGTGCGCTGCCTCCATATCGTAGCCAAGCTCATCGAACGCCAGGACCATCTCCTTGCGGGCGATCTCGCCCTTGTCCTGAGGCATGAGGTCGAAGTATCCGCCGGCATCGGCCGGGATCGGGACCGGCGCCCCGTTCACCATGGGGAACATGAAGAACTCGAACTCGGGACCTACGTTGAAGTCATAGCCCAGCTCCTTGACCTTGGCCACCATCTTCTCCAAGGCATAGCGGGGGTCTCCCTTGAAGCGGTTGCCGCTGTGGTCGGAGATAGTGCACATGAACCGGGCGGTCTTGACGTTCGAGTCCATCCATGGGTAGATCTGGAAGGAGTCGAGTATGGGGTTCGCCCTCATGTCCGACTCCTCTATGGTGGCGTATCCCAGGATGGAGGAGCCGTCCATGAACACACCGTCATCGATCACGTTCTCGATCCTGGTCGTAGGGATCGAGACGCTCTTAACAGTCCCCAGTATGTCGGAGAACTGCATCTCGATGAACTTCACGTTCTTCTGTTTGACTTCCTTAAGGATCTTCTCCTTAGTTTCGTAAATATCCTTTTTGGGTGCCACGGCCAATGGTAATAATATATTGTTTTTAAAGCTTTCTGTATCCGAAATATACAATTTATAATGTTTTTTTACATCATATGTACATTAAAATGCCCTTTTATTGAATAAATGGACACCTAATGTTGTAAATGGTGCTCGAATATTACCCGATCATCCATCATCCAGACCGATGCGTTTGAGCACTTTAGATATGAGAACGCCACCTTCCACAGCTGTTGGCGTCCCTCCTGTGGCGAAACCTGCTTTTCCCCCACCCCTACCCCCGAACTCAGAAAGGACGTCGTTGAGGACTGAAACACAATCGATGCTCTGGTCGGGGGACCGAGCGATCACCAGGTACGACCTGTCGTCCTCAGACACCAGGATGGCGATCGAGCTTGCACTGGAAGTGATGCTAGTGGCCTTGTCCATCAGCAGCTTTCGGTCGATGCCATTGAAGTGGGCGGAGTATATGCTGATACCTTTGATGACGTTCGGTTCGAGGGACCCTAGCATCACCTTGGAGCATTGTTTCAATGATTCGATGGCCTTGGAGCGCTCGGACTCCCGGTTCTCGAAGGCCACACGGAAGTCCTGGGGGTTTGAACCCAATCTCTCGGACGCCCTGAGCATCTCCACCGCATAACTGGCCGACGACCTCGCCGCATCCTCCCCTACCTGGAACTCTATCTCCCAATCACCTGTTGGTTTAGCAGAGGTGAACTTGGTGATCATCAGGAAACCTATCTCCATGGTATTGCGGACGTGCACACCGGTGCAGGCCGCCTCATCGTAATCGCCAATGCTTATGACCCGCACGCTGTCCCCGTGTATCCTGTCCAGCTTGATGCGTGTCCTTGAACTGTCCACACAATCCTTGGAAAAGACCTCGGCCCTGACCTCCAGCCCTTGGAAGATCAGACCGTTGACCTCCTGGAGAGCGTCCTTGATCAGGTCCCAATCGATGTTCCCCTTGATCATCAAAGATCTCTTCTCCGGGGTCAGTGATATCTTCACCAGTTCGATCTCGCTCCGCTTAGAGAGAGCGGAGAAAAGCATGTGCTCTCCGGTGTGGGACCGCATGAGCTCGTACCTTCGCCCCCAATCCACATAGCACTGGACGACCTGCCCGACGCGGAACATATGACCGGGCACCTTATGCTCGATACCGTCCTTGAGCCGGGAATCCTCGACCATCAGCCCATCGATGGTCCCATGGTCCTTGTCCTGACCTCCGCCCCCTGGATAGAACGCAGTGCGGTCCAGGGATACCCATTCCCCTTCCACATGATCGACGCGGGCCTCGAACCCGGCCGTGTAGGGATCTTCGTGGTAGAGCTTCAGGGTCATGATTCGGAAACGTCGCTTCCATCTAAAAAGGTAATCGCATGATGGGGGATGATGGAACAAATATAATCATGCCAATTTATTTCCAATCTGTCAAAATTTTATACAATTGAATAGCTTAATGATTATTTACTGTACATGTAACTAACATCAAAAGATTTAATTATACATTTATCTATTAGCGCATTTCGTTGAATATGAGACGCCGTCTTGAGGAGACCTTGAAGGGCTCGGAAGGACGGAAGATGGTCGGTCGTTCTCCGTTCAACAGAAATATGCCCAGAAAAAATGGCTGTGTGAGCGAGGTAATCAAAATGGTGACGGCAACCCGAGAGGCCAATGCGCCTAAGAAGGATGGAAAAGGACGGATAGACGAAGTGCTAAAGATGTGCGCATCGGACAAGGTGAAGATGGTAGACTTCAAGTTCGTCGACATGCCTGGAACCCTGCAGCACGTCTCGATACCTGCGAACAAGCTCAGCGATAGCCAGTTCACAGAAGGACATGGTTTTGACGGATCCAGCATCAGGGGGTTCGCCCAGATCAACGAGAGCGATATGATCCTCCTACCTGATGCCATGACAGCGATCATGGACCCGGTCGACAAGATACCGACCCTCTCGATCATCTGCGATGTCGCGGACCCTGAGACCGGCAAGAGGTATTCCAGGGACCCTAGGTACATCGCGCAGAAGGCCGAGGAGTACTTGAAGGGCACCGGGATCGCTGACACTGCCTACTTCGGACCTGAGCTGGAGTTCTTCGTGTTCGATTCAGTGAGCTTTGACCAGAACCAGAACTCAGGATACTACTACATCGATTCTGACGAAGGAATTTGGAACTCCGGTGCCAACGGCAAGCCGAACCTGGCACACCGTCCTAGGAACAAGGAAGGCTATTTCCCTGTCCCGCCTGTAGATACCCTGCAGGACTTCCGCTCGGAGTGCGTCATGAAGCTGATGGACTCCGGGATAGACTGCGAGGTGCATCATCACGAGGTGGCCACCGCGGGTCAGTGCGAGATAGGCATGCGCTTCCAGACCCCTACCAAGATGGCCGACAACGTCATGATGTACAAGTATATCCTGAAGAACACCGCCAAGGAGCATGGCAAGACGCTTACCTTCATGCCCAAGCCCCTGTTCAACGACAACGGGACGGGCATGCATGTCCACCAGAGCCTGGGGAAGAACGGTGACAACGTGTTCTTTGACAAGGACGGTTATGCCCTGCTCAGCGAGACCGCCATGTACTACATCGGCGGATTGCTGTACCACGCACCATCGCTCCTAGCGCTTACCAACCCTTCGACCAACTCGTACCGCCGGCTGGTCCCGGGCTTCGAGGCGCCGGTCAACCTGGTGTATTCCAAGAGGAACCGCAGTGCGGCCATCAGGATACCGGTCTATTCCAAGAGCCCCAAGAGCAAGAGGATAGAGTTCCGGCCTCCGGACGCCACCTGCAATCCATACCTGGCCTTCTCGGCCATGCTGATGGCCGGTCTGGATGGTATAAAGAAAAAGATCCACCCGGGCGAACCTCACGACATGGACCTGTTCGAACTGTCCAAGGAGGAGCAGAAGAGCATCAAGACGGTCCCGGGCAGCCTGGAAAAGGTACTGGAGACCTTGGAGAGCGACCACGACTATCTGCTCCAGGGAGGAGTGTTCAGCAAGGACCTGCTGGAGACCTGGATCGACTACAAGCGCCACAAGGAGAACGATGCGATACGTCTACGTCCGCACCCATACGAGTACTTCCTGTACTACGATGCATAAGGAGACGGCCCTCTCCAGCAAACCACTTCCATTTCATTTTCCATTTTTTGGGGATGCGTTGTGGCAATGTTCTCAAAAGCATACCTGTACCATCGAAGGAGCCACATCAAAATTGGAGGTTTTTCCATAGACATTTGGACAACACTATATCAATTTGAAAATGCATATATCTAATGAAATATATCTGACCGCTCAGCGGGGCTCTTTGATGTTAGATGATTTGGACAAGAGGATAATAGAGGAGTTGTGCAAGTCCAGCCAAGGTTCTTCTAGGGCCATAGCTAAACGCCTGGGGATCCACCCTACCACCTTTATTCAAAGGGTACGAAACCTGGAGAAGCTGGACATTGTGCGCGGATATCGGGCCAACGTCGATTACATGAAGCTCGGCTACGAGTTCATGGCCATCGTGCACATCTATGTCGAGGGCGACCTGATGGGCATACAGAAGAGCATCAAGGAGCTCAAGAACGTAGTGGCCGTCCTGGATGTGACCGGGGAATGCGATTCCATCGCCTGGGTCGCCTGCAGGTCCCGCGAGGAGTTCAGCCAGGTCGTAAAGTCCATGCTCGTGATCCCAGGTGTCAAGAAGACCAACACGTACGTCATTTTGAACGTGATCAAGGACCCTTTTAACTTCATGCCTGATTTCAGTGATTCGAAGAAGCCATGAGCCCACTTGAACACATTCCGCCCATCTTCCTTTTGATAACCTGACAAAAGGACAGTTTATTTGGGAAATAGTTGCCTGTTTTAGTCTTTCTGCTTGTAACTGGGTGGATAAGGGTTTAATAGGGATTCTACATTACTTCGTTTTACCGACCATATCCAACCAGAGGAATGGAAATGTTAAGGACACACCATTGCGGAGAATTGACAAAGGTAGACCTTGGTAAGCGAGTGACCCTCGCTGGTTGGGTGCGGTTCTTCAGGGACCATGGGGGCGTTCATTTCTATGATATCGCCGACTCCCATGGCAGCACCCAGGCGGTGTTCGACCCGGAGGCCACCAACAGCGAGGAGTTGGCACGGTTGGAGACCGCTTTGAATAATATTGGTCGGGAGTACGTCATCACCGTCACAGGCGTCGTCCGAGACCGCGTGGAGGGGACCGATGATGCCCGGAACGCAACGGGGCAGATAGAGGTCCTGATCCAGAGCGCCAAGGTGCTCAGCCGGTCTAAGCCCATCCCGTTCGAGATAGCTGAGCAGAAGAACTCCATGCTTCCCGGGGAGGACCTGCGCCTAAAGTACCGTTACCTGGACCTAAGAAGGAAGGAGATGAACGCCAACCTCCAGTTCCGGTCAAAGCTCATCGCCTGCGCCCGCCGCTTCCTAGAGTCCGAAGGATTCACGGACGTGGAAACGCCCATGCTCACCCGCAGCAGCCATGAGGGCGCCCGGGAGTTCCTGGTGCCTTCCCGCACCATGCCCGGGCAGTTCTATGCGTTGCCGCAGTCGCCACAGCTCTACAAGCAGATGTTGATGGTCGGCGGCGTGGAACGGTACTTCCAGATAGCCAGATGCTTCCGCGACGAGGACAGCCGCGCCGACCGGCAGCCGGAGTTCACCCAGCTGGACATGGAGATGTCCTTCGTGGAGATGGACGATATCCTGGACACGATCGAGCGCATGTACGCCTCCGTCTGGAAACAGATGTTCAACGAGACGCTCCCAACACCGTTCCCACGGATCAGCCTGAAAGATGCCTTGTCCAGGTATGGTACTGACGCCCCGGACGTGCGCTTCGGACTGCAGATGGAAGAGGTGACGGACCTGGTCAAGAACGCTCCCTACGAGATCTTCCAGAAGATACTGGCAAAGGGAGGGATGGTCACCTGCATCAACCTGAAGGCGACCATGGCGAAGGAGCAGGACGTCGACGGGTCCGTAGGACGCAAGCAGGTGGACCGCTTGATCGAGTGGGCCAAGTCCCAGGGCATGGGCGGGCTTACCTGGATGCGCATGACCCCGGAGGGATTGAGTTCCAACATCGTGAAGTACTTCCCTGATGAGGTGCGCTCTGCGCTGGCCCAAAGGACCGGGGCCGAGAACGGTGATCTACTGTTGTTCCTGGCCGGGCCGAGGGAGAACACACTGAAGGCCGGCGGGCAATTACGGCTGAAGCTGGCCCGGGACCTGGGACTGCTCGAGGGGAAAGGCCACCAGTTCATCTGGCTGGTCGATTGCCCCCTGTTCCAGAGGGACCCTGCGACCGGTGGGCTCACCAGCTTCCACCATCCTTTCGTCCGCCCTGTGGACGATAAGATACTGGATGGAAAGGAACGCGAGAGCACCATGGGATACTCATATGACCTGGTCCTCGACGGGAGCGAGATCGGTTCCGGTTCATTGAGGAACCACGACGTGGACCTGCAACGCAAGGTGTTCGATATCCTGGGCTGGAGCGAGGAGGTCCAACAGAGGGAGTTCGACTTCTTCATCGAGGCATTGGAGTTCGGGGCGCCCCCGCATGGCGGTATAGGCATGGGCATGGACCGGCTATGCTCCATATTGCTGGGATGCGAGAGCATACGCGATGTGATCGCCTTCCCCAAGAACAAGAAGTTCCAATCCCTCCTCGATGGAGCGCCGAAGAAGGTGGAGGAGTCCAAGCTCACTGAGCTGCAGCTGCTTTGCCTGGCCGAGGATGAAGAAGAGGATTAAAACCTTTTTTCCAATTCCTTCCTAACCTCTTCCACCACTTCTTTTGATGAGTAACGTCCTTTGCTCTCCTTCATGACGTGCCCGATGACCGTGTTGGCGGCCTTCGGGTTCTTGCGGAAGTCGTCCAACACTTCGGGGTGGGCGTCGATGAACTCGGAGATCAGCTTGCCCAGGTTCCCGTCGCCCTCCGCCGCCTCTTCCATCTGGACGCCTGCGAGCGTCAGTATCCTGCGCTTGGCCTCATTGTCGTTCATGCTTGCGTCGGAATCCGCCTTGACCACCGAGATAATTTCAGGCCATGTGTCAGGCCTTTCCTGCAGGGAGGCCCAGTTGGACGAGATGGTACCCATGGTCCAGGTGACCGCCTTCTCCGGCGGCACGGCGGCGCAAAGCTGCTCGAACAGGTCTGCTAGCGACGACGACGTCAGCACCAGTTGCTTGGCCGTCGCTTCACTTATTCCGTACAAGGACATGAGACGTTGGGCTCGGGCCATCGGCGTCTCCTTGAGGTCCAGGGCCCTGGCCATCTCCCCGATGTCGTACTCGCCCAGGTCCGGCTCTCCGATGTAGCCGTAGTCCTCCTCCGTTTCCTTCTCCCTCGCAGGCATCGTTACCTTTCGCTCTTCGTCGAAGCGCCTGGTCTCGCGGACTATCTTCTTGCCCGCGGCGATGAGCTTGGTCTGGCGGTTCGCTTCGAACTTAAGCGCCCGCTCCAGGTTCTTCAGCCC
>JAJRAK010000008.1 GCA_028682895.1 Methanomassiliicoccales archaeon
AGCCCCTTTGTGTATGGTGCCACCGGCTTTTTAAAACGTACAGCGAACAGGTCGTCGACCGTGCCGCCTGCCCTGAGGTCCTTGATCGTGATCGTCTTGCGCATTTCTCTACCCCATTATCTTTGTCCTTTGATACTTAAAAACGTTGCATCGGGGTCACCGAAATTGAGGGTCGACCGCGATCTTCCTCAGCCACCGTTCCGCCTCGTTATGGTACGGGTGCATGGCTTCCTTCGCTCTGAACTCCCTATCGTGATATGAACCGAACCGCAGCCCGTTCTCCAGATGCAGCAGTTC
This sequence comes from Methanomassiliicoccales archaeon, assembly GCA_028682895.1. Classification (GTDB taxonomy): domain Archaea; phylum Thermoplasmatota; class Thermoplasmata; order Methanomassiliicoccales; family UBA472; genus UBA472. The sequence continues at coordinate 298 of JAJRAK010000008.1, forward strand.
GTGGTAGAGCACGTAGCCAGGTACGAACGATGGGACCTCCTTGCGGTCCAATGCGCTGCTGATGGCGACCACCCTCATTATCACACTGCAGTATCCGATGCGTTGACGGTTACCGCTCTTGGTCCAGGTGAGATATGAGTTCGGTACCTTGGTCACCAGACCGGTGTCGAGCAGGTCGTCGTACAGCGCTTCGAGGTCGTGGACCTGTCCCTTCTGCCGGTAGGCCAGGTTCCTGCTCCTCTTCAGATACAAGGGCTGGTTCCTTTGGATGAACTCATGGCTGACGAAATGCTGCCTCAGCTTCTCTGAATATATATCACGGACCCCGCCGCGCCCCATCCTTCCGAATATGCCGCGGGCCAGGTCGGTTATCAGCTCCGGGTCCGATCCTTTCATGTAATCGGTGATGTGCAGCTCTGCGGTATTAGAGCACCGCTTCCATGTGGCTTTGAACTCCTTGAACTTCTCCCAGCTCGTCTGAACGTCGTGGAAACCGTGCTCAGCACCTACGCGGAAGAAGCAATCCTGCAGCAGATGGTCCTGTTCGTTCACGGAACCTCGGTATGAGATGTCGGTCACTTCATTCACCTGACCATTGAGCTGCTCGGGAGACCTTTAATCGGAACGAATGGCTGTAAGCTACGAAAGGAAGACCGCCCCCGCCCATGAACTTCGCACGACGGTGATGAAGCACGAAGGAGGAAATATGAACGACGATTTTAACCGTTGCTTCGCTCAACCCTGCCTTTTTGATATTTTACAATAGATTTATGTAGCCTGGAGTCCCATTATGCTTACCGGATGGGAACTGGTTGCTTTTCGAGGGACCACCGAGACAAGCATATCATCACCAGAGGCAATGTTGACGGCATCGTTTCTGCCGCCATCTTCTTGAGGAGATTCCCTGAGGCGAAGGTCACGTTCGTCACCTCGCCTAACGCCGGCGCCAAGGCGTTGTCGTTGGACACCTCCTCCGATGAAGTGTACCTCGTCGATCTGGCCCCGGTCCCGGACCTGGTAGAGGCCGCCCGCGTCAGGGGATCCAGCCAATCGCTGACTTTGGTCGACCATCATCCTTCATCACTGGCAATAGAATGCCAAACGCTCGTCCAAGAGGGGGTCAGCGCCGCCAACGTGCTTTTCAACCATCTTCACCCGGGCGAGGACCTGAGGAAGCTGGTGGCCATGGCAGATCTGGTCGAGTACATGCCAACGCTCCTGCTCGACCAGGAGATGCGTCGCCACGGTCGGCAGAAGGTCGATCAGGAATCGATGATGCTGGACTTCTCCTGGCGGTTGATAATCGACGATGACCGCTTCCGTTACACTGCAGCGAAGCATCTGGCCCGTGGAACATGGCCGTCACAGATCGATGCGGTCAAGCGACGGTATATCCAGGTGGTCAACGAGAAGAGGTGGCCTCGGGCCTTGGCCAAGGTGGAGAACTGCCTGAAGGTGCGCGGCCCGTTGGGCATAATGGACGAGATGGACCGCAACCGCACCCTGTACGGTTTTGGCACCAGGGCGCTGGTGGAGGTCGCCTATCGTCATGGTTGCGATTACGCAGTGATGATCAATCCCAGGGGGCACTATTCATCCGTCTCGGTGAGAGGCATGGCCCTGGACACCATCGATCTGGGTCGCTTCGTTGAGGACTTCACCATCGAGAATGGAGTGGATGGGGGCGGACATCCTAAGGCCGCCGGTGCCAGGATACCTACCGAGAGCAACGCCCTGTTCATAGACCAGCTGATGGAACGTGTGATCTGAACGGTCACTTCAGCTTCATCTTGATGAGGAACATCAGGACCATGATGCTCAGCTGTAGCGAGATCACCGAGATGACGATGGCGATCACGGTTATGATCGAGCTGTTGCTCTCGCCCTCTGGCACTGTGAATGAGATGGAATTGCTGGAAGAGCTTTCGTTCTCACCGTCATCGCCGTGACGAAGTAGATGAACGTGTCCCCTCCCTCGAGCCCTCCATCGTGTTAGGCCGTGATTGGCGAGGTAACGTTGGCGATGAGCTTCATATCATCAGAGCCGCTGCCACGGTAGACGCAATATTGAGTGGCGTTCCCCATGGCCTGCCAGCTGAGGTCGACATAGCTGGTCCCGACCTCCGCCCCCAGACCAAGCGGCCTGGGATGATGGAACGAGCGATACGAAAGGTATGATGATCAGAAACAGTGGGACGATCCTATGGAAGCTCATCGGCCCTCACCTGCCCGACGATGCTGCCCATGCGATTGAATCATTTACATCAGACGAGCTTCTTGCGCATGACCAGGTTGTTGCCGTTCTGGTACATCAGATCGTAGCCCCGGTAGTAGTAGAACTCCATCGCCTTCTCGTTCGTTGATTGAACGCATAGTTCGATGGCCGCCATCCCGTTCTCCCTACTGGATGTCTCGATGGTCTCCAGCATTTGCGTCCCTACGCCCCTGCCCTGCCATCCCTTACAGACCTGGAACGAGGAGATGAAGACGTACTCATCCATCTCCTCCACACAGAAATAGGCGATGATGTCGCCGTCCTCGAGCAGGACCGTTGTGCTCACGTCGTCGTCCAGAAGGAGCTCCAGAAGCATCTCGTCCTTCCATTCCTCGCCCCATGAGGACAGTATTATGCCGGACATGTTCTCACGGCTCATGGCCACCAGTTCCGGTAGGTCGGACCTCTGCAAGGGGCGGCTGTGCATACAGGGATGAAGGAACGCATATAGAAAAAATAATAGGGCCGGAATCGGGGCACGACCGAGCTTCCCCGACCATCGCTTTCTGTCCCGACGGCCCCTTGATCATTTCTATCTGGACGGGACAGCCATACGATTGTTTATATAGAACAAGCTATTTTGAAACCTTTCAAGGAGATAGAGATGGTCACTGTCACCGATGAAGCAAGCAAATACATAATGGACCTGATCGCAAAGAACAACAAGGCCGGATTCGGCATCAGGATCTATTTGGCCGGAATGGGTTGCTCCGGACCTCAGTTCGGGATGTCCTTCCAGAAGGATGTCAAGGACGGGGACGTCGAGCAGAAGCAGGACGGGTTCTCCGTCTATTACGACAACGAGACCAAGGAGGTCCTGGACGCGTGCACCGTGGACTTCGTGGAGACCCCCTACGGGTCCGGGCTCGTGGTCAACAACCCCAACGCCTCCGGTGGCTGCGGTTCTTGCGGCGGCGGCTGCCACTAAACCCCCTTTTCCAACCCATTTTCCTTTTATTATCATCCACCCATTCACCATCGTGTATTTTGAGCACCCCCTGATAAGGAAGCAGTGCGTCCAGCTCCGAGAGTACCAGGAGGAGCTGGCCAAGCGCGCCTCGCGCTCCTCGACCCTGTTGGTGCTCCCGACCGGCCTGGGCAAGACGGTGGTGGCCGCCATGACCATCGCCTACGTGCTGCAGAAGAAGGGGGGAAAGGTGCTCTTCCTGGCACCCACACGACCGCTGGTAGAGCAACACCACCGTACGCTGACGGACATGATCGAGGGCAAGCGGATCGGGGTCATGACCGGGGAGGTCGACCCGCTGGAGCGTGAGCTTATCTTTTTAGAGAACGACATAGTGGTCTCGACCCCGCAGGTGGTCGGAAATGACCTGAAGAACGGCCGCATGGACCTGAAGGACGTGAAGCTCCTCATCTTCGACGAAGCGCACCGCGCCGTCGGCAACTACGCCTATGTGGACGTGGCCAAGGAGTACATGGCATACGACGGGCTGGTACTGGGCATGACCGCCTCCCCTGGCAGTGAGAAGGGGAAGATCAAGGAGGTCTGCCAGAACCTCAACATCAAGGAGATAGAGGTCCGGACGGAGAAGGACCCGGACGTGGCGAAGTACGTCCAGGCCATACACATGGACTGGGTGGAGGTCGACCTGCCGCAGGAGATGCGCAAGCTGGCCGCAGCTGTGGAACTGATGTACCAGCAGTACATCAAGGAGCTGGTGGACCTGGGGGTCGTGGACAAGGACCGGGTCATGAACAAGCGATACCTGCTGGAGGCGGCGGCCGTGTGGCAGGCCCGACTGCGCGGCGGCGAGAAGAGCCGGGTGCTCTACAAGGCCATCAGCGTGCAGGCCAAGGCGGTGAAGATGGAGCATGCCCTGGACCTGGTGGAGACCCAAGGCATGTCCTCCCTCAGGGCGTACCTGGAGAGGATGAAGGAGGAGGCCGCTTCCGACGCTGGTTCGAAGGCTGGAAGGGACATCGTCTCCTCCAC
>JAJRAK010000053.1 GCA_028682895.1 Methanomassiliicoccales archaeon
GTGGCCTTGCTCTTTCTAAGATAGATCCTATATGTGGATGCATGCCCGACGATATGCCCGCCCACAGGCCTGGTCGGATCTCCGAAGAACGCATCCGGCTTTGCGGACACCTGGTTGGTGAAGGCGTTGTCGGCGTTGTTGACCTCTGCGATGCTCAAGAGCTCGTTCATATGCTTGTTGAGCAGTCCCTGTCTCTCCGCAAGCGTCCCACGCCCCACGAACTCGGCGCGGAAGTGGGCGGTCAAGGAATCCACTATCATGAGACGGACGGGATGGATCTTCGCAACGTCAACGGCCTTCTCCACCAATAGCATCTGATGTGATGAATTATAGGCGCGAGCGACATGGATGCGCTTCAGGACCTCTTCCGGGTCAGCATCGGCCGCGGTGGCCATCTGCACTATCCTCTCCGGGCGGAAGGTGTTCTCGGTATCGATGATGACGACGTCCCCGTCAAGGCCGCCCTTCTCCACCGGCAGGGTAGCGTTGACGGCCAGCTGGAAGCATACCTGGGTCTTTCCACTTCCGAACTCACCATAAAATTCCGTGATGGCCTGGGACTCCAATCCATGCCCGAGCATCTCGTCTAGCGCTTTTGAGGACGATGTCAGCCTGCTCAGGTTCTTCCTTCTTTCCAGAATGACGTCCCCGGGCTCGAACCCTCCGACATCAGCGGCGTTCTTGGCGGCATCGATTATCTTGGCGGCAGTGGCCTCACCTATATCGCATAGATCTGCCAACGTCTTCGGTGACTCCACGGCAATGGCCATGAGGTCTGTATATCCAGCTTCCTTAAGTTTATCGGCTGTTGCGGGTCCTACACCAGGCAACTCTTCAATATTGGCGTTCGCCATGTCTTCACCTATCCTTCCTTATCCTATGAGCATATTAAAAAGATGTTTGGGGGGTGGTCGAAAGTGAACCGACCGATAGTAAGAGCACAGCTCTCCCATTAAGGGTTAGCCTGTACAATGGAGCTTTTTGCGCATCACAAGAGTTATTAGCGTGTGAATAATAACGGACCTTCATGGCCCAGAAGAAAAGGAAGGAGCCAGAGGTCAAGGAGGAGTACAATTTCGTTCCTCCAGACTTCAACGAGAGGGAGTTCTTGGAGAAGGACATGGCGGTCACCAAGACGGTCCTATTCAGTAGCATCATAGCGGTGGTGCTCGGAGTAGTGGCCTACCTCACGACGGACATAAGCTTCGTCATCGGGCTGCTCATAATTTTATTGGGTGCGGTCCTGCTTAGGAACATCTTCAAAACGTTGCCCGTCGATATCAGCTCGGTCGAGACCAAGACCTGGATCGGCAATGGGGTTATGACGTTCTTCTTTGCCCTGGGCATATGGATACTTCTGCTCAACCCGCCGTTCGGCGACTCCGTGGACCCCGAGTTCAGCGACTTCGCGGCCTGGAACGGGGACACGCTCATCGCTGAGGACGACACCAGTCTGACCATCGTCGGGGGGACGCAGGTCACTTTCAATGTGACCGTCATCGATAACAATGCGATATCTACGGTCGAATACAAATTGTCAGCCGTGAACCAATCATCGAGCACCGTGGTCAGCACTGGGTATCTGAACGAGACGGATGAGGACCGGTATGAGTTCGTCTGGACCTTTGTCGATAGCTCTTCTGCTGCGAACTACGTCTTCGAGATAACGGCGACCGATGAAGCGGGCAACACCCAGGTCATGAGCGGATCGGTGCTCGTACCTTAGACCCGCCAGTTCTCTCTTTTATCCAACATCTTCGTCAGAACTGGCCGGTTGCCGGCCAGATACGCTTTCTTCCCTGAATAACAGCGAATGCCGTCCAGCTCGCGGAAGTTGTTGCCCAACGAGGCCTCCTTGCCCTTGGACAGCAATAGCTCGACCGCGCCCCGGAACTCCCGTTCGACATACACCTGCCACCGTCCCTCGCACAGGAACGGCTGGCTCAGACCGCGGTCGCGCCATTTCTCGACGAACTCGCGAGCGTTCACGGTCCAGGCCGGGGGTCCCTGGTGCAGCTTGCCCTTGGGCAACGGCTCATGCTCCAGTTCGAAGGCCATGCGCACGTCCTTTCCGACGGCATAGCATTGGTCCAGGACATTGAAGTCGTAGGATTCCAGCATCTTCCTTAATCCGTACATGCTCCGCTGCACCTGCGGGTAAAGATTATCGTCCACCAGGTCAGGGCGTTCCAGTACAACCACGAGCGGTGATGTCCCACGAGTCTGGAGGCATCTCTCGATCTCATCGATCTCCCATACCGGTCTTTCCCGGGGGAAGAAGAAGCGATCGTCCGGTGCCACCGAGTATTCCTGACAGGCATGGATGAACAGGCTCAACCGGTCCAGCGAAAGGGCGGATGCGACGTTGCGCTTCTGATCGACCGGGTCGGCGAAGGTCAGCGGCGGCTCGCCGCCACCTTTCAGGCCACCCTCCGCGTCCATGATGATCCCCGGGCGCCAGCCCTTGGCCGAGCAGATCAAGCTGGCAAGATCGCCGTATCTTATGATCAGCAGCTCCGTCAGGTAACCCGAGAAGCCCTGCACGCGAGCCTCGGCCCCGTACACGCCTATGCCTTTCATGAATTGCTTGAGCAGGCGGACCTGGTCCCGTTTCTCATCAGTGAGCTTTTCCAGTACGTACCTGGTGTGGAACGGTGTCCGGTCCACGGCCGACCTGAGATGGGTCGTGTCAAGGATCCGGTAGCAGGGCACCAGGTCGACCTCGAACCCATGGAACTTACCATGGGTGTAAGGGTGCTCGGCATAGTGGACCTCTCCATGGAGGACCTCCTCGCCTATCTGCAGCCCGAACTTTTCCAGATCGCTCCTCTCGGTGTCCGTAGGGAACAACACGAAAAGGTCTATGTCCGGTTCGCCCACGTAAGTGCTTTTGGCCACGGAACCGACGAGCATTGTCTGCAAGGGCAGTCCGGTGCGCTCTATGGAGGATCGCGTCCGGTCCTCCAGTTCTTGGACCGCTTCGGACAATCGGCCTTGCAGCTCCTGGGTGGGTCTCAGCTTGCGCAGGACGTCGTCCATGGACATAGCTTGGTCATGGAGAGACCGCAATATCATTTTTGGGGATAGAAATACCGCAGCGGGTCGGTGTGGTGGGGATTCGAAGCATA
>JAJRAK010000054.1 GCA_028682895.1 Methanomassiliicoccales archaeon
ATGCACGAAAACGTTTTGGCTGAAACGCATGGTTATGAGGTTCGACAGGCATTTGAAGGATATCACGGGCGCCGTGAACGTGACGCTCATAGTGCTGATAGTTGTGCTGATGGTCAGTGCTAGCACCGTGGTCGTGATGATCTATCAGGGTGGAACGGCCGAGGAGTCCAGCGGCAGTGACATAGTGGCCGAGGGAATGACCATCGAGGTCGAATACACCGGGAAGTTGCTCGACGGGCGCATTTTCGACACCTCTAACTACACCATCGCCAGCAATGACGCCCTATACCCGAAGTCATTGTCGTTCACCTTGAACTCCGAGTCTGATTATGACCCATTGGAGCTCACTGTGGGAGATGGTGATACGATCACCGGCTTCGAGGACGCCGTCATCGGAATGATGGTGGGCGAGACCAAGACGGTCACGATTTCCTCCGATGAGGCCTATGGTGACCTGGACGAGGACCTGCTGACGACATTCGATCTGGTCGACACCGTGGAGCTGACCCACAATTATACCGCCGCCGAGTACCTGGCATATTTCGGTATCAACCCGGTGAGCGGGATGACCGTATCCGATCCGGTATACGGGTGGCCTGCGACGGTGTTCGATTACAATGAGAACGCTGACCGCGTCATAGTGGTGAACCAACCCTCCGTCAACACCCTGTACCACATATACGGGGAAGAGGCCGATGATCAGGGCTGGGACATACTCGTGTCCAATGTGGACAGCACCAGCAACGCGATCACCATCGAGCACCAGCTTACCGATGGCGACAGCGGTTACATAGAGGGCGTCGATGCGGACGATGAGACCTTCAGCATCATTGACATCGATACCGAAGCCGGTACCGCGGTCATGAACTACAACGATGAGGTCGTCGGGAAAACCTTGGTGTTCACCATAACCATCGTTTCCATCTCTGAATGAGCCGGACATTAGGCTCATTGGTCTTTTTCCAATCATTCCCCATATTTACCTTTTTTCCATCTCTTATCGCTCACGCAAATGGCTATGTTCGAGCTGTTGGAACAAACCCGAACCCGTGAGCTTGTCATCCGACATAGATGGATGAACTATCACTGGGGGAGCTTTCCTTCCCGTCCGGCCTTCCTCTTGCGGTAGGTGGACGCTATCAAACTGATCACCAGGATCACGATGACCATGACCAGGGTGACATCGGTGGCAGTGCCCTTTTCGAAGAAGAGGAAGAAGTAGCTGCTGGCCGCCAATATCAATCCGTATTTCAAAGTCCCGCCGAGGACCAGATAGAAAATGGACTTCTTGTAGGACCAGTTGCAGATGGCCACGAAGGCGCCGGTGAATGGAAGTATCGGTGCCACGCGATTGAGCAAGATCATCCGCTCATCAGTGCAAAGCAGGAAGCGGCGATAGCGCTCAACGGCATTGGCTATCTTGGGCGGCACCCTCAATCGGCGCACGACCAGGTACAGCGTCGTCAGGCCTGCGATCTCTGCCAAGGCGATGGTGAGGACGAAAATGGACCAAAGAACGATGTCCGGTACGGTCCCGTACCCGGCCATGAAGAACAGCACGACGAAAAGCTCCGGCAACGTCGGAAAGACGATGGCATCGATGAAGAACAGGAGGAAGACGCACATGACCCAGCCCAACAACCCCATGGGCGAGAAAATGTCGAAGAACGTCTCACCTATCGACAGCATCTTATCTGGATAAACCTAGTGCTTTAAAAAAACCTTTGCATTGACCCGACCGGCCTTGCATTCGACAGCATATCGGTAGATATCGACCAGGCGAGTGGTCCATTGTCCGGCGGAATACTCGTTCGCCTTGGCCATGGCCCCCTCGCGGTATCGCTCCGGTTCGTTCAGCAGCCTGAGGGTGGCGTTGGACCAGCTCTCCGGGGTCTCTTCGAACAGGGAGCCGTTCTCCCCCTCGATTATCAGCTCGGCGATGGCACGGTACCGTATCCCGGAAACCGGCTTGCCCATGGCCATGGCCTCCAGGACGACGAGCCCCTGGGTCTCGAACTTGCTTGCCAGCGTCAGAACGTCGCAGGCCGCATAGTACTGCGGCAGGTCATCATCGGGAACGAAGCCGGTGAAGACGACCTTCCCCCCCACCCCCAGCTCCTTGGCCAGCTCCTCGATGTGCTCCTTCGCCGGTCCCTTCCCGACCAGGAGCAGCACGGCATCGGGTTCCTGCTCGACCAGTCTGGCAAAGCCCCTGATGACCAGGTCGATGTTCTTCTCCCAGGCGATGCGCCCGAGATGCAGGATCACCTTCTTATCGTCCAGTCCGTACCGCTCCCTTATCGGACTGCCGTCCACGCCCGGGTTGAACCGGTCCAGGTCCACACCGGTAGGTATGACCTCGAAGCGCCTTATGTGCGGGGCGTATCGTTTGATCTCGTTCTTGATGGCGAATGTTGGCGCCACCACCACCTCGGGGCGACTTAGGAGTATGCGCAGGTAGGTCCACATGCCCAGCTGGACCACCCAATCGGGCAAAGGCGTGACGTTATAGAACCTGGCCGCCTCGGTGATCATGGTGTGGAAGGTGATTATCACCGGTTTCTTGAGGGCCCGGCCGGCCAGCATTCCCCTCACGGCCTGGAAGACGACCCCATGGATATGGATGACGTCCACGTCCAGCTCCTTCAATATGGCGCACTTGTCCGTTGGGAACAACGGCACACGGTATCCGGAGTACTGGTTGAATCCCAGCGATCTGAAGTAATAGACGCCAGGCTCCTTGTCCTCGTTCTTCGCCGGTTCGGGGGCGAAGACGTAGACGGTGTGCCCCATCCTCTCCAGCTCACGTTTCGTGAGCAGGAGTGAGGTAACCACACCGTCCCTCGTAGGGAGGTAGGAGTCGGTGAACATGGCGATCTTCAGTGTACCAACCTCATTTCATGAGCACCTTGATCTTCGAGAGCACCTGTTCAGGGTCCCGCCCCAGCACCCTGATCATCGGTTCCTTGCCCACGCCCCCGCGGTCGAAGATCACGTCCGGGACATGACCAGACCCCTTTATGGCCTCTGTGGTCCCCCATTCCATGGACGAGGCCATCTCCGGCTCGTTGTTGCGGTCGAACGAACCGATGCTCAGTCCGCTGTTCCTGAGCATCTCCACGGTCTCCTCCCGGAACCTGACGTTCATGGCGCAGCGGGACGCAGGGTCCGCGCTCATCGCTGCCATGACAACTCTGGCTATATGCCTGCTCCCGCCGAAGCGCACCTCGCCTGCCCGCCCGATGCGGTCCCCGGTCCTGACAAGCCGCCCCTCGACCCCGCACAGCTCGTTATAGCCCTGGGGGAACGGCAGAGCATAGGCCAGGTTCATCCCTACCTCCGGGACGTACATCGGCGGCATGTGCTCCTCTATGGTCGCGACGGCCGAGCGCACAGACTCCAGTACCGCAGACCTCATGGACTCCTTGTACAGAGTGGCCATGGGATTGATGCACTCCAGCCCTCCACCTATCGGCAGCGACATGGCGATGGAATCGAATATGCGTCGCTTCGCACCCTTGGCCGCCTCTCTGACATCAAGCCCCTGGGCCAAGCCGCAGGCGATGAACGATGACAAAGTGCATCCAGCGCCATGCACCTTTCGGTCGAGCCGGGGCGAGGCCAGTTCCAACGTACCTTTTTTGGTGTAGAGCGTATCGATGGACATATCGCCCCCGAGATGTCCTCCTTTCAGGAGCACCGCCTTCGGACCCATGTCCAGCAGTTTCCTTCCGACGATATCCCGGGAATTCTCGTCCGTGATCCTCATCCCGGACAGCGTCTCTGCCTCCTCCTTGTTCGGAGTGATCACAGTGGCCAAGGGGAACAGTTCATCGATGAAGGCGGCGGTCAACCCTTCCTTGTGCAAGGCCGTGCCCACGCCGGCGAACAGTACCGGATCTATGACCAGGGGCGCCTTGAGGTCCGACAGCAGTGGCGATATCGCCCTCACCGTCCTGGCGGAATGGAGCATACCGGTCTTTACCGCGTTGGGCCTGGCGTCTTGAACGACGGCCTCGATCTGTGCTACCACCTGCTCCGGTGGCAACGGGAATATGTCAAGCACACGTGACGTGTTCTGCGCGGTGACTGCGGTCAGGGCGACCTCGCCATGCCCACCCATGGAGGCGATAGCCTTCAGGTCGGCTTCCACACCAGCTCCCCCCACTGAATCGGAGCCGGCGATCGTCAGGACAATGGCCATGATTGGTGAATTGATTCCATCCTAATAAAGCAAGGCACTAACTTTCGCGACGGTACCCAAGAGCGCATCCAACTGGTAAATTATAAATAATCACGGCCTTATCGAAAAATCCGATGAAAGCAAGCAGTGGGCATTTCGTAATGAACGATGATTTCCAATACAGGGACATGACGGATGTGTTCCCCGAATTGCTCAAATTATTCTTGGAAGAGACAGACCAGGTGCCGGAGGACCCGGAGATCATGCAGATGTTCGTGCACCTGAACCTGATCGAGCTGGAGAACAACCGCAAGCCCGAGGGCTACAACCGCAAGGGGCGCATGAGGCTGATATTCCCCACCACGCGCATGGAGTTCTACGTGAAGGGTTCGTCCAAGAGCGGTGAGGTGGTAAGGGTGGCGGAAAAGATCAGCAAGATGCTGACCCGCAACGGCGTCGAGCACGAACTGCAATGGAACGCGCTCTCGACCTCTCCCGCCACTGAAGGATGAGCAAAAAATTGTGATGGCGGGGCATGATGGCCCCGCCTGACCGTTGTTCTCAGATCACCTACGCATCGCTGACCAGACATCGTTCAGCCTGGCGATCTCCTTGAAGCACTCCTCCCGGAACGCCTCCATACGCTCTGTGGCGGAAGATATCTGTGCCTTGACCTGCTCTGGTGCCGTCCCTCCCAAGGACGAACGGCGGTCCAGGCACGCCTCCAGGTCGATGTGGTCCAGGGAACTCTGGTCCAGTAGCTCGGAGAACATCTTCAGCTCCTCGACGCTGAGCGATTCCAACGTCTTCCCGTTCTTCACGCAATATTGCACCGCAGTCCCGACGACCTCGTGCGCCTGGCGGAAGGGCATACTCTTCTGGACCAAATGGTCGGCCAGGTCCGTGGCGTTGAGGAACCCTTTGGCGCAGGCCTTGGACATGGCCTCACGGTCGAACCTCAGGGACCTGTACATCGGGCCTATCATGTACAAGCACGAGGTGAGCGTCTCATAGCTGGTCATGAGGGACGCCTTATCCTCCTGCATGTCCCGGTTGTAGCTGAGCGGCAACCCCTTCATGAGCGTCATCAGCTGCACCAGGTTCCCCACGGCGATGGAGCTGCGCCCACGGATCAGCTCGGCGACGTCAGGGTTCTTCTTCTGCGGCATGATGGAGCTTCCGGTGGCGAAGGCGTCCGACATCTCGGCGAAACCGAACTCCGGTGAGGTCCAGAGGACGAGCTCCTCTCCCATGCTGCTCAGGTGTATCATCGTCTGTGCGCAGGCGTAGGCGAACTCGAGCGCAAAGTCACGATCGCTGACCGTGTCCATGGCGTTGTCCGTAGGCCGGTCGAATCCCAGTCCAGCGGACGTGGCCTCCCTGTCGATGGGGTGACCAGTTCCGGCCAGGGCGCCCGCTCCCAACGGGCATTGGTTGAGGCGCTTATAAGCATCCAGGAAACGCTCGGTGTCACGCTGCAGGCGGAATACATGGGCCATGAGGTGGAACCCAAGGCTGACAGGCTGCGCATGCTGCATGTGGGTGAAACCGGGCATCATGTCGTTGACCGACCCCTCGGCCCTTTCGATCAATATGCCCTGCACTTCCACCAGCAATCCGACCGTCTCCAATACGGCGTCCCGCACGAACATGCGGAAGTCAGTGGAGACCTGGTCGTTGCGGCTGCGTGCGGTATGGAGACGCTTCCCCGCGTCACCTATGCGCGCCGTCAGCGATGCCTCCACGTTGGTGTGTATGTCCTCTAGGTCATGAGATATGTCCATCTTGCCGACCTCGAGATCGTCCAGCAGCTGCTTCAGCCCGTCCACCATGCTCTGCGCTTCCTCTTCCGACACTATGCCCTGGGCGCCGAGCATCCTGGCGTGAACGATGGAACCGGCGATGTCATACCATGCCAGCTTCACGTCCACGTTGAGCGAGGACGTGAATGACAGGGTCATCTGACTGGGACCTTCGGCGAAACGACCCGACCACAGCTGCTTCTCGGACATGTCGATCACTTCTTCTTCTGCGCCTTGGCCACGCTCTTCAGCGGCAATCCCCAGACGTAGATGAAGCCCTCAGCGGAGCGGTGGTTGAACTGGTCGCCCTGAGCGTAGGTCGCCAGGCCGGTGTCGTACAGCGAGTAGGGCGAAGAGCGTCCAACGATGACGGCGTTGCCTTTGTACAGTTTCACCCTGACCATTCCGTCGACGAACTCCTGGGTCTTATCGATGAACGCGTCCAACGCCTCCTTCAACGGGGAGAACCACAATCCATCGTAGCACAGCTCGGAGTACCTCTGCTCCACCGACCGCTTGAAGTTGAACACGTCCTTGGTCAGGACCATCTTCTCTAGGTCCTTGTGCGCGTTGATCAGGATGACGGCCGCCGGAGATTCGTAGGTCTCGCGCGACTTGATACCTACTAGGCGGTCCTCGACATGGTCGATGCGGCCGACACCGTTCTTGCCGCCCAGCTCGTTGAGCTTCTTGATGACCTCGGTCATGGACATCTTCTTCGACTTGTTGAGCCCGACTGGCAGTCCCTTCTTGAAATGGATATCCACGTACGTGGGCTTGTCCGGGGCGTCCATCGGATCGACGGTCCAGTCGAACGAGTCCTTCGGCGGCTCGACCATGGCGTCCTCAAGGACGCCGCACTCGCAGCTCCGGCCCCAGATGTTCTCGTCCGTGCTGTACGGGCATTCCTTCTTGACAGTGATGGGGACGTTGTTCTTCCTGGCGTACTCGATCTCGTCCTCCCTGGTCATCACCCATTCCCTCATGGGGGCGATGATCTTGATCTCCGGCGCCAAGGCACCGATGCTCACGTCGAAACGCACCTGGTCGTTGCCCTTCGCGGTGCAGCCGTGGGCGATGTACTTGGCGCCCTCCTTCTTGGCGATGTCCACCATTATCTTGGCGATGAGAGGCCTTGCTATGGATGTGGCCAATGGATACGTGCCCATGTAAAGCGCGTTGGCCTTCAGGGACGGCCCGATGTAATCGTTCACGAACTCATCGGTGGCATCGATGGCATATGCCTGTATGGCACCTATCTTGTAGGCACGGTCCACGGCCTCCTGTAAGTTACCAGGCTGGCCGACGTTGATGCTGACCGCGATGACGTCCAGATCGTACTTGTCCTGCAGCCATCGTATAGCCACAGAGGTATCCAGACCGCCCGAATATGCCAATACTATCCTGTCTCGAGCCTTCTTGCCCTTGCCCTTCGCTACCATATGAATCCTGGCCGATGAAACGACCGACCATATTAATGAAGATTGCCGAGCAAGAGACATAGTCATGCTCGAGTGTTCATTATCGGACAGCGCGGGGAACGATCGAGACCAGTATCGCACTGACCACGAGCATCCCGGCCGTCAACAGGATGGCCGCCTCCCAGCCACCGGTGGCGTCCCTCAAGTATCCGCAGACCACCGGGGACATCAATGCGCCGATCTCGCCCACCAGGTTCCACATCCCGAATGACTGGCCCATCATGGCCGGGGGTGAAAGGTCAGCGGTCAGGGTCATATGGACGGTCTGCATCGCTGAGAACGACGCACCTATCAGGAACAGCAACAGGCCTAATGTCAGCAGGTCCATGCTCTGTATCGCCGGAACGAGCATCAGCACCAAGACAGCGACGGCCATGCAAACGAGGGCGTAAAGGCGCTTACGTCGGAACATCCCTGGAACGTGATCGCAGACGATCCCCCCTAACGGATACCCGACAGCGCTGGCCAGGCCGAAAAGGCCGGCGTATATCGCTGCTCCGCTCAGGCCAAGGTCCGAGGACTCGGCCACCACCAGCAGGGCCCAGAACCCGAAGAACCATAAGGTGAAAAGTATCGGCACGGCGGAAATGTACATCAATAAAAGGGAGCGGTCGTACAGGACCGGTGCGCTCACCTTTCCCAGACGGACGTATATCAAGGCAACGAGGAGGAGGGCGGCCAATAGCACGAACGCGCTCTGCCAAAGGACCCCCAGTCGCATCGTCAATGAGAACTGGTAGAAGGCCATGATGACCGCGAGGAACAGAATGGAATAGGCAATGAGGCGAGGCAGCGCGCCCCGGTACGATTCCACCGGTCCGACGGGCAGTCGCCGGTGCAGCAGCACCCCGACCAATATCGTTGGCGGACCGAAGATCAGGAAGGGGAACGTCCACGCATCCTGTCCCATGAACCCCGCTGCCATGTCCATCAGCCAAGGCGCCGTTACCGTGGCGATGGTCATCCCAGCTGCCAATCCTACGAACACCACGCCCATTCCGGTCCCGACCTTTTCCGGCGGTGTCACCCTGGTCACCAGGGCACGGTCGTTGGAATAGTACGCCCCCTCGCCCAACCCCGTGAGCACACGGGCGGCCACGAAGGTGGTGATGCCACGGGTAAGGCCGCTCATCACCGTCGTCGCCCCGGCCCATACGGTGCTTATGACCAGCATTGTCTTTCGACCATATCGGTCGCCCAAGTAACCGGCCGGGAACTGGGTGAGCATGTATCCGGCGAAGAACATCGAACCGATCAGACCTCCCAAGGCATGTGGTTCGGCGATCCCAGATATCATCCCGACCTCATTGGTGATCATCCATGAGACGATAGGTCCTGTGATGGAACGGTCAAGATAACAGACCGACCAAGCGATGAACAGCACGAGCCAGACAGAATGATGGCCTTTCCAGCTTCCGAACGGGCGAATACGGCTAACCATGGGAACACCCACTTTCCTGGTTAGCGGGGCTGGAAAGTATAACAATGCCCGGTCCGGAAAAAGGGGTAAGGAAATAACCATTTTTCTGTGATGTCAAACCCACGTTCTGGGTTAACAGTAGTTATTTCCGTGCCGGGAAGTGAAAATGTCTCGTTTGGGTCACAATACTTAATAAACAAACTCTTAATTCCGAAAATTCTCATATCGGTGATGCAGGGCATGAAAAAAGCAGCGGTGGTCGGAGGTTCCGGTTACATCGGCGGCGAACTAGCACGTTTGCTAAGTCGTCACCCTAAGATATCTTTGGAAGCGATAACCTCGAGGCAGCTCGCCGGTCAAGAGGTCTCCAACACCCATCCGTTCCTGCGCGGATACGTCGATCTTAAGTTCTCCGAGTCCATCACCGGGGACGGGTATGACATAGTGTTCCTGGCCACCCCTCACGGCGCCTCTATGAAGCTGGTGCCCGACCTGGTCCGCAGCGGCACCAAGGTCATCGACCTCAGCGGTGATTACCGCCTGAAGGACCCGGCCGTCTACAAGCAATGGTACGGTCACGATCATACCGACCTTGATAATCTGGACAAAGCGGTCTATGGGTTGAACGAGCTATACTGGGACGACATCGCCAAAGCAGATTTCGTTGCTAACCCTGGCTGTTATCCTACCTGTTCCGCCCTAGGTCTGGCGCCTCTGTTCGCCAACCGATTGGTGGACGGCGGGGCGATCATCGACGCAAAGAGCGGCACGTCCGGGGCAGGCATCGAGCCTACTAAGGCCACCCACCACCCCAACTGCGGCGCCAGCGTCAATCCATATAAGGTGGGAACGCATCGCCACACCCCCGAGATAGCTCAGACGCTGACGCGTTTGCAGGGGCACATGGCCGAGGTGGTCTTCACACCTCACTTAATACCAGTGGTGCGCGGTATGCTGTGCACCATGTACATCAAGCTGAACGACGACCTCACCAAACAAGACCTGCTGGGGGTGTACACCGAGTTCTTCCGTAGGAAGCGCTTCGTGCGCATGACAGAGGTTCCTTGGATGCAGGCAGTGATCGGCTCCAACCATTGCGAGATAGGTCTGGAGATGGTAGGAGGCAGGAACGTGGTGGTCATGAGCGCGATCGATAATTTGGTCAAGGGCGGTGCCGGACAGGCGGTTCAAAATTGCAATGCCATGTTCGGTTGGAAAGAAGAGACGGGATTGGATTTCCCGGGGTTGGGGGTTTGAACATGGATGTTTTTGAAGGGGGTGTCACCTCGCCCAAGGGATTCAAGGCGGCCGGGGTGTATTGTGGGATCAAGAAAGAAAAGCTGGACCTCGCCGTCATATACTCTGAGGCACCGGCACGCTGCGCCATCGCCTATACGCAGAACAAGGTGAGGGCGGCGCCCATCGAGGTCATGATGGCCAAGAACCCGAAGACGCTTCAGGCACTGGTCATCAACAGCGGCAATGCCAATGCCATCACCGGCTCCCAAGGTCTATACGATGCAAATCAGATGGTCTCTCTCACCGCCCAGTCCCTGGGGATAAAGGACACGCTTGTGGGCGTGGCCTCCACCGGGGTCATATCCCGTTTCCTGCCCATGGACAAGATATCCGCCGGCATACCCAAGGCCGTACTGGCATTGGGGAAAGGCCCCGAATCGGACGACATGGCCGCCCGTGCCATAATGACCACCGACACGGTGAAGAAGGAGGCGGCCTGCAGGGTGACATTGCAGGACGGTACGGTCGTCACCATCGCCGGCATCACCAAAGGCAGCGGCATGATCTCGCCGGCCATGAAGGTGTTGCACGCGACCACCCTCTCGTTCGTGGTCACGGACGCCAAGCTGGTCAAGAGCTTCAACCGCCACTGGCAGGACATGATGGACACCAGTTTCAACGTCATCAGCGTGGACGGCGACCAGAGCACCAATGACATCTCCATCTTCATGGCCAACGGAATGGCCGGAAAGACCCCCGCGGACGACGACCCGGCCTTCTGGGAAGGCGTCAGGTACATCACCCAGCAGCTGGCTAAGAAGGTTGTCATCGATGGTGAGGGCGCTACCAAGCTCATAGAGGTATACGTCCACGGGGCCAAGAACCCGGTGCAGGCGCGCAGCGCCGCCAGGGCCATCATCGCATCCTCATTGGTCAAGACGGCCATCTTCGGCGCCGACCCCAACTTCGGCCGCATATTGGCCGCTCTAGGCAACTCGGATGCCGAGTTCAGCCTGGACAAGGTTAAGCTGGTCCTGCGCAACAACGGCGATTCGGTCACTCTCTTCGAGAACGGCTCCCCCACGCTCACCCAAGGCAGCGAGGTGGAGACGGCGGCACGAAAGGTGCTCAGCCATAAGAAGATAATAATCGACCTGGACCTGGCCGAGGGATGTTCCATGGGCGAGGCCTGGGGTTGCGACCTCAGCTACGATTATGTCAAGATCAACGCCATGTACACAACGTGATCAAGATGAACCCTCATGGTCGTTCAGGCACCACCTCGGGCAAAGTGGTGGTCAAGTTCGGCGGCTCATCCATCGGTGGTATGGAACAGATAGACCAGTTCTCCATCCAGATATCCGAGCTGTTGAGGCGCGGACTGCAGCCGGTGGTGCTCCACGGCGGCGGTCCGGAGATAACCGACGAGATGAAGCGGTGCGGACTACCGGTGAAGAAGGTGGCCGGGCTGCGCATAACTGACGATGTCACATTGCAGATAGCCAAATCCGTCCTTTCCCGCATCAACGACCGCGTCGTCGTATCCATGCGCAAGGCCGGGCTGAACAGCATCGGCATGGCCGGTAGCGAGGTATGCACGCTCGTCGCCAGCAAGGTGGAGCCGGTGCGCATCGACGGTCCCAACGGCCCGGAGTACGTGGACCTGGGCCACGTGGGCGAGGTGGTGAAGGTGGACCCGAAGGCCATCGATCTCATGTGCCGCAATGGTTTCGTCCCTGTGGTCTATTCCATCTGCGCCGACGAGGAAGGTCAGCTCATGAACGTGAACGCTGACACCGCCGCCGCGGCATTGGCCGCCGGCATCGGGGCCAAGGACCTCGTCCTTGTGACCGATACCCCCGGGGTGTTGCGCGAGTTCGAGGACAAATCGTCCACCATACCGGAGATGACGGAGGCGGACCTTGGCCCGCTGACGTCATCGGGGATACTCAAGGACGGCATGATCCCCAAGGTGGACGCGTGCTTCAAGGCATTGCGCGGAGGCGTTGGCACGGCGCACATCATCTGCGGCACGGCACCGAACGTCATAGTGGAACAGCTTTTCAGCGGTAGGAACCTGGGCACCAGGTTGACCCTGTGAGGGAATCAAATGAACAGCAAGCAAGTTGCGGAACTTAGTGGATATTACCTTTTTCAGAACTACGGTCGCGAGCCGATATGCTTCTCCCATGGGGAGAAGGAGTACCTGTGGGACCTGGAAGGGAAGAAGTACATCGATTATGTGGCCGGAATCGCCGTCAACTGCCTGGGACATGGCAACCCCGAACTGGTGAAGGCCATCTCGGAGCAGGCCGCGCGCCTCATCCACGTCTCCAACCTATACCTCGTCAAAGAACAGGCGGACCTGGCCGAGGCCGTCGCTTCCATCGTGCCGGCGCCTCTGGGCAAATCGCTCTTCTGCAACAGCGGGGCCGAGGCCAACGAAGGTGCGCTGAAATTGGCGGTGAAGCACACCGGTCGCTCGAGGATCGTTTCATGCCACAACTCCTTCCACGGCAGGACGTCCGTGACGCTGTCCGTCACCGGCCGCGAGGTCTATCAAAAGGGGTTCGAGCCCCTGCTCTCCAAGAACGTCGATTTCGTCCACTTCAACAGTGTGGAGGAGATCAAATCGGCGGTGACCAAGGACACGGCCGCCGTCATAGTGGAACCGGTCCAAGGCGAGGGAGGTCTGGTCCCGGCGACCGATGAATATTTCCGCACCATCCGGGACCTGTGCACCGACCGCGGCGCCCTCATGATAGTGGACGAGGTCCAGACAGGCATGGGCCGTACCGGCAAATGGTTCGGCTTCCAGAACTACGGGATCGTTCCTGACATCATCTCGTTGGCCAAGGCGCTGGGCGGCGGTGTGCCGATAGGCGCCGTGATCTCCACGCCCGAGATAGCCAAGACGTTCACGCCCGGGTCCCACGGGACCACTTTCGGTGGTAATCCGCTGGTCTGCGCCGCTGCCAACACCGTCATAGGTATCATGAAGCGGGACAAGCTGGTAGAGCGCTCCGCCGAGGTCGGCGGCAAATGGAAGCTCGAACTGAGGTCGGTGACGTCCGGTCATCATGAGGTGGCCGACGTGCGCGGATCGGGCCTCATGCTCGGCATCGAGATGGGCGACATGGCCAAGGAGTTCCAGAAGTACGCTCTCAAGGAAGGTCTGCTGGTGAACGTCTGTGCTGGAAGGGTCGTTCGCCTGGTGCCGCCGCTCATAATCTCCCGGTCCTCGATAGAACGGCTGAACCAGGCACTTGGCGATTTCCTGAGATGAAAAAGTGTCTGAAATAAAACAATTAAAATAGCCCCGCCGAGGTATGGGATTCAATGAAGGAATCGCCTCAGAAGGAGAGCGTGGCCGAGAAGACACGCGGCTATATCGATGCCCATCCGTCGGTCAAGGACTGTATGGCCAAGGACCTCATCAACTATTCATCACTGGCCAGGCTCATCATGAAGGACCTGGACATCAAGAACGAGGAGGCGGTCATGATCGCCTGCCGCCGCTATGCCCAAAAGCTCTCCAAGAAGGACCACGAAGGCGATATACTGGCCGTTCTCGCAGACAGCAGGCTCGAGGTCAAGACGAAGATATGCATCATCACTGCCAGCAACGATTGGACGGTGCTGCAGCGCTTGGAGCGCATATTTGCTAAGCTGATCAACCAGAAGGCGCTCATGCAGATCATCCAAGGCGCGCAGGCCATAACCATAATCGCTGACGAGAAGCTGCGCAACGATATCGTCAACGAGGTAGGCGAGACCAACGTGCTCAAGGTGAGGGAGGACCTGGTGGAGATCACCGTCAAAAGCCCTCAGAAGATAGGAGAGACGAGCGGCGTCTTCTCTTACCTGTCATCGAACCTTTCCGAACAAGGGGTCAACATGGTGGAGACCGTTTCCTGCTATACGGATACGATATTCATCATCCGTGAGAAGGACATGATCCAGGCCTACTCCCTGCTGTCCAGTCTACTGGAGAGCGCGGAAAGGACCTTGGACATCGGTCACTGACGCTCTCCAAAGCCATTTATGCGGCGATGCCCTATATCGTTCCCAGATGGGATGTTATGAGGTCATTTCCTAGGTCGGCGTACAAAGAGGTATCCGGCGACGGATATCTGAAACGCATCGTGTTGGAAGCAGAGGACATCGGTCTGAAAGGGACACTATTGCAGGAGGTCCACTTCACCGCCGGGGAGAAGGTGGCGTTCCATTTCCATCGCTCCACACGGGAGGTCTTCTATTGTTTGAAGGGCAAGGGGCCTTTCGTGATCAACGGTCTTCCGATGGTCATGAACGAGGGCGACTGCCTTGTTTGTGAACCGGGGGACGTGCACGGGAACCCGGTCATCAACGAGGACTTCACAATACTAGTGCTGAAGGTAGGCTTCAAAGAGGACGACACGGTCTGGCTGGACGGCTGAGCGTGGGCGCGCCCCTGGTGCTCATTCCACGAGGTCTTCCAGTACCTTTTTGAGCATGTCCAACTTGAACGGTTTAGGCAGGACCGCCGCGAATCCGTGATCAACGTAATTGGCCATGACCGGATCGTTGGAATAACCGCTGCAGACTATGCCGCGCACATCCGGGTCCAGTTCCTTGATCTTCCGGAACGCTTCCGCCCCTCCCATGCCGCCCGGCACCGTCAGGTCGAAAATCACGGCGCAGTAAGGTCCCGCGATGAGGGCGGCCTTGTACTTCTCAACGGCCTCCTGACCGTCGCAGGCGACATCGGCCTCATATCCCAGGTATTGAAGCAGGTCCTTGCCGATCTCCCTGATGGCCTCTTCGTCGTCCATCCAAAGGACCTTTCCTCCGGTCTTACCCTTGGTCCTTTTCGGGGTCAGCTTCTCATAGGGTTCTTCGATTATCGGTAACAGGACGGAGAACGTAGCTCCCTCGCCCAGGTCTGAATCGACGGTTATTATTCCGCTATGCCTTCGCACGATGGTCTGCGCCACCGAAAGCCCCAATCCTTTGGCGTTCTCCTTGGTGGTGTAGAACAGGTCGAACACCTGGCCAAGGTCCTTCTTCGGGATGCCAACGCCGAAATCGTGGATGTCTATCCTTGCATAATTGCCGGCCTTAAGATCGGCGATCTCGTTCCTGGCGACCTTGGCGTTGCGTCCGGTCACGATGATGGACCCACCCTTGGGCATAGCCTCCTTGGCATTGTGCATGAGGTTCTTCATCACCTGCTGTAGCTGCGCCTTATCGGCCATGATCGGGAAAAGGTCCGAGGCGATATCGTAGGTCATCCTCACGTCCGTCCAACTGGACGCCGGGGCAATTGCCTCGGGGATGAACGTCCGAAGATCGACCGGCTCCTTGATCGGCTCTCCTCCCTTGGAGAAGCTTAAAAGGGCCTGAGAGTGCATGCGCGCCCGGTCCATGGCCACATCGATGGAGCGCAATCTTTTCTGCGTCTCCTCGTCAGTAGCGGTATGGTCATTGATGACCGCAAGGTTGCCTTCGATTATGGTCAAGGAATTGTTCAGATCATGGGCCAGGTCCGCGGCCAGATGCCCGATGGAGTCCAGACGGGCCATCTGGGACTTTATCTCCTGCCTCTCCATCTCATCGTTCAGGTCCATTATCTTCTCTTGGGATGCGATGAGCTTGCGCTCTCCCCACCTGATCATCGTGTAGAGCAGTATTCCGCTAATAATGACGTAGACATATCCTTTGACCACGGAGATGATGAGCACGGTGTCCGGGTCCATTCCACGGGGCATCAGCAGGGCGTCGGAAAATGCGATGTAGAGGAACGATACGGTGGCGTAGACGATCACTATCGTGATGGCCTTGGATCCTTTCATCCACTCCCTGGTCGATATCATCGGTCCGCTCCAAAATCACAGGTCGTCCTTTTACGGACCCTTAAAAATCATCGTATCGATAATAAAATACTATGCTCCCAATACATCGGGGTCGAAAAATGATATGATGTTGGAGCCACCAGGGAGATTTGAACTCCCGACCTGCTGATTACAAGTCAGCCGCTCCACCAGCTGAGCTATGGTGGCCTACCATCGGGAACGGCGTTCTGGATTTAATCGTTTCTTCATCTTCTCCTCGAACGCCGCTATATCATGATACATAAAGATGAACAAGCTGGCATCATCCGTTCTCAGGAATCGACGTCTCTTTATACCGTCCACATGATTAGTGGGACATCGTCCTCCAAGACGCTCAGGTAGTGCCATCATGGACAAGTCATCTCTAAGATTCATGCAGGAACTGTGCGATGCCCCTGGTGCCCCCGGCTTTGAGGCCGGGGTCTCCAAGTTGATCAGGGACTACGCCTCGTCCTATGCTGACAAGGTCTATTACGATAAGCTCGGGAACATGATGTTCGAGAAGGTAGGGAAGGAAGATGGCCCGACCGTGCTCCTGGCCGGGCACGTCGACGAATGCGGTTTCATCATCACCGGCATCAATCCTCTCGGATACCTGTCGTTCAACCAGCTCGGGGGATGGTTCGATCAGGTATTGCTCGGTCATAGGGTGTTGGTTCATACTGCGAAGGGCGATCTGAACGGGGTCGTGGCCTGCAAGCCGCCGCACCTCATGGACGCGGAGGAGGCCAAGAAGGTCGTGGTCAAGGACAAGATGTTCATCGACATCGGAGCGAGCAGCAAGGACGAGGCACAGGCGATGGGCGTACGCCTAGGGGACTCGGTCACTCCCGATTCGAAGTTCTCCACGATGGAGAAGGAGTCCTTCAAGGACGGAAAGCGCACCGGAAAGAGGACGCTAGCCTTCGGCAAGGCATTCGATGACAGAATAGGGGTCTTTTCGGCCGTCGAGCTGCTCAAGGACATCAAGAAGGGGAAGATGGCCCATCCCAACCGTATCATCTCCGCAGCCACGGTCCAGGAGGAGGTCGGTTCCAGGGGGGCCAAGACCGTCTCTGCGTCCACCAGACCCGATGTAGCGATAATATTGGACGTCGATATCGCCGGCGACGTGCCCGGCATCGATCCCCTTCAGGCACCGGCGCGCATGGGCGAGGGCGTATCCATCACCGTTTTCGACGGACTGATGATACCCAACCAGCCGCTCAAGGAGCTGGTGATCGGCATCTGCGAAAAGAAGAAGATACCGTATCAGCTAGGCTACGTAGCAAGGGGCGGGACCGACGGCGCTTTCATCCATACCGCCATGACGGGGGTGCCGACCATCGCCATCGGCGTGCCTGTCAGGCACATACATTCTCACGTCGGCATCTTCGACATGACCGACCTGGACGCATGTTCCCGGTTGCTGGTGGAGCTGGTCAAGGCGCTTGACCGAAAAACGGTGGAGTCGCTCACTAGGATCTAGGGAGAACGCCCGCATCAATGTTCGAGGGATCTCAAACGCGTTCGTCCCATCCTCCCTTTTCCCTCACTTTCCGGCGTCCCTTGGCATTCTCCTCCAGCAGCTCGTTCGTATATTTCCGGTGGCATTTCGAGCATAGGGTCCTCAGATTGGCCGGATGCTCGGTACCGCCGCGCGACCTGGGGATGATGTGGTGGACCTCATAGGGAACACGTCGTCCCCTCAGGTCGATGCCGCAATCGGTACAGCGCCTACCATCACGGCGCTTGATGTACTGCTTGATCCTGGACCATAGCCAATCACGGACCGGCCTATAGAGGTCTGATGAGGGCTCAAGGGTAAGGAACGCCTCGGTAGTGCCCTCCGGCCTCCATCCGCGCGTCTCCTTCGACTTGTATAAGGCCAAGAACCGATGCCAGGACAGACAGGTCTGATATGCCTGCTCCTCATGGTGCAGATTACCGCAAGCTTCGCAACGTATCCAGAATGTCTTGGCCGGTTCACATTTCAGTTTCGGTTCCCACTGCCTGAACGGGCACACCTCGGCCACGGTCTCATCGCAGAACAGATGGATGCGAATGGTCAGATCGGTCCCATGGTCATCCATGAAGATCATCCCGTTGCCATTGTAATTCGACCGTGATCCAGCATGAAGGTGCTGAAGATAGCATGGTGAGGGGCGGTTCCTGTTCAAACGGTGGTCACATCGCTTCATGGACATCCATTCGCTCCCTCTACGATCCCTGTCCGCCTCATGAACTCCTGGACATATTACTGTTCTTCTTAATGCGATGTTCCTCTCGTATCCAAGTGGTGTGCGATATCAGATGACGGTGCTCCTCGATGGACAGGACGATTTTCACATCATCGTGATGTCAACGCTACGATAGCTGGGTAGTTAATGATACTCTTAGTTCAGATAGTAGCTCGACCGCCGAAAGGTATAAAAATAGGCAATCAATCAACCAGTTCGCCTAATTAGGATTACTGGTGAATTTCATGACCAAGGAATCAGCGACCATCAAGGTCTCCAAGGGTGACATTGTCCACATTGACTATGATGCTTACATCGTCGACGGCGGTCAGCTGTACGACTCCACCAACGCAGACAAGGCCAAGGAGGCCGGGATATTCAACGAGAACCTGACCTACAAGGCATTGCCCTTGTTGGTCGGCGGCGGCAGGGTCTTCGCCGGACTGGACGAGGCGCTCGTCGGTGCCGAGGTCGGAAAGATGACGACCGTTGAGATACCCGCGGAAAAGGCGGCCGGTCCCAGAGACCCGAAGCTGGTAGAGAACATCGCCCTGCGCGAGTTCCTGAGGCAGGAGATCCGCCCCGAGCCTGGATTGGAGGTCAACATCCGCAACCGCGTCGGTTTCGTCGTCACCGTCACCAACAGGATGGTGCGCGTGGACTTCAACAGGCGCTTCGCCGGAATGGCGCTCAAATACGACTTCACCGTCTTGGACGTTATCGAGGGCGATGAGAACAAGGCCATGGCCGTCTGTGAGATGGACTACGGCACCGGCGAGGGCTTCCGCGCCTCCGTCGGCGAGAAGGTCACCATATACCTGCCCGACCAGTGCAAGTACGACCAGAAGTGGCTTCTCTCCAAGTACAAGATCGTCGCCGACCTGCGCGAGGTATTCGGCGCCAAGACCGTCGAGCTGGTGGAGGAGTACCTCAAGAAAGAGGACAAGCCATCTGAAGAGGTCAAGGAAGAGAAGGCTCCTGAGGAGCTTTAAACCTCTTTTTTAAAAACATTTTAATAACATATTCCTAATAAACGCACCGCACGGGCGGGTGGCCTAGTCTGGATATGGCGGCAGCCTCCTAAGCTGCAGGCCGGGGGTTCGAATCCCCCCCCGCCCGCTTTAAGTTCAAACCAATCATCTTTTTAAAAATTCGATGCCGCACAAATTTCATTTTGCTCCACGACGGCCGCGATATGCTCACTGCCGGTTGAGCGTTATCTGGTTCCGCGGTAGGGCGAACTCGACCTTGTTCTCGTTGAACAGGTTGTAGAGGTTGGTACGATATTCTGAGCGGGCCTTGTTGCGATTCACTATCGAGTCCACGGTGATGAAGATGGTGAACAGCATCCGACCTTCCTTGACCTCGGTCACGCGCACGAAGGGCGCATGTTCCGATATCTGCAGGATGTTCTCGGTGAGGTATGTGGCCTCGAGCATGAGCTTCTCGATGCGCTCCGGGGATTCCGTCGAGGGAACGCGGACCTTTATGGTCGTCTTGTAGCGCTCGTCCGGTTCGTTCATGTTGACCACTATGGTGCTGGCGATCAATGAGTTCGGGACGATCACCATCTCGTCCGTGTCCATGTCCCTGAACGACGTGGTCATGAAACCGATCTTGGTCACTACCGCCTGATCGCTCTTGTCCATATGGACGCGCTCACCTATCTTGAAAGGCCGGTCTATCATTATCTGCAGTCCGGCGAAAAGATTGCTCAGGGTGGCCTTGGTAGCGTAACCGACCACTATGCCCAGGAATCCCAAGCTAAGGATGACGCTGCCCAGGTCGAACCCGAACATGGCGGCGATCACGAACACGGTGACTATCGGGATGGCCACCTTGCCCACGCTCTCCACCATGTTGACCATCACGTCGTCCACCTCATTATCGGTCTTGCTGCTCCGCTCACGACCCCAGACGACGAAGACATCGACCAGGATGTGATACGAAAGCAGGGCACCTATCAGCACCAGACATATCAGGTAGAGGAGCTCCAGGTCAGCCTTGATATCCTCTCCCAGGTCCAGTATCTCCAATGAGGACAATACTCCATAGGCCAGGATGAGCAGGAACAGTGGCTGTCTCACCACATCGATGATGATGTCGTCCCACTTGGACTCGGTCTTTCTGGTCATAGCGCGTAACGCCGGGCCAAAGAAGGTCCTGATGGCATAGGCGATCGCGATCCAGACGATCACCGTGACAGCGAAGGCCCCCCAGTAGCCATCGAACGGGGCGGGAAGGAAGTTGTCCCATACACCAAGTATCTTGTTCTCCCGGTCCAGATTTCCATATACGGACGTGACCTCAATAGCTACTTGGTCCACCTCCTCCACGGTCTCCCAGGTTGCCATGTCGGTTATATTGAAGGACATCTCGAGGTCCAGGTCGGTACTGTACATGGTGGATTTGGCCGTCATGTTCAGATATACGTCCACGCTGTCCTCCTGGCCCA
>JAJRAK010000055.1 GCA_028682895.1 Methanomassiliicoccales archaeon
AGGGCGGCGATGCTCAGTCCGATGGACAGCATGTCGATCCGGGGGTCCCTCTCGATCAGGGAGAACAGCGTTCCGCTCGCCGTGTATATGCCGATCCCGAGGACGATGAGGAGTATTCCCTTCCGCTTGGTCCCGCTGGTCTCCAAGGTGGCCTTGAGCAGTACGGCCATCGACAATATGAGGAGGCCGACACAGTAGAACATCCAGTACATGAACAGTGGCCCGTATTCGGCCTGCATCATGTAAAGCCCATGATCGCTCTTTATCTCCACTGTGGCGTAGAAGAGATGATGCCACTCGTTGGTGGCGTTGAACACCACGGCCAACGCCCCCGCGGCGCCCAGGAGTGCCACGTTCCTTCTGTTGACCAGATGGCCGTAACCTGAATAATGGAAGGCGAAGCAGATGATGGTCAATAATATGGTGGCCGACGCGACGTATTCCACGACTACGATGGACATGTGAAGGGCGTAGTCCTCGGTGGCACGTTCGGCCCACCAGCATATGGATAGGACCGCCATGAGGATGAAGGTCGTGAGCAGTGAGCGCCGGGGCTCGACCGGCGATCGCCGGTCCACCTTCAATGCCATGACCGTCCCCAACACGACGCATATGATGTTCGGGACCGCTGTCAGGACGGAGTATTCGAGCATCCCTTCCCATTCCCTGAGTTCATATATGCATATATTTATAAAAATATGTCTGATGTTTGTGCAGGCGATAGCTTGACGGCCTGTCCCGGCGGTCCTTTCGTGCTCAACGCCGGGGAGGTCTTGCCAGTATCGACCATGGTCCCCCGCCGCGGAAGATCGTGGGGACCATCGTGCTCACCTCACCCTGTTGCCGCAGGCGTTGCAGAAGGAGGCACTCCCTTCTAACGGCGAGCCGCATTGCGAGCAGAACCTCGGTCCGGGGGCGGCCTGAGGCTGAGGGGCGGGCGGGACGGCCGGTTGGGTTGGCAGATCGGAAGAGGGCATGAGGACAGGTGCCGTCGGTCCGTTCTGTCCTTGGGCCATCTGCGGTGATGATTGAAAGGGGACGGCCTTCATCTGTTGGACCTTTCTCCTTCTGCGCCTCTCCCCGAGATATACTGCCACTATCAGGATGCCCATGGAGGCCATGAACCCGATCACGAGCAGGACCATGCCGTCCGAGCCGTCTTCCGAGCTTGCGGTCGGCTCCACGGTGACCGCGTCCGCCCCGTCTCCCACGCCAGCGGAGTTGTGCGCGGCCACGGTTATGGTGTAGTTCACACCGTTGGTCAACCCGGTCAATGTGGCCGAGGTATCATAGGACCTGACCACGGGGGCTCCGTTCACGTAGATGATATAGTAATCGATGTCGGCGCCGCCATCGTCATCAGGTGCTGACCAGGTGATCGTCGCCGAACCGTCCCCGGCGGTGACGGCCAGATCGGTAGGCGCATCAGGGGTGGAGATGGTGGAAGGTATCACCGTCACCGGATCGCTGACCGTGCCAGTCCCCTCGGAGTTGTGGGCGGCGACGGTGAAGCGGTACATCTGTCCGTTGTCCAGCCCGGTGATGGTAAAGGTCAGATCGGTGGTGTTGCCGATCTCGGTCCCGTCCTGATAGATGATGTAGTAATCGATATCGGACCCACCATCGCTGAGGGGCGCCTCCCAGGTGAGCGTCGCCTCGCCGTTCCCCGAATCAACGTCAAGCCCGATGGGGGCGGTAGGCAGCCCGTCGATCACCATGACGTTCGCCTCGTTGTATCCCGAGGGCATCTCGCCTATGGCCCAGCCGGTGGCCGTGGTCTCGCAGTAATAGTACCTGATCCCGTCGACCCCATAGTACCATCCGCTCAGGCCGGTGCAGTTAACGCCCACGGCCACGTGGTCATCGTACATGAGCAGCGCCGTCTCGTAGCCGATGCTCTCCAATATCGAGGTGTACAGGAAGGACTTGTCCTCGCAGTCGCCGCTGCCTTCATAGAGCGTCTCCACCGGGAAGCTCCAGTAATCGTCCATGGAGTGCGTGTCCGTGTCATAGGAATAAGGGATGGACTCCTGAACGAAGTTCAGCACCATCTGCGCCTCCTCCGCTCCGTCCAGGCCCGACTGTGCGGTGAGGTCCTCCATGCATTCCGCGATGTAGGTGATGACCACGTCGTCGACGGTGATGAAGTTGACCGCGTTGTCCTCGCCATCGTCCGTGATCATATAGCGTTCGATGGAGTAGTCGACATAATACTCGTAGAGGTCGTCGCTCAGCTCGAAGCTTATGCTGTAATTGTCGCCCTCGTATGTCCAATAATAAGTATAGGTCCCTTCACCAGCGGTATAATAGCTGGTGATCGAAGCGGAAGTGCCGACGGTGGCCGACACTTCGTTCTCCAGGCCCGCCACCTGTCCGGTGATCGATACGGTCAGCCCTGAAGCGCTGGTGCAGGAGGCGGAGGCCGTCCCGACGAAGGTCAGCAACGCGATGGCTGCAAGCGCGATGATCATATGAAATGCCCTGTTCTTCGCCCTCATCATCAGTGAACACCAGTCCCGGTCATAGGATGGCCGTCAATGTTCGCATTGTCTAAGTCCACTTATAAAGAATCAGAATGAATGCTCTATTTTCTTTGAAGATCGTGAGAGAAAAAGATGGGGTCCGGCAGGGATCGCTCCCGGCCGGTAAATGGTTTTGAGGGGGGATTGAATGGCTTGACCAAAAGCCATCATTGCGTTTTCAGGCCCCTCTTGCCGAGGGATTCCTGTACCTTGCTGGGGACCTTGCTGGTCCCCTTCACTTCAGGCCTCTTCGGCATCGCCGGTATGGCCTTCTTCGTCATCGACCTGGCTCCGGAAGCTGGGGCTCCCGCTGCCTCATCGGTGATCTTGAACTTGGCGGACGTGGCCTGCAGGTTCAATGCCATCTCCGACAGGGACTGCGCCCTGGCGGCCATGTCCTCCATGCTTGCCGTGAGCTCTTCCGTTGATGACGCCGATTCCTCGGCAGCGGAAGCGGACTCTTCGGCTATGGACGCTATTCCGTCGACGGACTTCGCGGCCCTTTCCGCGGACTGCTTTGCCCAGACCATGTCAGATGCGATGGCCGATATCGCATCGGCCGTGGACACGGTTATGATGGCGATATCGCCGAACGCCTTGCCCGCGGCCTCTACGATAGCAGTGCCTTCGGCGGTGGACTTTGTACCGACCTTCATCGAGGATACCGCGTTCGCGGTCTCCGACTGGACCTCCTTGATCAGCTTGGCTATGCGCTCCGCTGCTTCTCGGGAGTCCTCGGCCAGGTTCTTGACCTCTTCAGCTACGACGGCGAAG
>JAJRAK010000056.1 GCA_028682895.1 Methanomassiliicoccales archaeon
ACTGGTCGTCGCCATCATAATTATTGCTGCGTCGGCCTTATCGTACTCGATATACCAGACGATAGAGGACAACCGGGTGGCGTACATCACGGTCAAGGTTGACAAGGAGAGCTTCTCGGCCGGCGAGAACGTGACCTTCCGCCTGGAGGCTGTGTCCAAGGATGTGGAGTTCAACGTCTCCGACCCTGGTGCCTTGTATGGCGGCAGTTATGGAGGGGTCAATATCTATCGCATCCCGGACGTCGTCGATCCAGACGACCTGTTCGATGGTACCCTCAGCATACACCAGTTGAACTTCGATTCTTTCTATGGTGACTCACCGACCAGGGTCCATTACGATTACTTCGATAGTGATGAGGGCCCGCTGGAGATGTCATGGAACGGCTCGATGCTGGTCCATGATCGCATCTTCGCTGGGGCCTCATACCAACCGGCCACCAGCGGTTATTACCTGATCGTCCCGGACCTGGAGATGGCGTACGATGACCATGTCGTCTGCATCCTGGACGAGAGCGCCGTCTTCTATTATGATTCGTTCGACCTGAAGCTTGACATCGTCAACAACCCGGACACCAACATCACCGTGACCATGTCCATGCAGGCATCGCCGGGGACAGTGGGCGAGATGGCCTGTGACCTTTACACCGAAATGTACTATCATTATTATGAGGAGGGCGTGGACCTGGACCCCAATCATCCGCATAACGAGACTGGATTCGTCATCACCGCGGATTCGTGGACGAACCTAACGTTCACCTTCGATGTCGCAGTTCCGGACCATGGATATCCAGAGGATGGTGGTGCGTCCTTTACAGATGTGCAGTTCTACGGAACGCTGGTCACCCCCCTGGGCAACTACACGTTCTATTTCTCAGCGTTCTGGAACGGGGGGTGGGAAGATGTCTCCCAGTACTGAGGGCGAGATATTGACCGTTCGGGGACTGTCCAAGGAGTACGGCAACCGCTTCACCACCGGTAACGTCAGGGCGCTCGATGACGTTTCATTCGGGCTCAAGCGCGGAGAGATATGCGGCCTCGTCGGACCGAATGGTGCCGGCAAGAGCACGTTGATCAAACTGATACTCGGAATCGAGCCAAGGAACGGAGGGGAGATAGAGATCGATGAGGGAGGAGGAAGTGCCGTCATCGGCTACGTGCCGGAAAGGCCGACATACTTCGAGGACCTGAGCGCGTTCTACAACCTGCTCTACGTGGCGCGACTCCTGGACGTTCCGGACGCGGAGGCGGCAAGCAGTAAGATGCTGGAGGACTTCGGCCTCAAGGACCGTGGCGACGATATCGTGCGCACGTTCTCGAAGGGCATGAAGCAGCGGCTGGCCATCGCCAGGGCATTGATACATTCCCCCAAGCTGCTTGTGATGGACGAACCGTTCTCCGGCCTGGACCCCACGGTGATGATGGAACTGAGGGGGTACCTGAAAGGATTGAAGGGGACGGGGATCGCCGTCATAGTCTCCTCTCATGAGCTGAACGAGATCGACCAGATATGTGATTCCATCCTCTTCATCAAGTCCGGGAAGATCATCAAGAAGGAGGACTTCGAGCGCGAGGGCGGAGTGGTCAGCCTGCAATTGACGATCGATAATCCCGGGAAGGCGATCATGGGCGCTCTGGCCGGACACAGGATAGTATCGGTGTCACCGGACGGAGGTACGATCGTGATCGAGACGCCCAGGGAAGATGTTCCATCCATCCTCACGGCCGTCGTTGGCGCCGGCGGGCAGGTCATGGAGAGCAAGATACTGCAGCGCCGGGCGGAGGACATGTACGCAGATGTCTTCATGAAGAAGGAGGGGAAAGTATGAACGAGCTCGTGGTGCACCTTAAAAAGGACCTGAAGATGATCTCGTCGGATTCCATCTTCCTAATTTCCATGCTGGTGCTTGTGGTCATGGCGTTCATCATGGCCTTCGAGTCCTCCTGGAGCTATGTCGACGGCTCGTTCGGCTACTATTCGACGCTCACCACCAGGTACATCATCGAGAGAAAGCAGGTCAGCACCCTGGATGAATATTGGATCGGCCTGTGCAATCTTTACACCATATTGCTGACCATGATATCGTCCATGCTGCTGACCTCTGAGAAGGAGAGCGGCATGATGAGCTACATACTGACCCTCAGGACCCACAAGTGGCGGTTCTTCCTGAGCAAGTTCGCGATAGTGCTGGGAGTATCGACGCTCATCGCGGTCGTGTCAATGCTGGCATACCTTATTGTCTTCTCGGCGATGGACGTACCGTTCCTTGGTGTGAACGACGTGCTCGCGTCCATGCTGTTGCCATTTTTGACCATACTGATCTTCAGCGCCATCGGACTGGCGGTCTCAGCATTGGTGAGGAAGAAGGGCGCGGCCATCGCCTTATCGGTCGTCGTCTGGCTGGTCATCAGTTTAGGTTACGCAACCTTGACCAGCATGGGGGAGTCCGCCGCCTTTGACGATCCGGACTATGACTACGGGACGGACGAATGGATAGACTTCGTGCCCTTGGGATACAAGCTGCTGATCTACGCCAACCCGATGGTGCTGGTCAACGGTCAGGGGGACTACCTGGACATGACAGGCGGTGCCATCCTGGGAGTTTGCATGGTGATCGCGTACATGGGTTTGGGATTGGCGCTCTTTGCTCGGGAGCGCACCGAGCAGGGCGTGATCAAGGACCTGCTGAAGAAGGTCAAGGGAATGTCCCATAAGGACGGTGAGCAGAGGTGATCATCGATGATCGTCCTGGAATAGGACGATATCCTGATGAGCGGCATCGAGCCCGAAGGACCTGCCGAGTAACGGCCGGTGCAGAGAATGGTGCGCCGGGGACGGCCCAGGAAGATCAGTGATGATAAGTAAAAGATGGCCGGCGGTCGAAGGACCCCGGCGGAAAAGGTTCGAAAAAGGTTTGACGGGCAGTGCCGCTCAATCGCACCCTTCGAACTGGCTGTTGTACAGGTTGCTGTAGAAGCCGCCCTGCTTCAGCAGCTCGTCGTGCGTGCCGCTCTCCACGATGCTCCCGTCCCTCATCACTAATATCACGTCCGAGTCCTTGATCGTGGACAGCCTGTGGGCGATGATGAACGAGGTGCGTCCGACCGTCAGGTCCTCCATGGCCCCCTGGATGATCTTCTCGGTCCTGGTGTCCACGGAACTGGTCGCCTCGTCCAAGATCAGCAGGGGCGCGTTCTGCACCACCGCGCGGGCGATGGTCATCTGCTGCCTCTGCCCCATGGACATCTTCGACTCGTCGTCCAGGACGGTCTTGTAACCGTCCGGAAGAGTGCTGATGAAGTGGTGTATGCCCACCGCCTTGCAGGCGGCCTCTATCTGCTCGTCCGTGACGCCCTCCTTGCAGTAGGCGATGTTCTCCCTGATGGTGCCCTCGAAGAGCCAGGTGTCCTGGAGAACCATGCAGAACATATCGTGCACGTTCTTCCTGGTGAGGTCCTTCGTCGATACTCCGTCTATGAGTATCTCCCCTGAGTTCACCTCGTAGAAGCGCATCAGCAGATTGACTATCGTCGTCTTTCCGGCCCCGGTAGGACCGACTATCGCCACCTTCTGGCCTGCCTTCACCTTGACGGAGAAGTCGTGGATGACCTCCCTTTCCGGGGTGTATCCGAAGGACACGTTCCTGAATTCGACGTCTCCTTTCACGTCGCCGTGGACCAGCGTCTTAGCGTCCTCGTTCTCCAGCTCCGGTTCGTCGAGGAACTCGAACACTCGTTCGGACGCTGCGGCCACGGACTGCAAGCTCGTCATCGCCTGCCCCAGCTGCGATAGCGGTTGGGTGAACAGGCGCACGTATATCATGAAGGCCACGATCACACCGATGGATATCGAACCGTTCAGCACCTGGACCGCGCCGACTATGCACACGACCACGTACCCGAAGTTGCCGATGAACATCATTATGGGCATCATCAGTCCGGAGAGGAACAGCGATTTGAACGCGCTGTCGAACAGCTCGTCGTTGATGGAATCGAACTTCTTCTGTGAGTCTGCCTCGCCATTGTACGCCTTGACTATGATGTGCCCGGTGTACATCTCCTCGACGTGACCGTTCAGCTTGCCAAGATGGACCTGCTGGCGTGAGAAGTGCTTCTGCGACTTCATCATGATGATGGCCATCAGCACGAAGCCCCCCAGCGCCGAGAGCACGGCGGCCGCGGTCATGACCATGTCAGTGAGCATCATCATCACCAGCGCGCCGATGAGCAGCGCCGCGGCGCTCATCAGCGTGCCGACGCTCTGGTTCATCGACTGGCCGATGGTGTCCACATCGTTGGTGGCGCGGCTGAGCACGTCGCCGTAGCTCGTGCGGTCGAAATACCTCAGCGGCAGGCGGTTGATCTTCTCCGAGATGTCGGTGCGGAGGCGCTTCGACAACTTCTGGACGACGGTGGCGATGATGTACCCTTGGCCGTACGTCAGCACTGCCGACAGGAGGTAGATTATCACCAGGAACGTCCCTATCTCCGCCACGGCCGTAAGGTCGACCGACCCGGACAGCATCCCATCGGCGACGATATCGGTCATGTCGCTGAGCTTGTCCGGCCCGATGACGGTGAACACCGTGCCGATGATCACAAGGACCGAGGCCACTATGACGGCCGGTATGTAAGGCCGCATGTATGCCAGCATCCTTCGCCACGCTTCCTTGAAGCTCTTGGGCTTTCCCGCGGACATCCCAAGCCCGTGCCCTCCGGGGGGACCGAACCCTGCGGGCCCTCTGGACCCTTTCTGCTGCTCTCCAGGGGGGCTCATTTGCTCAGGTCCTCCTCTGACAGCTGTGAATAGACTATCTCTTTGTACACAGGACAGGTCTCCAGGAGCTCGCGGTGCTTTCCCGTTCCTACGACCATCCCGTTGTCCAGGACGACTATCTTGTCGGCGTCCATTATCGTGCCCACCCTCTGTGCGACTATTATGCTCGTCACGTCCGCGGTCTCCTTCTTGAGCGCGCTCCTGAGGAGCCGGTCCGTCCTGTAGTCCAGGGCGGAGAACGAATCATCGAATATGTAGATCTCAGGTTTCCTGCACACGGCCCTGGCTATCGAAAGCCGCTGCTTCTGGCCGCCCGAGACGTTCGTACCGCCCTGGGCGATCGCCGCATCGTAACCGCCGTCCATAGCTTCGACGAAGTCTGTGCTTTGGGCGATGGCCACGGCCCTCTTCACGTCCTCATCCGTGCGTTCGGAGGACGCGTCCCCGTACATGACATTTGATGAGATGGTGCCGGAGAACAGGTTGGCCTTCTGCGGCACGTATCCTATCTTGCGGTGCAACGCCTGCTGCGTGTAGTCGCGGACGTCCACGCCGTCCACGGTGATCTTCCCTTCGGTGACATCGTACGAACGCAGTAGCAGGTTGACGACCGTGCTCTTCCCGCTCCCGGTGGAACCGATGAAGGCGACCGTCTCGCCCTTCTCGGCCTTGAAGCTGACGTTCTTCAGCACGTAATCGGACGCGCCGGGATATTTGAACCCGACATCGCTGAAGACGATCTCGCCGTTGGCCGGTCCGGGGGATGCTGTGACGTTGCCGTCCTTTATAGACGGTTCCGTATCGAATATCTCCTCGATACGTCTGGCGGCGACCATGGCCCTAGGCAGTATGAAGAACACGATCACCAGCATGATGAACCCCATGACCACCTGCATGGCATAGGCGAGGAAGGTTATCATGTCCGAGAACAGCAGCATCTGCGAGCCTATTCCGACGGTGCCTTCGATCAGGATCGCCCCTATCCAGTATATGGAAAGGGACAGTATGCTCATCACCGCTGACATAAGAGGCATCATCAATGCCATCGCTCGTCCGGTGAACAGGTTGTTGGAAGTCAGTTCCTCATTGGCCTTCTCGAACTTCTCCTCCTGATAGCCCTCGGCGTTGTAGGCGCGGATGACCCTTATGCCCTTGAGGTTCTCCCTCATGTGTCGGTTGACGTCGTCCGTGAGCCATTGTATCTTCTTGAAGCGCGGGATGACGAATATCATCAGCAGCGCGATGACAGCGATCAGCACGATGATGGCGATGGCGGTGGCAGTGGTCCATTGCCAGCTCTTCCCTGATATCTTGATTATCGCCCATCCGGCCAGGATCGGCGCCTTGATCACGACCTGCAGGCCCATGGCCACGGCCATCTGCACCTGCGTGACATCGTTGGTGGCGCGGGTGATCAGACTGGCGGTGGAGAACTTGTTGATCTCGTTCGCGGAGAACGCCTGCACCTTGCTGAACTGCATGGTGCGGAGGCGCTTTGACAGCGATGTCGCAACGTAGGATGCCAGATATCCGACTATCAACGCCGTGAGAAGACTTCCCAGCGCGCATCCGAGCATCGGCCATCCTTCGTTCATCACCTGTTCGACCGAGCCGCCGGTCTGGATCAGGTTGGTGATGGAGTACATATAGTCCGGGATCTCCAGGTCCAACCACACCTGGAAAACGATGAGCGCCGTGCAAACGCCGACAAGCGCCCATTCCTTGGCCTTGAGGTATTTCAGTATCATTTTCCATCATCTCCCTTTGTGAGGTCATCGCCCTGTGCCTTGGCGAGCGCCCTCATTTCTGCCCCTCCTTCTCGAGCTCGGCAATGTGAACGTCCAAGATGCGCAGGTTCTTCTGCATCATCTCGCGAAGATGGTACATATGCTTGAGCTGGTCATCGGGGGACTGCATGTCCATGGGAACGAACCCCTCGTCCGTGGCAGACCTTCGTATCGCCACCTCGCCCAGCACCTCCAGCGTCCGCATCATGAATATTGCGCCGGACGGCAGTTCCATCAGTTCCTGCTTTATCCACTGGATGCCTTCATCGCTGACGTGGTAGTAGTCCTTGCCATCGACGTTCTCCACCGTCAGGAGGCCGTGGTCCTGCAGCTTCCTGAGCGCAGGGTACACCGCCCCCGTCTGAGGTACCCATATACCATCGTACCTCTCGCGCAGCTCCTTGACCACCTCATAACCGTACATGGGCCTGTGCATTATCAGGACCAGCATGGTCATTTGGGAGGGGCTTATCCTGTTCCCATTGTACATCATTATCTTGCCGAACATTCGCTTCGACCATCCGGGCAGGGCCATTTTAAGTAGCCCTCTACTAAGTAGTGCGGTACTGTATAATGACTATATGAAAATATCCGCA
Organism: Methanomassiliicoccales archaeon; assembly: GCA_028682895.1. Classification (GTDB taxonomy): domain Archaea; phylum Thermoplasmatota; class Thermoplasmata; order Methanomassiliicoccales; family UBA472; genus UBA472. The sequence continues at coordinate 7,158 of JAJRAK010000056.1, forward strand.
GGACTGGCAGATACTATAAATCAGGGAAGCTTTTTTGATGGGGCATGGAAGTTAGCTTCGACGAGATACCCGATGACCTTTGGGACGATTGGGTCTGGCTGGTCACTCCCGCCGGTCTGATGAGGGCCGTCGAGGAGGAGGGGCAGTCCATCCTCAGCAGCCCTTACCGGGTGACGTCGACCTATACCGTCAACTTGCCAAAGATGGTCATGTTCGACCTGATGTGGTCATCCCGTCTCGACATGAACGCCGATGACCTTGTGGACGTGAAGGACCTCTGCCGCCCTGTGTCCCGGGACCCGCGCAACGTCTTGAACAGCTTGGCGTTCCTTCTGAGCAACTATCCGCTCATCCTTCGCTGGAAGGTGCCGCAGGAGAAGCTCTGCGATCTCGCGTCGAACAACTGGGACGATGTGTTCGAGCCGCCGGAACTGCAATGGTACGTGCCGCCGGAGCTTGAAGGCGTCCAGCTGGACATTGAAAATATCGCCATCGATTTCTTCAATCCTTTCGTGCCGGCGCTGCGAAAGCTCGGAGTGCACCGCTCCGTGATCGGGGTCATCTCCCCCGTGAGGAACCTGAACCAGGTGTATGCCGCCCTGAACGGGGAGGACGGCACGCTGCTCGAGGCAGTGAACACCGCAATGCTGGAACTGGAACAGCGCGGACTGGTGGAGATGGAGGGCGGACATGTGCGGAAGATGACGGCCAGGGGAGCGCGCATGGCGCAGACCGAGCCTTTGACCGACTGCGTCAACTGCCGTTGCCGCGTGGATGAGATGATGGAGTACGAGCTGGGCGGGGACGAGGACTGATTTCCCTCCGTTCTGGTGCCGATATCGTTATGGTCTTGTCAAGCGAACTGCTTTATGCGTAGACATGCTAGCAATATTCGCAGAAATTCACAGGAATAATCTGATTCCTTAGAAGATTCGCATGATAATCTTTATCAGTGAATAGAATATTTGGCGATTGGGTCCTCAGATGAAACTATGGGATTTCGGTAGGGTCAAGGACGGAAAGGTAAGGATAGGAGATTCGATCCGCCAGCGCTTGGGCCTGGAAGACGGTAGCCAGGTCTATTCCACGCTCTTCAGGTACGAGCAGAACGGTTCCCGCGGGCACGAGATGGTCCTCTCCACCTTCGGACCGGAGAACTACCGCGAGCTCTGCAACCTGACGTTCCACATGATAGACGCCCCCGGCGCCTGCGCCCAGGCCTCCAAGTTCCTAGCTGACCGCAACGTGGACATCCTGAACTCGGTATCGCTCAGCATGACCTGCGGCATTTCCATGATGTGGAAGATGCTGGTGGACCTATCGTACTACGGCGATTCTACCCAGCTCATCGAGGATTTCAACGCCCTGAGGCGGACCTCGCCTGCGGCGCTATCCAAGGTCGAGGGACTGGAGCTCAGCACCTCGCACATCAGCGACCGCTATACGAAGGGGCTTACGGCACCGCAGTCCAAGATCAAGGTCAAGACCCTGAAGAAGGTCTCTCGCAGCCCGTCGGCCATCAAGGACGACAGCTTCGCCATCCCCAAGGACTACCTGGACCAGCTCGACTCCGTGAAGGAGGGTACGCCGGTCATGATGGTCGGGGACGTGGACTCTTGGGTGTTGTCCATGTCGTTCCTGCCCCAGGACTGTAAGCTGGTGGAGATGTCGTTCGAGATACCGGACAGGCCCGGGGCCATATTCAAGGCCACCGAGGCCTTGGCAAATCAGAACGCCAACCTGCTCGCCGTCCAGTCCCGTGTATTGGTATACGGGCAGAAGATGGTGCTGGACCTGGTAGCGGACCTCAGCCACAGCGAGGACCTGGACAAGGTCGCGGAGAAGGCCCTGGCCGCTTTGGGCGGGGACTTCAAGCTCCGCAGCAAGGGCCCCGTGTCCTTTTGAGGCCTGACATGCTCATAGGCCGCAAGGTCCTGGTCAAGGAGGAGGTCGTGTCCACCAACGATGCGGCCAAGGCCCTGGCCATCGATGGCGAGGTGGAGGGCACCGTCGTCACCGCCTTGCGCCAGACCGGCGGTAAAGGTCGTACCGGAAGAAGCTGGGAGTCGCCTCCCGGCGGACTTTATCTTTCCATCATATTGCGGCCGGAGCTGAAGGCCCAGGACCTGACGCTCCTGACCGTGATGTCATGCCTGCCAGTGGCCCAGGCCATCGAAGAAGCGTGCCACGCCGTCCCGCGAATAAAATGGCCGAACGACGTGAAGCTGAACGGCAGGAAGGTGGCCGGTATACTCGTCGAGGCTTGCTACCGGGGCGGGGAACCGCGCTTCCTTGTTATGGGCATAGGCATCAACCTGAACACCGACCCGTCAGCGCTCACGACGCCGGAGGCGGGAAGCCTGAAGGACATGTGCGGCAAGGAGCTGGACCAGGAGCACTTCATGAACGTGCTGCTGTTCAAGCTGGACGATTTCTACGCCAAGTTCAAGCGCGGCGAGCGCGACCTGGACGAGTACGCCAGGTACTCCGAGTCCATCGGTCAGGACGTAGAGGTGCGTTTAGGGGACCAGAAGGTGAAAGGGAAGGGGATGCACCTGGAGGAGGACGGCTCCCTGGTCATGAGGTCCGAGGACGGCATGATATATCGCGCCACCTCGGTGCACGACGTCGTACCGTTGGACAAGGGTCAGGTACGATTCGAAACTGACAACGTTCATAAGCAATGAGCACGAATATTGGAGGGGTCAAAATGGGCGAGGACAAGGTCAAGGAACTTCGGGACATGAAGAAGCGGTCGAGGGCCGGCGGCGGAGCGGAACGGGTAGAGGCGCACCGCATGCAGGGCAAGATGACCGCCCGCGAACGTGTGGATGCATTGCTGGACCCCGGCTCGTTCACTGAATTTGACACGTTCGTCTCGCATCAGGCCTACCACTTCGGCATGGAGAAGCAGAAGCTTCCCGGGGACGGGGTCGTCACCGGGAAGGGGACGATCGAGGGAAGGCAGGTGTTCGTCTACGCCCAGGACTTCACCGTCTTCGCCGGTTCCGTCGGCCGCATGCACGCCAAGAAGATATGCAAGGTCATCGACCTGGCGGTGAAGACCGGCTGCCCGGTCATCGCCTTGTTCGATTCTGGCGGCGCCCGACTGCAGGAAGGGGTCGAGTCCCTGGCAGGTTACGGCGAGGTCATGCTCCGCCATTCCCTGGCGTCGGGCGTCATACCGCAGATAGCCATGGTCATGGGACCGTGCGCGGGCAGCGGTGCCTACGCGCCGATGCTCTGCGACTTCGTCTACATGGTCAAGGACAAGTCGTTCATGTTCATGGTCGGGCCGGACGTGATAAAGGCCGTGCAGAACGAGACGGTCAATTTCGAGGACCTTGGCGGAGCTAGCGTTCACGCCTCGCACTCGGGCTCCGCCCACTTCGTTGCCCAGGACGACATGGAATGCGTCAAGCACGTCAGGAAGCTGATGTCGTACCTGCCGAGCAACAACATGGAGCAGCCCCCGGAGAAGAACACGGGGGACGACCCGGAACGCCGCGACGATTCGCTGGACACCATCATCCCCGAGGACCCGGCCAAGCCGTACGATATGAAGGACGTCATACGCAAGATAGTGGACAAGGGCGAGTTCCTGGAAGTGCAGGAGCTGTTCGCCAAGAACATCATCATAGGCTTCGCCCACATGGATGGCGGCCCCGTCGGGATCGTCGCCAACCAGCCGATGGTGCTGGCAGGTACGCTCGATGCCGCATCCTCGATGAAGGCGGCACGCTTCGTGCGGTTCTGCGATGCCTTCAACATCCCGATCGTGACATTAGTGGACGTACCGGGCTACATGCCCAGCGTGGAGCAGGAGAACTCCTCGCTGCTCAGGGACGCCACCAAGCTCCTGTACGCGTACGCCGAGGCCAGCACCCCCAAGGTCACGTTGGTCACCAGGAAGGCCATCGGCGGTGCCTATTGCGTGATGGCATCGAAGCACCTGCGCTGCGATGTGAACCTGGCCTGGCCGACGGCCGAGATCGCCATCGTCGGGCCGGAGGGCGCCATCAACGTCGTCTTCAAGCAGGAGCTCATCATGGCCGACGACCCGCAGGAGAAGAGGGACACGCTCATCTCGGAGTACCGCAAGCTGTACGCCTCCGCCTTCTTCTCTGCCGAGCGCGGTTACCTGGACGATATCATCGAGCCGAGCAACAGCCGCATGAGATTGATAGAAGCGCTGAACATGCTGGACCGCAAGCGCGAGGCCCGGCCGGCGAAGAAGCACGGGAACATGCCGCTATGAGGTGCCAAGCATGAAGATCAAGATCACCGACACGGTCCTCAGGGACGCCCACCAATCGTTGCTGGCGACCAGGATGAGGACGGAGGACATGCTTCCGGCGGCCGCTATGCTCGACGAGATCGGCTACTGGTCCGTGGAGATGTGGGGAGGCGCCACCTTCGATACCTGTCTGCGTTACCTGCGCGAGGACCCCTGGGAGCGGATAAGCAAGCTCAAGAAGGAGATGCCGAACACGCCGTTCCAGATGCTCCTGCGCGGTCAGAACATCGTCGGCTACCGGCATTATTCCGATGACATACTGGACAAGTTCATCAAGAACGCCAAGAGGCGCGGCATCGACGTGTTCCGCATCTTCGACGCATTGAACGACCACCGCAACATGCAGATGGCCATGCGCAGCGTGAAGAAGTACGGCGGAGTGGTCGAGGCCAGCATATCCTATACCATATCGCCTGTGCATTCCATCGAAGGCTTCGTGAAGTTCGCCCGCAAACTGCAGGAGATGGGGGCGGACACCATCTGCATCAAGGACATGGCAGGACTGCTGGCGCCCATGGACGCCTACGAACTGGTCAAACAGTTGCGCGAGGACATCGGGCTCCCGGTGCACGTTCACTGCCACGCCACCTCCGGGATGGTCACGGCCACCTACATGAAGGCGGTGGAGGCCGGAGCGGAGATAATAGACACGGCCATATCCAGCATGTCATTGGCCACATCACAGCCGCCGACCGAGGCCATCGTGGCCATGCTGCGTGGCACGGAGTACGACAGCGGGCTGGACCTGAAGAAGTTGTCCGAGATAGCCGAGTACTTCAAGACGGTCCGTGAAAAATATCATGCCTTCGAGAGCGGGTTCAGCGGCATCGACACCAACGTCCTGGTCTACCAGATCCCGGGCGGCATGATCAGCAACCTGATCTCCCAATTGCGGGAGGCGAAGAAGGAGGACCGCCTGGCCGACGTGTACGACGAGGTACCGCGGGTAAAGGCGGACCTTGGTCACGTTCCATTGGTCACGCCCACCTCGCAGATAGTCGGCACGCAGGCCGTGCTCAACGTCATCACCGGTGAAAGGTACAAGATGGTGACGAACGAGACCAAGAACCTGGTGCGAGGCCTGTACGGGAAGACGCCGAGGGAGATCGACCCGGCCATCAGGCGCAAGATCATCGGCGACGAAAAACCGATAACCGTTAGGCCGGCCGACCTGCTGGAGCCGGAGTTCGAAAAGCTCTGCAAGCAGATAGAGGAGTACGCCTGCAAGGAGCACATGGCATGCTCGGAGGAGGACGTCCTCTCTTACGCGCTGTTCCCACAGGTGGCGCTGGACTACTTCAAGCACCGCCAGATGATGGAGAAGGGAGTCAACCTGAAGGACCTGGCCGCGGTGGCGGTCTTGTATATGCGCTCCACGGAGAAGCACGCGGCCAGCAAGGCGCCGACCACGGGGCTGGACGGCTGGAAGTACGCTGCCCGCAGAGAGGCCGTCGGGAACGGGGGGTGGCCGCTCTGAAGCTGCGCATCATCGTCAACGGTCAGGAATATGAAGTGAACGTGGAGAAGAACGCCGGCGATTATCGTGTCGACATCGACGACAACATCTTCAAGTGCATCGTGAAGGAGGACAAGGTCGTGGTGAACGGTGAGGCGACGTCCGTCGTCATCGAGGGCGACCTGGAGGTCGGGGCCAAGGTCACCTCCGAGGACCGCACCATGGACCTGAAGCTGCAGCAGGTGCGCGAGATAGAGCGCATCGAGGTGGATACGGAGGAGGGCGGGAAGACCGATGGCCCGTCCGGTTCCGTCCTGGCGCCGATGCCCGGCAAGATCATGTCCGTCAAGGTCAAGGTCGGCGACACCGTCAACGCCAACCAGGTGGTCGTCGTCCTGGAGGCGATGAAGATGGAGAACGAGGTCCAGACCGAGGTGGCCGGCAAGGTCAAAGAGGTCAAGGTGCGGCCGGGCGAGACGGTCGAGGGCGGACAGTCCCTGCTCGTGGTGGAACCTTAGAAGTCCAGTGAGTCCGCCGCCTCCACCGTCTCCGCCCTCATCTCCTCACCGGCGCAGATGGTGGTGCACACCTTTTCCCTTTTCAGAACGACATCCACAACCTTCATCACCTGTTCGACAGTGACCGCGTTCAGGTCATGGAGCTGCTCCTCGATGCTCTGCACCCGTCCCATCTCCAGATATTCGTACAGGTGGGAGCTCATGTTCTGGTCCGGACGGCAGGCATTGCGGAGCAACGAACCTTTCAGCACGTTCCTGGCCTTGTCCAGCTCCACTTCCTCCAGCCCCTCCTTCTTCAGCCGGGCCATCTCCTGCCCGTAGGAATCGAAGAGCCGTGGCACCTGCTCCATGGAGGTGGAGCAGTACATCATCATGGAGCCGCAGTCCTTGAAGGTGAGCGGGTACATGGAGATGGAGTAGACCAGCCCCTCGACCTCGCGTATCCTGTGGCTCAGCCTCGAGGACGTACCGCCGCACAATATGGTGGAGAGCACGGACTGTGCCGTGGCCAGCTCGTACGCGGCGGAGAACGCCGGCGTGCCCAGACCGATGTACGCCCGGTCCGAGCCCTTCACGAAGAAGTGCGTCCCGGTGTTATGCTTCGGTACTTTCCTCCTCAGAGGCGCCGCCTCCCCGCTGACGTGATCGAAACGCCCGGCCCATTCGAGCACCCTCTGCGGGTCCACGTTCCCGACGGCGCACACCACGACGTGGGGAGGATGGTAATGCGAGCGGTGGAAGTTCGATAGGAAATCAGAATCGAAGGCGTCCAGGCTGGACGGCGTTCCCAATATAGACCGGGCCAGCGGGTTGCCCTTGAACATCACCTCCATCATCTTGGTGCGCAGGTGCGATGACGGCTCGTTCATGCGCATGCCGATCTCCTGCTTGACGATGTTGCGCTCCAGGTCGACCAGTGACTGGTCCATCCGCGGGTTCAGGAACAGGTCCGATAGAAGGTCCTCGCCTACGTTGAGGGACTCGTCGATGGTGAAGGTGTAGAAGCAGGTGAACTCATTTGTAGTGTATGCGTTAAGATAGCCGCCGGAGGTCTCGATCATCTCGTTGACCTGACGGAAGTCCCTGGTCTTCGTCCCGCGGAAGAGCATATGCTCCAGGAAATGGGAGATGCCGCTCTCCTCCTTCCTTTCGTCCCTGGACCCGACCTCGGCGGTGACCGATAGGGCCACCGTATGAACGTGGGGCACGTTCTCCACGATTACCTTTATCCCGCCCTCGGTCGTCCCGATGCTTATGCTCTGGTCGACCTTCCGACCCTTCCTCTTCGGGCTTACCTGTGTCATTTGCTCGACATGATATGAGCACCATTGACTTAAAGTCCGCCATGATGCGGGAGAGGCATCCTCCTTGTTCATCATTAGGACGAAATGCCGCCGGTCAAAAAAATTGATATTTCCTCCCTGGCATCCATTGATATCATGGAGTTCATCAACAAGAGATGGGCAGGGTCCTTGCTGGCGCTGGGAGCGGCACAGTTCATGGTGGCGATGATGCTCGGGGAGTCCATCGCCCCTGGTTACAGCATGCATGAGAACGCCATCAGCGACCTAGGGACCATCGCGGAGACGGCTATGCTGTTCAACGTGTCGCTCATCCTCATCGGTCTGCTCAACCTTGCCGCCGGGTACGTGCTCTATAAGGTGATGGACGACAAGAAGATACTGATCATCTTCGTCCTAGGCGGTATCGGAGGCATGGGGGCGGGCGCCATCCCGCTGGACAACCCAACCGGCCTGCACGGCATATTCGCCCTGCTTGCGTTCCTGTTCATGAACATCGAGGCCATCGTGGTCGGGAGGATGGCGGTGTCCCCTCTGGACAAGGCATCGATATTGATGGGCGTGCTGGGGCTGATGTTCATGCCCATCATGGTGATGGTGGACGGCGGCTCCCTGGACGTCTCCGGTAGCATAGGCCATGGCGGCGTCGAGAGGATGATAGCTTATCCTGCCCTGATCTGGATGATGGCCTTCGGCGGATACCTGATGGCCTCCCCGGAACTGAACGGTGAACAAAGGACCCGGGCCGCCTGAGGGGGCGGCCTGCAAAGACCTTACTTCTTGGACACCGGTTTCCTGGCCAGATAGTCCTTCAGCCCGTCCATGTCCAATCGGAGCATCACCATGTCCCCGATGGTCTTGACGTCCTTCACCAGTATGGTGACGGACGAGCCCTTCTTTTGGTCAAGGGGTTCCTTGGCCGCCTTGTCCATCTTGATGCTGATCTGGGTGATCTCCCAGGTCTTTCCACCATCGAACGAGATGTCGTCCAGGACGCCCACCTGCTTGCCGTCGGTGGTCACGACCTTCTTCTTGAGCAGATCGTCGTGGGTGACCGGCACCTTCTTGTTGTCCACCAGCACCTCCTTGACCTGGTCCATCTTCACCGCCAAGGTGACCGTGTCCGTGACGGAGGACACCTGCGTCGTGGCGATGTAGACCTTCTGCGTGCCTATGGCCTTCTTCTTGAGCCCCAACGCCTCTTCGTTCCCCTTCTTAACGATTAATTGGACCGCGGGTACCTTCCAGTTGTCGGAATCGACAGCGATGCCCCCTACGGTCCCAATGATCTTCGCGTCCGCGCTGATGACCTCTTTCGTCAATATCTTATCGAGTCCCGACATGTGATCTCCCTTGGGCAATTACCGGCGGAATCGGTATTAATCCTATCGCTGGAAGCGCGTCCCCGTGGAGAATCAGAGGCACACATTTGATATATCCGCCCACCACTGCTTCATTGGATGGGAGCAACCATGTCTATGACATCGGGGGCAGGGAAGATAAGAGTGCTCATCTTGGACGATGATGAGGGCTTTTTAAGACTGTGCAGGGAATATTTCCAGAGAGAGAACCTACTGGACGCTGACTACGTATCGTCTCCGACAGAGGCGCTGGAGATGGTGTCCAGAGGCAATTACCAGATAGTGGTCTCCGACCACACGCTGCCGGGAATGGACGGCATGCAGTTCCTGAGCGCGCTGCGCTCGATGCATCACGACCTTCCGTTCATAATGATCACTGGAAACGGCCGCGAGGGATTGGCCATCGAGGCGGTCCAGAACGGCGCGGACGTATACATGGAGAAGGCCGGGACCCCGTCGTCCATGTTCGGCCAGCTCATCGAGATCATCAAGTCGCTAGGCAATGTCAGCTCGCTGATCGAGAACCTGCCGGAGACATTCCATGTATTCAGCCAGGGCGGTGTCCTGTTCATAAACAACCGCGGCGAGAGGGTGCTGGCGGCACAATCGCGCGCCTGAACCGATGCTTTTTCCCTGAAACTCCTTTCGTTCCCATTTTTACGAACGATCTTGACCTGTCGAAGAGGGATGACGCAAATTTATATCGGCGCTAACCCGTTGGGTCCCTGTTGGAACCGGAGAGCATTTTCTTGCCCGAAGACCTCGCGATACTGGGACACTTGAAGACCGGCGATGCCCTGCAAAAGATAAGGGAGAAGCGGCAACGCTACCTCGCGTCCCTGCAGGCCGCCCAGGGGAGCGATGACGAGAGGCGGATCATCGCCTCCGTCACCGACATCCTGCGCGCCGACGACCTGTGGAAGGTGGACCTGGGCAGATGCCTGGACCTGATAGACAGGGACCTGGCCAGGGCGGCCGGGGTCGGTCCGATGTCGTTGAAGGAGAGGAAGGTGTGGGAGAGCATCGGACTGCTCGCACCCCTGGAGAGCGTCCCGAATGGCGGGGCCTATGATGTCCTGCTCTGTCTGAGAGAATCACTCTCATGCACCATGCTGGCCTGGTGTCGTGACGTTCTGGAGGAACGCCGGGGCGTGGAGGCGCCCGAAGGGCTCGTACTTGGACTTCGCGAGGGAATGGTCCGGGGACTGGTCCTGGAGGACGATGGCGGTAGGGCGGCCCTTAGGGACGTGGAAGGCAAGGTCGTGATGGAAGGAGGACGCTCCTCCATGTGGCTGACGTTCGAGACGCTGCGGCGCGAACTGGCCAAGGACCTGGCCGTAGGACAAGGGCAGCTGCCTTTGGGATGCAGGACCACCGATGTCTCGATGGCCTTCGCCAGGGCCATGTCTGGATGTCCGGTGCTCTATACCGGTCCTGGGCTGGACGCGATCCTGAGCGAGTTCATGCACAGCACCTGCCGCGATCTGTTCGGTGGCTCGCTGATGGACAGTCAGGAGGACATGGCCAGAGAGATGGAGAGAAGGAGATGGATGAGCGGCCTCCCCCACCGTTACGGTCCGCCCCCGCCCGCGCAGGCGAGCAACGCCCAGGTCATCGCCCGGGGGTTCCTGGGGGCGGAGATCGCCCTGGCCCTGGCCCATGTGGCACTTCTATCGCTCATCAAGCGCAGGGGCGACGTTCCCGTGGAATATCCGGAGACGGCGTACGCCTTGCCCTGCATATTAGGTTGGGACGGAGCGGAGGTGACCAAGGCGAGCGAGCTGCTGGAGATCGTGGTCAAGTATTCCGCCCTACCGTCGGAAAGAGGGTTGGGAGACGCCCTGGCCGCCGGACGATCGGCACTAGTGGCCGCGGAAGCGTTGGAAGCGCTCCGCTATCTGGATGGGGACCCGCACGCCGGTTCCGTCTGCGTCGGCTTCATCCCGGACAAGGTGCTGCGCGAGCTCGGCCTCGCTCTCGTCGACGACACCATCCCCGGGGCGGCGGTGCTCATGGGAATGCCCCATGACCGGAAGCAGCTGGTATCTACCGTAAGAGAGCTGCAGGCGCGCGGGATGCTCATCATGGCCGCGGACGAGGTGGTGCGGGTGCTGCAGGAGAACGAGGTGCAGATGGGGCTAGGCATGATGCTCTACCCGCTTGGCAACTTCACACAGTTGGTCCACGCCCTGGACTTCGTCACCCGCGCCGCGCTCTCGTTCGGCGGTGTGGAGAAGGGAGATACAGAGCGATTGTCGGCCTATCTGGCCAAGAGACCGAAGGCGTTCGTGCTCCATTACGGACCGTTGGACGGTTGCCGGGCGGCCATGGCATTGGCCGCGCTCGGGCATCATGTCCCGATAGTCACGGACCAGCTGGTGGAGGGAGTACCGGACCTTCTGTTCCACAAGGAGCCGCAGGACATGCTCCAGGGGGGATTGGAATCCAGGGACATACGAACGGTCGTGACCGTGGTCGACATCCCCGTTCCCTTCGGACCTGCGTTCGAAGGTGAGACCGTACGGCGCCCCGATACCCATATGGAGGCCGGGGGCGGACGGACGCCTTCCTTCGAACTGTTGCGGATGAGGGACGAGGACCAAGTGCGGGACGGCGTCATAACGGTCATCGGTCCGGACGTGGACCATATGGCCGAGGGATCGCAATCGCCCATGGCCATATTGGTGGACGTGTTCGGGAAGCGCATGCAGGAGGACTTCGAGTCCGTTATGGAACGGCGCATCCATCTTTACCTGAACTTTGCCGAAGGACTGTGGCACACCGGACAGAGGAACATGAACTGGGTACGTCTTAGCAAGAAGGCGTTCAAGGCCGGGTTCCGCCTGGAGCATGTCGGGCGCATACTGATCACCAAGCTCAAGGAGGAGTTTGGTAACATCGTATCGCGTGTGCAGGTCACCATCGTCACCGATGAGACGGAATTGCGGTCGCACATTCCAGAGGCGTTGAGAGCGTATCAGTCCAGAGAGGAGCGAATGGCCGGCCTTACCGATGAGAGCGTGGACACCTTCTACTCGTGCCTGATGTGCCAGTCGTTCGCTCCCGATCACGTGTGCATCGTCACCCCGGAGCGCATGGGACTGTGCGGGGCCATAAACTGGCTGGATGCCAAGACCGGCAAGGAGATCGTCCCGTCCGGACCGAACCAACCGATAGCGAAGGGCGAGTGCGAGGACCCTGTGAAAGGTTCCTGGAAAGGGGTCAACGAGGCGGTGCAGGCGCTCACCCGGGGCAAGCTGTCACGCTTCTGCGCCTACAGCCTGATGGAGGACCCGATGACATCCTGCGGCTGTTTCGAATGCATAGTGGCCATGAGCCCTGACATGCAATCGGTCATCGTCGTCAACCGCGAGTTCCCGGACATGACCCCGGTGGGGATGAAGTTCTCCACGCTGGCGGGGAGCATCGGCGGCGGAAAGCAGACGCCCGGGTTCATCGGCGTCGGACGGCGCTACCTGGTCAGCAAGAAGTTCATCAGCGGGGACGGCGGGCTTCCCCGCATTGCCTGGATGCCCTCGATGCTCAAGGAAGCGCTGAGGGAAGAGCTTATTAATAGAGCAAAGGAATTGGGAATGCCAGACTTCCTGGACAAGGTGGCGGACGAGACCGTCGTCACCGACGCGGAAGGACTGATGGAGTGGATGATCAAGGTGGACCACCCTGCCTTGAGAATGCCCTCGTTGCTTTGAGGTGTTCGCATATGGCAGAGGTACCGGTGCCTAAGGAGAAGTGGACAGGTTCGATCGGCGAGATGGAGCTGGGATGCACTGAGGCCGGAGGAGGTTCTCGGGCGACCGTCACGGTCGGCGGCAACAAAGGGCTGCCCTTCCTCTCTTTCGAGGACGGTCCCCGCCGCAAGATCGCCCTGGCCGGTTCCGTCTCGGACTCGCTGGAGGACGTGCCCCAGGCGATACGCGCCGTTTTCGGGGAAGATGTGAACGACGCCGTGAGCTGGGCCAAGGCCTGGAAGGCCAAAGGCGCTGACATGATATGCCTGCACCTGACGTCCACCAACCCCGAGGAGCGGAACGCCTCAACGGAGAGCGCCGCTGACACCGTGGCCGCGGTCATGAAGGCCGTGGACCTTCCGTTGATCGTCTACGGCAGCGGGCATGAGGAGAAGGACGCCAAGGTGATGGAGAAGGTCGGCGAGAGGGCCAAGGGCGAGCGCCTGCTCCTGGGAAAGGCGGAGGAGGGCGGATACAAGTCCGTGGCCGCCGCGGGCATGGCCAACGGTCATGCCGTCATCGGATTTTCGAACTTGGACATAAACCTGGCCAAGCAGATCGTGATACTTCTCACGGATTACGGGGTGGGCAAGAAGGACGTGGTCATCGACCCGCTCATGGCCGCCCTGGGCATGGGGCTGGAATATTCCTATTCCGTCAACGAGCGCATACGGATAGCGGCGCTGGCCGGCGATGCCATGCTGCAAGTGCCGATGATATGCGATTGCACCCCGGCCTGGAAGGCGCGCGAGGTGACGGACGAGGTCCCGAACGCCGGCGAGACCGCCGAGCGGGCGATATGGTGGGAGGGGACGACCGCCCTGGCGGCGTTGCTCTCCGGTGCGGACATCTTGGTGCTGGGACATCCGGACGCCATGACGCTGGCGCGGAAGGCCATCTCGGGACTGGGGGGTGAGGACTGATGCCCACGGCCATCGAGATATTCAAGCACCTTCCGAAGAAGAACTGCGGCGAGTGCAAGAACCCGACCTGCCTGGCGTTCGCCATGCAGCTGGCCAACAACAAGGCGAAGCTGGACGACTGCCCGTACCTGAGCGATGCCGGACGGAACGCACTGGCCAGCTCGTCCGCTCCGCCGATACGCCTGGTGCGCGTCGGCTCCGGGAAGAACGTGGTGGACATGGGAGATGAGACGGAACTGTACCGTCACGACAAGCGCTTCTTCCATCCGACCGCCCTCGCCCTTCGCGTGAACGATATGATGAGCGCCGATGAGCTGGGTAAGAAGCTCGGCCACGCCCGTTCGCTGCGCTTCGAGCGCGTCGGCCAGGTGCTGAAGCTCGATATGATCGAGGCGGAATGCCGCTCCGGCGACGCTACCAAGTTCGCGTCCTTCGTCCAGAGCGTTGCTTCTATGACAGACTGGCCCCTGGTATTGCGCTGCAAGGATGCCTCCATCATGAATGCCGCAGTGGCGGTCGTCAAGGACCGCCGGCCCCTGCTGCACGGTGCCGATGAGAGCAACGTGAAGGAGATGGCCGCCGTGGCCAAGGGCGCCTCCTGCCCGCTGGTGCTATGCTCGGCCGACCTGGGCAGGTTGGCCGACCTGGTCGAGATGGCACGCAAGGAAGGGGTGGAGGACCTGGTGCTCGATCCCATGCCGGCGACGATGAAGGAATCGCTGGAAAGGTGCACCGTCATCAGGCGCAGCGCCATACGCAAGACGTTCCGCGGACTTGGGTTCCCGATCTACCTCAGCACCCCTGCCACGCAGGAAGGCACGCTGATGGCCTTGACCGCGGTCATGAAGTACGGCAGCCTGCTCTCTTTTGACGAACTGCCCTCGGCCCAGGCGCTGCCGCTGATGGTGCTGAGGCAGAACATCTACACCGACCCGCAGGTGCCGATACAGGTCAAGGCGGACCTGTACCCGGTCAACAACCCCGGTCCCGACGCACCCATATTGTTCACCACCAACTTCTCCCTGACCTACTTCACCGTGCTCTCGGACATCGAGAAGAGCAAGGTGCCGGTGTGGCTGCAGGTCATCGATACTGAGGGGTTATCGGTGCTGACGTCGTATTCCGCCGGCAAGCTGACCGCCGAAGCGGTGCAGAAGGCGCTGCTGGCCAGCAATGCCAAGGAGAGAACGACCAAGGGCGTTCTGATCATCCCGGGGATGGTGGCGAGGATGAGCGTGAAGCTGAACGAGGCCACCGGACTGAAGATCGTTGTCGGTCCCAAGGAATCGTCCGGCATCCCCAAGTTCCTGAGATCGATGAACGGATGATGCCACGGTCGCTATCGTTCACAAAACATATAGTCTGCCATGCCGCATTCCCTCTCGTGCTCAGAGCGGTGGCGGGGACCTTCATAGCGATATTGTTCCTTTCGATGATGGCGCCAGCGGCCGTGGCCGATGTCGCCGGTGCCCCCATGGACTTTTCGGCCGAACGGGACGGCTCCCGCATCTTCCTATCCTGGGGGCCGCCGGAGAATGTCACTGTTCTCCTTTATAACGTCTACAGGGGCACGGACCGGGGCAACATGACGCTCTATGATACGGTGGACGCCAACTTCACCGCCGGCTACGATACCGAGGTCGTCACCGGCTGGACCTACTATTACGCGGTCAGCGCCAACACCACCGATGGGGAAGGTACGCTCAGCGAGGTGGCAGAGGTGCCGCCTGCGTCCACGGACAGTTCTGCGCTCATAATGACCGTCATACTGACAGCGGTCGTCGTCACCCTGCTCTTCGCCTACTGGAAGGGAAGAGGCTCGGGATGATGTCGTCGAGCTCATTCGCCAAAGGCTCGTCGCCTTTCAGCGGCGTGCCGGAGAAGGAAGCTTTTCGTACGATGTCGTCATCGTGAAGTAAGTGGAAGGGCAGGCCGGACGTTTCGGCCAAGGCCGATGCCCTGTCCTCGTCCCCGGGCCTGACGCCGTTGATGAGCAGCAGCTTCCGCCCGACCTTGAGGTCCAGCTCATCAGCGAGGTCGGAGAGCCTTACCGCTGTGCCTACGCCCACCTGGGTCGGGTCCGATACAAGCACCAGGAGGTCCATGCTCTTGGACGTCCTTCGGGAAAGGTGCTCCATCCCCGCCTCGTTGTCGATGACCACGTGATCGTACGAATCCATGAGCTGGTCGACGAAGACGCGCAGCAGGTTGTTGACGTAGCAATAGCAGCCGGGGCCCTCGGGCCGCCCCATTGTCAGAAGGTCGAACGTGTCACCTTCGGCCAGTATCTGCTTCAATTTGATCTTCAGGTATTCCTGCTTGCTCATGTCCCGCGGCAGCTGCCCCTGCTTGCTGAGAAGACCCTCGCGTACCCCGCCTATGGTGCCAGGCACGTCCGTCCCCAATTTCTGTCCAAGGTTGCTGTTGGGGTCGGCGTCCACCGCCAACATCGTGCCCTTGTGAGAAAGGGATCGGACCAGAAGGGCGGAGACGGTGCTCTTGCCCACGCCGCCTTTTCCCGCCACCGCGATCAGAAAGGTCATACCATATCGCCCAGGCCGTAACGCTGCCGGACGGCCTCCACCGTGCCGTTGAGCAGCTGGAGCACACGTTCCGCCTTGCCCTCGTCCAATCCGCCCAGCCCGCACTGCGGTGTGATGAGCGAACGTTCCAAAAGAAGGTCCACGTTGATGCCTTTCCTGGCCAGCATGTCGATGTAGCTCTCGAAGCGCTGCAGCAACGATCCTACGGATTCCTTGGCTATCTGGTCCTCCATGTTCGGTATGAGGCCCCAGGCGATGGACCCTCCCCGCTCTAAAAACGCCGTGACCTCGTTGGGGAACAGAGCAACTGTATGCGCGTAATTGTAAGCGTCGAAGCTGAGCATGTCTATGGATGTGGAAAGTACCAGCGGCCAATCGGTGTTGCCGCAGCAGTGCAGCCCTTTTATGGCCTCCACACCGTCCAGCACCTCGTCCACCCATTCCACCACCTGGCGCTGCGACACGGAGGCGAAGGGCGTCCCGATGAGCGTCAGGGACGGCTCGTCCAGGAACATCATCGGACGGTCGGAGACCTCCCTCAGCCTCTTGGCCTGCCACCTGGCCTGCATGTTGAGGTTCCGCCGTATGATCTCGCCGTACGCCTCGTCATAGATGGCCGGCTTCCCGTTCTGGTCCAGTACCTGCAGGCCGGTGCTGACCGGACCGGTGACCTGCCCCTTTACTGCCTTCAGCTTCCTGCCCTTGAACTGGTCCAACATGGCGTAGAGACCGTGGAAGCTGTTCTTGTCATGGGCGAAATGCTCCACGTCATCGGACACCACAGCGGTGTAGAACTCCTCAGGATCGTAATCGTTCAGATCGACCGTTATCTTCTTCCTGTGAACGTCGACCTTGACGCCTGGCAACCTGGTGCAGTACTGGGCGTACATGTTCTCCTGGAACCCCAATGCGGGCAGCTGCGGCCAATAGGGCACCTCACGCATGCTGGACATCATTAGATGGACCGCTTTGTCCGGGTCTATGTGCGGGAACGACCCAATTCCGGTGGCGGCGCAGTTCCAGGCCATAACTACCATGTTATCTGATGCGGTAGATAAATCATTTGGTGGCCTTTATTGAGATGAAGTAGTGGTCGATGTAGGTGACACCTTCCACCATCTCGATCCCCATGAGCTGTTTCAGTTCGATCGGTAGGTTCGCCACCAAGTTCTCGATCCGAGCGGCGTCGTCCTTGTCGGCGTTGGATGTCAATGATGACAGGGGAAGGTGCCTGCTGTACTCCTGCTTCTCCCGAACGTTCAGACCCGCCCTTGATAGCGCCCCTCTCCATTCCCGGGCATTGTACTCCCTCACGTGCGAACGGTCGTGAAGTCCGTCAAGCAGGTTCATGGTCCAGTCCACGCCCTCGTGGTCGGGCACGCTGCGGTCGTCGATGACCATTACGCCCCCGGCCTTCAGCACCCGGGCCATCTCCCTGAGCGCCCTATCCAGGTCTGGAAAATGATGCGGCGCCCTTCGGGAGCAGACGACATCGAACGAAGCGTCCGGGAACGGCAGTGCATTGACGTCGCCCCTGACCCATTCCGTGTTCTCGATGCCCTTCTCCTCGGACGCGTTCTGCGCCAACCTCAGCATCTGCGGAGTGAGGTCCAGACCGATGACCTTCCCAGCGTACGGGGCCAGGAACAGGGCGGTATGACCGGTGCCGGTGGCCACGTCCAGTACCTTTCTTCCATCGAGCTCACCGCACAGACCGCGCACGCGGGCAAGTACCTCCTGGTCGGTGTGCGAGGCGCTGTTCACATACGTGGCCGCCCTTTCCCCGAATACCTGCTGGACCTTGTCCGAGTTCACGGACCGTCAGCCTTCTTGGAGGATATCAATCCTTTTCAGCAATAAAATATATACGTGGTCCAAATAATATTATCCTCATGCGGCTGATAACGTTGAACCGGACGAAGCCCAACGCCTCCATCGAGTTCTATGGATGCCCGATGCAGTGCAAGTACTGCTCGCACACCGCGGCCGCCTTTAAGGATTACACACTGGACACGGTCATTAACGTACTATCGGACAACGGCATAAGGAGCGTCTTCGTGGGCGGTGCCGAGCCGGCCTTGCACAGCAAGGAAGCCTCGGTGCTGGTCCGCACCCTGCACAGCCGGGGCAAGGAGATCGTCCTGAAGACGACAGGCTGGGACCCCGATTTCATCATCGCCACCAAAGGGTCCGTGAACCGCTATGTGCTCGAGGTCAAGACACCGCTGGACGATGCCAAGGGATATTCCGCCCTGACCTCGCTGGACGAGGCCAAGGCCCGGGAGCAGCTGGACAAGGTAAAAAGGACCATGGAGCTGCTGAAGGGGCAGAAGGTGCGGGCCACGCTGCGCATCATCCCCGGATTTTATGATGCGGAAAAGGTGGAGCGCATCGCCAAGGACCTGGAAGGGTACGTGGACGAGCTGCATCTTACCCAGTTCATGTCCACCCCGAACGATATCGCCTATTCGGGCATACTCAGTCCTGCCCCGGAGCAGGATGTCATGATGGAGCTGGCCAAGGCGGCCCGCAAGCACTTGCCCCGGGTCAAGATAAAGGGCATCGGCTTCGACGAGACCGTCTGATCACTTCAGCGATGGGGACCGCCCCAGGTCGGTGTGCGGCAGGAACGAGGCCGAGGAGAAGCGGTCGAAGAAGCGTTGGTCCGTGGACAGCTCCACATATGTCATGGAACGATGTACCTTCATGGCCTCGTCCCTCTTCGACTCGGACAGTAGGCACTGCCTCGCCCCTTCCAACGAACCGTTGCCGATGAACGTGAACCTCTCCCGCGGCAGATCGGGGAGCAGCCCGATGGCCACGGCATTGTCCAGGTCGATGTGGTGACCGAAGCCTCCGGCTATGAAGACCCGGTCCACGTCCTCGTACGTCATGTCCGCCGTGTCCAGCAGCACCTCGGCCGCGGCGAAGAGCGCCGCCTTGGTGCGAATGATGTTGGTGATGTCCGTCTCGGTGACGGTTATGTCCCTCTGCCGCTCCACCTTGTCCATGGGGCAGCAGGTCATGCCAGTGGCCCGCAGGTCGTATCCATCCTTCTCGGCGTCCTTCGAGTACACTAGGACGTACTCGCGCCCTCCCTCCCCGTCGCGTACGCGGTCCAAGGCCTGCAGATGGCCTTTCTTGTCCAGGACGCCGGTGAGGAACAGCTGGGCCAGCAGGTCGATCAGTCCGGAGCCGCATATGCCCTTCGGCCGTACGTTACCGATGGTCTGGTATTCCACACCGTTGCGGAGCGAAACCTTCTCGATGGCGCCGTCCCCGGCGCGCATGCCATGACGTACTTCGCCGCCCTCGAAGGCCGGTCCGGCCGAGGCGGAGCAGGCCAATAGCCAGTCCTTGTTGCCCAGCACCACCTCGCCGTTCGTGCCGACATCTATCAGAAGGCTGGTCCCTTCCCTTTTGGCGAGTCCGCTGGCGACGATGTCGGCCACCACGTCCCCGCCCACCCAGCTGGCCCTCCCTGGCACGAGATAGACGGGTGCTCTGGGATTGACCTTGAGGCCGACCGCCCTGGCGGCGGTCAGCGGCGGCAGGTTGGTGACGGCGATGTACGGGCTGTAACGGATGCGCGTGGGGTCCAGTCCCAGGAACATGTGCGCCATGACCGTGTTGCAGCCGATGCTGACGGCGGATATCTCACATGCGCATATCCTGCGCGGCTTCGCCATACAATCGTCGCCGAGGACGGATACCCTGGCTAGCATGTGATTGATCGTATCGACTATGAGATGCGTCAGCCCGCTCAGGCCGTGGTCCTCAGCGTGCATTATCCTTGAGAGTACGTCCTCCCCGTGCATCAGCTGCTTGTTGTAATCGGAAACATGTGCGACCGTCTCACCCGTTCTAAGGTCGACGATCTCCATCGCCACAGTGGTAGTGCCTATATCGATGGCGGCACCGTAGCAATGCGAGGAGTCTCCCGGACGGATGTCGATGATACGCCTGTCCGCGAGGAGGACCATCACGTCGTCCCTCTTCTCCTTGATCATCGTGGACAGCTTGCGCAATACCGGTAACGGGCATTCTAGTTCGCCCGGTTCGAACCCGAGCTGCTTCACCAACCGTTCCAGGTCCCCGTCGTTATCCTGCAAGGACGGTGCCCTCAGTAAGACGTTCTTGGCCTGGACCAGGGGAGACAGGCCCCTTATCGTCTCGTTGACCTTTCCCCCGACTATCTGCATCGGCTGCAACTGGCTCTCCGCAGGGACGAAAACGGTGCAGTCAGCGGTCGTCACCTTGGAATGACATGCCAGACGATATCCTGTGTCCCATTCCTCCTTGGTGACCTTGTCCGTTCGAACGGAATCCACCGGCCCCTCCACCACCACACGGCACCGGCCGCAGACGCCTCGTCCGGCGCAGGCGCTGTTCACCTCCACGCCGGCCAATATGGCCGCCTCCAGGAGGTTGGTACCTTCCGGAACGTCGACAGCGCGTCCTTTGGGGTGGAAAATTACCTGGGGGCACATCTGAAGCGAATCCGTTCAGGCGTTATTAAATCCTCTTGACCGAAGATGAGGTCAATACCATGAAATCCAATGAGCTGCGTCCGGGGAATCATGAGCGATCATCAACATGACCACCGTCGTAGTTCGATGAAGGCGCTCAAGTTCGCACTGATAATCACCGCCGGTTTCGCATTGGTCGAGGTGATCGGAGGTATTATGAGCGGCAGCTTGGCCCTCCTAGGTGACGCTGGGCACATGTTCACCGACGTCCTCGCCCTGGGAATGAGCCTGGGCGCGGCCATGATCGCCGGGAGGGCGGCCACCGACAAGCACACCTTCGGCCTGCTCCGGGCGGAGATACTTGTGGCATTGGTGAACGGCATCGCACTGGTCGGTGTCTCGCTTCTCGTCATACGTGAAGCGATCACGCGCTTCTACGACCCGATGGAGATCGACTCCACGGTGATGCTCATCGTAGCCATCGTAGGGTTGGGGGCGAACCTGGTAGGCATCAAGGTGCTGGAACACGGTTCCAAGGACAACCTGAACGTCCGGGGCGCCTTCCTGCACATGATGGGTGATATGCTCTCATCCGTGGGCGTCATCATCGCCGCCCTGCTCATATATTTATTCGACTGGCAGGCCGCCGACCCGGTGATAAGCATCGGCATAGCGATTGTCATCATGGTGGGCGCCTACCGTCTGATAGCGCAGTCCGTCTCCATACTGCTGGAGGCGGTCCCGTCCCATATCGATCTCAAGGAGGTGGAGAAGGCGATGATGGGCGTTGAGGATGTGGTAAGTGTGCACGACCTGCACGTATGGACCCTTACGTCCGGAGTGTACTCGTTGAGCGGACATGTGATCGTCAACGACCGCGATGTGAGCTCGTGCTCCCCGGTCCTGAGAGAGCTGGAGGAGGTGCTCGAGGAACGCTTTCACATCGATCACACCACGATACAGCTGGAGACGGAGGCGTGCCCCTTGAACGGATGCAGACTGAACGGACGGGACAAGGACCATCATGATCATTGTGATCATGACCACTAGTATCGAATGTAAATGCGCTCGAAAAGGTTATGACGGGATCCAGTTCAGTGCCTGAATATCCTCACTCCGGTGAATACCATGGCCATGCCGTACTCGTTGGCGGCGTCGATTACTTCTTGGTCCCGGATGGAGCCGCCCGGTTGGATGACGGCGGTGACGCCGGCCCTGGCCGCTTCCTCTATCCCGTCTCGGAATGGGAAGAAGGCGTCCGAGGACATGACGCTGCCCTTTGCCTTTTCCCCAGCCTTGTGACATGCGATCATCGATGAGTCGACGCGGGACATCTGGCCGGCGCCGATGCCGACCACGGTCTCGCCCTTCACGAGGATGATGGAGTTGGACCACACGTGCTTGCAGACCTTGTTGGCGAAGAGCATGGCTTGGACCTCCTCGTCCGTAGGCGCCCTCTTGGTGACGACCTTCAACGAGTCTGGAGTGATCTCCACGCTGGTGTTGGTCTGGACCAGCAGTCCGCCCTTTATGCGCTTCATCTTCCATTCAGGGGACTCGTCCAGCTTTATGGGTGCGTTCGTCCGCAACAAACGGATGTTCTTTTTCTTTTCCAACAGTTCCAACGCATCCCCGTGGAAGTCCGGTGCGATGACGCAGTCGACGAAGTGGCTGGCGATCTCCGTGGCCGTCTCCATGTCCACGTCCCGGTTCAGACCGATGACGCAGCCGTAGGCCGCCAACGGGTCCACGTTATAAGCGTTCACGAAGGCCGTGCTGATCTTGTCCGCTGACGCCACCCCGCAGGGGTTGGTGTGCTTTATGACGATGGCCGTCGGCCGGTCGAACTCACGAACAAGCTCCAGCGCGGACTCCAGGTCCAGGATGTTGTTGTACGAGAGCTCCTTTCCGTGCAGCTGCTGAGAACGGGAGACGCATACGCCCTTGGCGAACGGGTCCACATAGAACGCCGCCGTCTGGTGCGGGTTCTCGCCGTAGCGCAGGTCCTGCCTCTTCTCCATGCCCATGCTATATGTTCCGGGGAAGGAGCCGTCCTCGAAGACGCTCCCCAGGTGGGCAGCTATCAAGGAATCGTAATAGGCGGTGGAACGGAAGGCCTCCAGCATCAGCGAGCGGAGCGTCGATCGACCGAGCTCGCCCTTGTTCTCCTTCATCTCCTGCAAAAGTGCGGCGTACTTAGCCGGGTCGGTGACGACCGCAACGGAATCGGAGTTCTTGGCCGCGGCGCGTATCATCGACGGACCGCCGATGTCGATGTTCTCGATGACCTCGTCCAGGTCGGCGCCGTTCCTGAGGACCGTCTCCTTGAAGGGATAGAGGTTGACGACCACCATGTCGATGCGCTTCAGCCCTGCTTCCTTCAATTGCCGCATGTGCTCGGGAGAGTCCCTCCTGGCCAGCAGACCGGCGAATACGGCAGGGTGCAATGTCTTAACGCGCCCGTCCATCATTTCAGGGGAACCGGTGTAGTCGGATATGCCGATCACCTTCAGACCGTTGCTCTTGAGGAGATTGGCCGTGCCCCCGGTGGATATTATCTCCACGCCCATTTCGCTCAGGCCCTTGCAGAAATCGACTATGCCTTCCTTGTCCGAGACGCTGACGACCGCTCTCTCGATCTTGACCATATGGATGCCTTCATTGGGATAGGCAGACCAAAAGTAGGCTTGCCACCGGTATATTGCCAATCAGGACATAAAGGTAACCTTCCCGTTCCAACCCGATAGGTTGGCGACCAGCATCTCCTTTGTCTGGAACGGTTCAACGATGACGATTGTGAATCACGGCCATCGAGGAAAAGTACATCTAGCACTGGTCCATGATATTCCGAGGCGTGCCAATGCTAGTCATCAGCGAGAGGATAAACGGCCTGTTCGTGCAAGTGGGGAAAGCTATAGATGACAGGGACCCCAGGTTCATCCAGGAACATGCGTTAAAGCAGGTCGCCTGCGGCGCTCACGCCCTTGATATCAACGTCGGACCTGGCCGGGATGACGGGCCGGCGGCGATGGAATGGCTGGTGAATACTGTGCAAGAGGTGACGAGCGTGCCGCTGTGCATAGACTCGCCGGGCATCAAGACCATGACCGCCGGCGTGAAGGCCTGCCGCAACAAGGTGATCATCAACTCCACCACGGCGGAGATGAAGAAGATGCAGGCGATCTTTCCCTTGGCCAAGGAGCATGACGCTGACATCATCTGCCTGACCATGGACGAGCGCGGCATCCCCAACGATGCGGAGTCGCGCGCCGAGATGGCCATGCTGATGATGACCACGGCCATGGAGCATGACATAATGCCTGACAGATTGTTCCTGGACCCGCTGGTCATGCCCATAAAGGCCGCCCAGGACCAGGCTATGAAGGTCATAAGGGCGATGCACCTGTTCCAGACGCTCAACGACCCGGCGCCGCGCACCGTCGTCGGCCTATCGAACGTTTCTAACGGCGCCAAAGAGCGCAGCATCATCAACCGTACGTACCTGGGAATGCTCATGGGCGCCGGGCTCGGCGCGGCCATCGTCGACGTGCAGGACGAGCTGTTGATGGAAGCGATCAAGGCCGGTGAGCTGCTCCGGGCGGAGAAGCTGTACTGTGACGACTTCCTAAGAGCCTGATGGATTATCGTCCTTTGGCGGCCACAACACCCATAGATATATCGCCGTTACCGGAAGAGTGAGAATAGCCCAGATAAAGACGGCCATAATGATCGTACCGTTGTTGGACGATGATGTTAGTGCCAGGAACACAAAGACAAGATAGCAGATCGACAGCGTCAACGCCCCTACCCATGTGTACAATCCCTTTTCCGTGACGGCCGTGGTCTCCTGTCCTAATGTAAGGCACTGGCGCGTGGTTAGGAAGTTCTCCGGGTCGTCATAATCGACCGTATAGGTAGTGAACCCGATGGTGAACTCCTTCATACGGTGCGGCACCGCCTCTTCACCCTTATAGCTCGATCGGGCGATGGGATAGTGTTCAACTTTACGAGGTTCTGCCGGCCTGCGCACGATCCGGAACCCCTCACCGACCTCCCGGCCGCAATGTGGGCATGCCTTTAGGCCGTACCTGACATCGCCGCCGCAGTCCGGGCAGAGCAGACGGACCTCCGTCCCAATATCAGTAGGGACGGAAGACGTACTTTCTTCAACGACCTTCCCCTCCTCGGGCGGGGTCATTTTCTCCACCAGTACGAATGCTTCCTTCTCCCTCCCCATCAAGTACAGGACCTCGGCCTTGTCCATGAGGAGCAGGTCGTTCCATCCTTCTATCCCCTGTCCGAGGCCTTCCTCCACCACTTCCAATGCCGAACTATAATCCTCGATCTTGACCAGCGCGGTGGTCAGACGATGGTAGAGATCACACTTCAATGAACGGTCCCCTTCGATGGCCAGCTTCATCCTGAGCTCGGATATGGTCGTCGGCCAGTAGCTCCGTTCCTTCTCCGTCGGCCTGGACTCGCGCTCGGCGTTCCATTGGGCGATCAGACTTTCCTTCCATTCAGACCTTGCCATTCCCCGACCCGAGACGCATTTGCGCGTCCGGAATAATAAAACGTTGCCTTCCTTTACCAGGTCCCGTACGTCCCGAAGTCCCTAGCGGCCTTCACCAGGGCGTTCATGTTGACCGGCGGGGTGTACGGCGGCACCTCGCATGCCGTCCCGAGGATGAAGCCGGAGGAACAGCCCCTTCCCTTCAGAAGCTGGTCCCGCGCCTGTTCGTAGACCTGCTTCGGCGTACCGTGCAACATCACCTTCGTGTCCACCGTGCCCATGCAGGTGGCGTAGCCGCCGAACTCCTGCACCAGCAGGTCGGACGGGAAGACCTCGCGGCCCATGTAGCCGATGTGCATGACGGTCATGGGGGACCATATCATCTGGTCCTTCAGCACCTTGTAGTCCGTCTCGTGATTGCCGCAGAGATGGTAGAACACCTGCGGACCGGCGCCCTTCTCGAAGCACTTGGTGACGAACTCGTTCAGATACTTCCCGGAGAAGTCGCGGACCATGTCATCAGAGAAAATATCGTTGTTCCCGAGCACGGAGCCGGTGGTCACCATGGCGTTGCCGTAGCGGGCGGCTATCGCCTCCGCCCCGGAAGCGGCCGTCTCCATGTACGTACGGACGAGATGGTGGGCCAGGTCAGGTTCGCTCATGGTCCACATGATGAAGTTCTCCACGCCCACCAGCTGGGCGGCGCTCCCGGTGAGGTCGGAGGCGATGGCCAATGGCAGGAAGAACTGGGGGAGGTGCTTCTCGATGTAATCGTTCTCCTTGAAAAGCTGGTGAAGCGTCCATCCCTTGGCCAGGTCCTCGGCGCTCGGAACATGGATGTCCTCAACCTGGGAGGGGTCGAAGACGATCGGGGCCTTGGGCACCGGGGGCATGAGGTCCATGTACTGCACCTCCATGCCCAGCTCGGTCAGCCAGGGCAATGAGAAGTACCAGTGCGTGACCGGCAGAAGATCGTAAAGCTCCTGGGCGGCGGCGACGCAATACGCGCCCAGCTCCGGGTTCTCGTAGAACTCCCGGATGGTGTGACCACTGACGATCGCTGCGTGCGAGAGCATCATCGGGTCGACTGGTATGTGCCCGTGGTTGGTGCCCATGAATGGTGAGGCGAAACGCTGCCGGGCCTCCTTGTGCCACTTCTCATCCACAGGAGCGAACATCTCATGCGCGGCGGTCATGGACCTGAAAGTGGAGCATGGGGTATTTGCATTCTGCGATTGGGAAGTAACATTATCCCGAAGAATGATGAACGTCCATGGTCGGGAATTTTCACAAGATCGTCGCGACGAACATGCGATGGGAACAGGTCCATTGGGGGCAACGGTCTCATCAGCTCACCGCCGGAGAGGTAACTTATGCCACGTTGGAATGGCCGCAGCTCTTTCGTACCATCGGACTTGCATCCTCATCAGAAGGGGAATATTCGTTCAAACGCGGGGGTTTCCTTCATCCGTACAT